>JACDHR010000242.1 GCA_013820915.1 Gemmatimonadota bacterium
GCGCGGAGCTCGGCTCCGCGCGCGGGCATCATCGTCTCCTGATCCCACGAGAGAACGGCCACGGCGGAGCCGAGCGTACCCGCCTCCCGCAGGGCAGCTACGAGGGATTGATACGCTGCCGGTGCGGTGTCGGAGGGCAGGGATGCCTGCAGTCGGAAAGCCATGATGTTCCTATACGTGGAGTTGCGGTGCCTGCAGGGCCAACTCGCCGCGGTAGCGCTCGAGCACGGGGTCCACCCACTCGGCGAGGAACTCGTCCACCTGCTCGGGCGCCCGGCCCACGAACAGCTCCGGGCGGAGGTCCTCCTCGATCTCCTCACGGGTGACGCCGAACGCGCTGTCGGCCGCGATCCTGTCCAGCAGATCGTTGTTCAGCCCCTCGCGCTTGATCCGCTCGCCCGCGGCCACGGCGTGCTTGCGGACCCGCTCGTGCAACTCCTGCCGGTCGCCCCCCTTTTTCGCGGCGCGCATCATCAGGTTCTCGGTTGCCATGAAGGGGAGCTCCTCCATCAGGCGGCGGCGGATCATCTGCGGGTACACCACCATCCCCGAGGCGACATTGTGAACCAGCAGCAGAACCGCGTCTACGGCGAGGTACGCCTCGGGCACGGCGATCCGCTTGTTGGCCGAATCATCGAGGGTGCGTTCGAACCACTGTGTGGCCGCGGTGAAGGCGGGGTTCAGCACCAGCGTGATCGCGTGTCGTGCCAGCGCGGTCACCCGCTCCGTTCGCATCGGATTGCGTTTGTACGGCATCGCAGAGGACCCGATCTGATGCTCCTCGAACGGCTCCTCGACCTCTTTCAGGTGGGAGAGGAGCCGGATGTCGTGCGCGAACTTCGAGGCAGACTGCGCCACTCCCGCCAGCGTCGAGAGAAAGGCGTAGTCCGTCTTGCGGGTATACGTCTGCCCGGTCACGCCGTAGACCAGGTGGAACCCCATCTTCTCGGCCACGCGGCGGTTGAGCTGCTCCACCTTGCGGCCGTCGCCTTCGAACAGGTCGAGGAACGAGGCCTGGGTGCCGGTGGTGCCCCGCACACCGCGGAAGCGGAGGGAGGCGAGACGAAACTCGATCTCCTCTAGGTCCAGCAGCAGGTCCTGGATCCAGAGCGTGGCGCGCTTCCCGACCGTGGTGGGCTGCGCGGGCTGGAAGTGGGTGAAGCCGAGCGTGGGAAGTGCCCGGTGCTCGCGCGCGAACTGCGAGAGCGCCGCTACGCAGCTCACCAGCCGCGCTCGCACGAGCGAGAGAGCTTCCCGGTGCTGAATCAGGTCCGTGTTGTCACCCACGTAGGCGCTCGTCGCGCCGAGGTGGAGAATGCCGCGCGCCTCTGGCGCCTGCTCGCCGAGGTGGTGAACGTGCGCCATCACGTCGTGGCGCAGCTCACGTTCCAGCTCGGCGACGCGTGTCAGGTCGACATCGTCGAGGTGCTGGCGAATCGCGGCGATCGCGCTCTCCGGGACGGGCAGCCCAAGCTCGCGCTGCGCCTCCGCGAGCGCCAGCCAGAGACGGCGCCAGGTGCCGAATTTGAAGGACGGGGAGAAGATTCGCGACATCTCGCGCGAGGCGTACCGCTCGGTGAGCGGATTGGAGTAGCGATCAGCAGACATCAGGGTGAGCCTCTGGGCGCGAAAGCGAGCGCCTGTTCCGGGTAGGTGACGCGAACGAGAAAGAGACCCGCCGCCGGCGCCGGCGGCGAGGTCGTGAGACCTGGTTCATTCGCAAGGAGCCGCGAAATGTCGTGTTCCGGCCTGCGCCCCAGCCCCACGTCTACGAGCGTTCCGACGAGGTAGCGAACCATGTGGTGGAGGAAACGGTTCGCGGTGATGTGGAACGTCACTCCCAGTGGTTCCCACCGGTTCCACCCGGCTTCCGTCACAATGCACCGGTCGCCTCTGTGTTCCTGGCCGGCTTTGGCGAATGCGAGAAATGAGTGATCGCCGACCAGCGCACGGCTCGCACGCTCCATTGCCGGAAGAGCCAGCTCCCGCCCGAGCGGCCAGCACCAGCGCACATGGAACGGGGAGCCGGCCCGCGCGGCGAGCCCCACACGATATTCGTACGCGCGAGCCACGGCATCGTACCGGGGGTGAAAGCGCGGTGGAGCCGGAGATGCCTCGGCTACCCAGACCTCCGCCGGGAGCAGCTTGTTCATCGAGCGCAGGAGCGCTTCGGGTGTCCACCGTAGCGGTGCGTCCACCACGGCGACCTGGCCGGTGGCGTGTACCCCGCGGTCGGTGCGTCCGGAGCCCACCACACGGGCCGGCGCGTTGAAGATCCGGGAGAGCACCGCCTCCACGACCCCCTGCACGGTTTGCTGCCGCGGCTGCAACTGCCAGCCGCGGAACGCTCCGCCGTCGTAGTGGAGGAGCAGCCGGATCCGGTGCGTGGACTCGCTCGTCATGAACGGGACAAGCTACGGATGCGCGGGTCGCTGTCAAGGAGATGCCAACTGCAGTAGAACCACGGAATTGACACCCCTTCGCGCCGCGGCTAGTATCCACCCACATCCTTTATCGATGCCATGATTCGCGTCTTACCTCGCTCCCCTTGGCTGCCACGCCGGTCCGTACATCCGATTCTGTGAACGCGAGCTTTGCTGCCCCCGTCCTGAAGCTGCTCCCCATCCTGGCCGCCGCGCGGGCCGGGCAGAGTGTCGCATACCTCGCGCTGGAGGAGGGGAGCGGAGCGCTGAACTGGTGCTGGAGCATCGCCGCGGGCGAGCGGCAGATCGAGGAGCGAGCGCTGCACCTGGAACCCTCCAGGCTGCATCCGGAGCTTCCGGGAGACATCGCGGACGAGCGCCCCTTCCGTGAGATCACCGGGGCGGCTCGTCTCTGGGTCCAGGAGCTGATTCCCGCCTTTGGCCCCCACCGCGCACGAGTCTACGCCCGTGCCGTAGCAGACCAAGGCCGCATGGCGGGAGTTCTTCTCTTCGCCCGCCCCCGGCGCTGGTTCGCCACGCCGGACACCATGCTGGGTCCGTTGTGCGCACTTCTGGAGTCGGAGATCGCGCGGGAAGCGGAGCACGGCGCGCAAGGGGCTACCCTGCGCGCCCACCACGCGGCGCTCGTCGAGGAGCTGGGCCGGGTGACGGTGGGGGCCGAGGCGCTCGGGAGGGAGATGGACCAGGCGCGCCGGGCGCTCGCGAGGGTGGAACCGCGGATCGAGGCACTCGAGTACGCGACCGCGCGAGGCACGGACATGCTGATGGAAGCCCACACCTGTCTCGCCCAGTCGGAGGAACGCCTCCGCCGCCACGGCCGGATATTCACTGCGCTGCGCGAGATGCTCGAGCGCCACGCCGCGGGCACGTCGCCGCCCGAACTCGCGGCCGAGCTGGTGCGGATGGTATCCGAAGCGTTCGGCGGTAGCCGCTGCTCGCTCCTGCTCGCCGATTCCGATACCGCGGGCCGCGAGTACCTCCGGCTGGCGGCGGCGCGCGGGCTCCCCCGGGGCATTGACCCTCATCAGGTGCGGGTCCAGCCGGGGCAGGGAATCTCGGGGTGGGTCGCCAGTAGCGGCGAGGAGGTCGTAGTCCGCGATGAAGAGGAAGCCGCTCGGCTCCCGCTGCTCGCCGGCGACGGGTACACCGGCCCGGCGTTCGCCTCGTTTCCGCTCACCTGTCACGGACGCTTTTCGGGCGTGCTGAATCTCACCAACTTCCGCGGGGGCACCTTCGGCGACGACGAGCTCGACGAGCTTCGGGTCGTCGCCCTCTCCGTCGCGCTTGTCGTCGACCACGCCCGCCTCAACGAGCGGCTCTTCGCGCTGGATCCCTCATGATCGCCGGCGCCGGGGAACGGCAGGAGCCGGAGATCGGAGAGCTGATTCGGTCCGCCACCGAGCGGCCCCTCTCGGCAGCGGAGGCCGAGCTCGCATTTACGGAGATGATGGAGGGGCGTGCCACTCCCGTTCAGATGGCCGCGCTTCTGATCGCGATCCGGGTTCGTGGAGCGGTTCCGGAGGAAGTCGCCGGAGGGGTGCGGGCGCTGCGGCAGGCGATGATCCCGGTTGCCGCCGCGGCCGGAGACGATCTGGTCGATACGTGCGGGACCGGTGGAGGGACGCTGACGACCTTCAACATCTCCACCGCCGCCGCGATCGTGACCGCCGCCGCCGGCGTCCGCGTCGCGAAGCATGGGAACCGCAGCTTTACCTCGCGGTGCGGAAGCGCCGATGTGCTGGAAACCCTCGGCGTGCGGCTGGACCTCTCACCCGAGCAGGAATCGGAGGTGCTGGAGCGCGCGGGCATCGTCTTCATGTTCGCCCCGCTCCATCACCCCGCCATGCGGCACGTTGCGCCGGTGCGGCGCGAGCTCGCGATGCCGACGCTCATGAACATCCTCGGCCCGCTGACGAACCCGGCCGGAGTCCGCCGTCAGGTCGTGGGCGTCTCACACCCTTCCCTGCTGGAGCTGATCGCCGAGTCGCTCCGTGTGCTCGGCCACGCCCGCGCCCTCGTGGTTCATGGTGCACCGGGAATGGATGAGCTGAGCCCGCTGGGGATTACCGAGATCGTAGAGCTTCGAGACGCGAAGACACACCGCTGGAGCTTCGACCCTCGCCAGGAGCTGGGATGGCCGGACTTCGACCCCCTAGATCTCTCTGGCGCGACCCCGTCCGAGAACGCGCGGAAGGTGGAGCAGGTCCTTCGCGGCAATCTCGGCGGAGGGGCACGCGCGGCGGTGACGCTCAACGCGGGAGCCGCGCTGTACGTCGCCGGTGAGGTGGAATCGATCCCCGACGGAGTGAGCCGCGCCGAGACGGTTCTCGACGCGGGCCACGCCTGGCAGTGCCTGGAAGGGCTTCGTGACGCGAGCCGTGCGGTCTAGCGCGCGAACACCGCTCGCAGCTCCCACGGCCCGCGGATCGGCGACGGCGGCGCGGCGCGGCCAAGCACGATCACACAACGATCGTTTCCGGTCAACCGACCGACGACAAAGGGCAGAGTGCGTGGCTTCATGGGAACAGCCTCCTCGGGCTTAAAGTCGTTGAAAAAAGGGGCGAGAGAGATCAGTACTTCCGGATCACTGCGACGACGATCCCCTGTACTTCGACCTCGGCCGCGTCGTAGTAGAAGGGGAGCATCGTCGGGTTCGCCGGCTGAAGACGGATACGACCGTCTTTCTCGTGGAAGAACTTCTTGACCGTCGCCGAATCTCCACCCACCAGCGCCACCACCATCTCTCCGTTGTCGGCGGTCTGTCGCGAGTTGACGATGATGTAGTCACCGTCGCGGATCTGCTCGTCCACCATCGAGTCGCCCCGCACGCGGAGCACGTAGTTGCGCCCGCTGCGAATCAGGTCGTGCGGCACGGAGATCGTCTCCTGCTGCTCCACCGCCTCAATCGGAAGGCCCGCGGCGACGTTGCCCAGCAGCGGTAGCTCCACCGCCACGGGCGGCGTCTCGGAGCGGACGAGCTCCAGAGAGCGGCTCCGGTTGTAGTTCTTCCGGATCAGCCCCTTTTGCTCCAGATTACTGAGGTGCTCATGCACTGTGGCGAGCGAGGAGTATCCGAAGTAGCCGGCGATCTCCTCGAAGCTGGGCGAGTAGCCGTAGCTGTCGATAAAGCTTTCGACGTAGTCCAGAATCTGGCGCTGTCGCTTGGTCAGGAACATGAAGGCAGCCCCCAGGTACAGGATGGATCGGCGTGAGCCGAACAATGACCGAAGCAATCTATCCGAACAATACCCGAAGGTCAAGGAGATCGCTCGCCGATGAATCAGCTACGCAGAGCCAGCGTGCTGGACCGGATCGTCGCTGGGAAGGAGGGCGAGGTCGCGGCGCTCGCTCCGCGGGCCGCGGAGCTGCAGGCGCTTGCGGCGGATGCCCCTCCTCCGCGCGGTTTCGCGCGCGCGCTGCGGCACCCCGCGGAGGTTCGGCTGCTCGCGGAGGTAAAGCGCCGCTCGCCCTCGGCTGGCGCGATCCGCCCAGACGCCGATGCTGCGACGGTAGGCGGGTGGTATGAGGAAGGTGGGGCGGCAGCGCTATCAGTTCTTACCGATGAAGCGTTCTTCGGGGGCACCCTGGACGATCTGCGGCAGGTGAGGAGCCGGGTTATGCTCCCGATCCTCCGCAAGGATTTCGTCATAGACCCGCTGCAGCTCTGGGAGGCACGCGGCGCGGGTGCCGACGCGGTTCTCCTGATCGTGCGGATCC
>JACDHR010000034.1 GCA_013820915.1 Gemmatimonadota bacterium
CGAGGTGAACTCGCCCACCACCCGGGCCAACTGATCGGCCACCTCCAGCGAGTCGTTGACGCCGTCGATCATCACGTACTCGAAGGTGATCCGCTTTCCACCCGCCGCATCGAACTCGCGGAGCGCGTCGAGCAGATCCGGAAGCGGATACTTCTTCTCGACCGGGATGAGTTGCTGGCGCAACTCGTGAGTGGGCGCGTGGATCGAGACCGCGAGCTTGTACTGCTCCGGCATCGCGGCCATCTCGAGGATCCCGGGCACGATGCCCACCGTGGAGACGGTGATCCGGCGCGCGCCGAGGCCGTATCCCTTGTTGAGAATCCCCAGCGTGGGGATCACCGCCTTCCGGTTCACCAGCGGCTCTCCCATCCCCATGAACACGATGTTGGAGATGTCTCCGTACCCGTTCTCGCGCGCCCAGGCGCGCGCGCCGCGGAACTGCGCCACGATCTCGCCCGTTGTCAGTTGCCGACGGTATCCCGCCCAACCCGTCGCGCAGAAGGTGCACGCCATCGCGCACCCCGCCTGCGAGGAGATGCACAGCGTCAGCCGGCTCTGCGTGGGGATCAGTACGGACTCGATCAGCTCTCCGTCTTCCAGCTTCCAGAGGTGCTTCGCCGTGCCGTCGGTGGAACGCGATACCTTGGCTGTCTCCGGCGCGGTGAACGCAAAGTGCTCGGCGAGCGTCGCGCGCTCGGCAGCGGGCAGGTTGCTCATCTCGTCGAAGGAGGAGGCGTCGCGCTCGTAGAGCCAACCGAGAACCTGGCGCACGCGGTAGCGCGGCTGGCCACGTTCTTCGAAGTGGGCCGTGACCAGGCTCTCGGCCTCGTCCGGGAGAAGACCGACGAGATCCGGGAGTACGGTTGTCGATGCTCTGGAAATCATGAATATGCCTACCTCGGTGGAGCAACAATGCGCCGGGTCCCGCCCGACCGGTGACTAGTTCCCCCCGGATGGGACAAGGTTCCGCCTCGGGTGGCCAACCGCTTGCATCCTGTACGCGTCGCCGCTGGGGCGTTTCGAGCACGATCCGTGATGATACGTGCGCACGGTTACTCTGTCTCCATGCTTGAAAGCCACCCCATCACACATTAGCTTGCACATCCCGTGCACGCGCGCTGTCTGGCGCGAGCGCCCGAACTCACATCTCGGCCCGAGGTGCCCGTGCTGCTCACGGATTTGTTGACGCCCGACCGTATCAAGATCCCACTGGTTTCCACCTCCAAGGACGACCTGCTCGACGAGCTCGTCCAGATCGTGGGGGAGACCACGCAGGTGAGTGACCTCTCGGATGTGCTGCGTGCCGTTCGCGAGCGCGAGGAGGTGCTCAGCACCGGCATCGGTAACGGGGTCGCCATCCCGCACGGGAAGTCCGGCGGCGTCCCGGCGCTCGCTCTCGCCGCCGGCGTGACCCGCGAGCCGATCGACTTCGACGCGCTCGACGGACGCCCGGTGAACCTGTTCTTTTTACTGGTCGGCCCCGAGTCGGCTGCAGGGCAGCACGTGAAGGCGCTGAGCCGCATCTCGCGTCTGCTCCGCCGTGAGTCGTTTCGCCTTCGCCTGGGCGAAGCCGCCTCCGCTGACGAGTTCTACCGGATCCTGCATGAGGCGGAGCTTTCGTGACCGGATTTCTCCGGAGTTGGGCTCCGGCCCTCCTGTGGACCGCGGCGATCTTCGCCGCTAGCTCGCGCTCCACCGTCCCTGTCGATCTACACTCCGGAACAGACAAGCTGGCGCACTTCGCCGCCTACGCGGTACTGGGAGTGGCGCTCGCATTCGGGCAGCTCCGGTCCGGGCTCCACCTCGGATGGGCGGTAGCCATCGGGGTTCTCATCGGCGGCCTCGACGAGCTGTACCAGGGCACCGTTCCGGGTCGCAGGCAGGAGCTGGGCGACTGGATCGCCGACTCGCTGGGCGTCATCTTCGGCGTCGCAGCCTACAATTTCCGGGCGCGCGGCCGTGCTCGGCCGCGCGCATCCGCGCGCTCTTCCGAACCCATCCCTCATGAGTGAAGCTCTCTCGACCCGCTACCGGAGCACGGTGGCGGGCAGTCTCCGTGCGTCCGACGTTGGCACGCAGGCACGTCTCGCGGGCTGGGTGCACCGCGCCCGCGATCTGGGCGGCCTCGTCTTCTTCGATCTTCGCGACCGCGCGGGCCTCGTGCAGATCTCCTTCGACCCCGCGTGGACGCCTTCCGAGGTCATGGCGCTCGCGCGCGATATCGCGGCGGAGGACGTCGTTCAGGTGGAGGGGAGGATCGAACACCGGATCAAGCCGAACCCGGAGCTGCCCAGCGGCGCAATCGAGATGCGCGGCACCGGCTTACGAGTGATTTCCCGTGCGGAGCCGCTCCCCATCCCTGTCTACAGGGCTCCGGAGGAGGAGCTGCCGGCCGAGGATCTGCGCCTGAGATACCGCTACCTCGATCTGCGGCGCCCCGAGCTGCAGAAGAGCTTCGTGATCCGCCACCGCGCCGCACAGAGCGCCCGGCGCTACCTATCCGAGCAGGGCTTCCTCGAAGTGGAGACCCCGATGCTCACGCGTCGCACCCCGGAAGGAGCTCGCGACTATCTCGTGCCGAGCCGCGTGCATGCGGGCGAGTTCTACGCGCTGCCGCAGTCTCCGCAACTGTACAAGCAGCTCCTGATGGTCAGCGGGTTCGACCGCTACTTTCAGCTCGCCCGCTGCCTCCGCGATGAAGATCTCCGCTCCGACCGGCAGCCGGAGTTCACGCAGATCGATGCGGAGATGTCCTTTGTAGACGAGGAAGACGTCTACCGTGCCGGGGAAGGATTGATTTCCGCGATCTGGCGCGACGTCGCGGAGCTGGAGCTCGCCACCCCGTTTCCGCGGCTCACCTACGCCGACGCGATGGCGCGGTATGGAACCGACAAGCCGGACCTGCGCTTCGGCCTCCCCGTCGTAGACGTCACCATGGAGCTGCAGGGTGCCGACTTCCGACTCTTCCAGGCCACGATTGGCACCACGCAGCGAATTCGTGGGCTTCGTGTACCCAATGGGGCGGAGCTGTCGCGCCGCGAGCTGGACGAGCTGCAGGAGGTCGCGCGGCGCGGAGGTGCCGGCGGTGTTCTCTGGGTCAAGCGAACCGACGATGGCTTCGCGGGCCAGTTCGCCAAGGCCCTCGACGGCTCTGTGGCGGAGCGCTTCATCGGAGCTTCGGGGATGCAGCCGGGCGATCTCTTCGTCGCTGTCGTGGGTCATTTCCGGATCCCGGATCCGTCGCTGCCTGTAGAAGGCCGGCGCGGCGATCAGCCCCCGGCAGCAGGGCTGGAGCCCGCATTGGACGAGCTTCGGCGCCATCTGGCGCGTCGAATGGGGATGATCGATCCCACGGCCCATGCGTGGGTGTGGATCACCGATTTCCCGCTGTTCGACTGGGACGAGGCGGAGGGGCGTCTCGTCTCCGCGCACCATCCGTTCACGATGCCGCACCCGGACGATCTCGAAATGCTGATGGAGGTCACCGTCGGCGGGGAAACGCTCACGGAAGAGGCGGCCCGATCTCTCTACCTTCAGCCGATGCGATCCCGCGCGTATGATGCGGTGTACAACGGGAACGAACTCGCGAGCGGATCCGTGCGGATCCACGATCCGGAGCTGCAGCGGCGGATTTTCCGCGCGCTCGGGATCGGCGCGGAAGAGGTCCAACTGAAGTTCGGCTTCCTCCTCGAAGCCTTCCGCTTCGGCGCGCCACCGCACGCGGGTTTCGCGTTCGGGTTCGACCGGCTGGTGATGCTCCTCGCCGGAGCGACCAACCTGCGCGATGTCATCGCGTTCCCGAAGACGACTTCGGCACGAGCGCTCTTCGAGGGCGCGCCGTCGACGGTTGCGGAGAAAGAGCTTCGCGACTTACACATCCAGGTGCGGGAGAGCAGAAAAGTTTGAGCAACATTCATCGTTTCGCGCTCGGCAGCGCGGCTGGCCGGGGAGAACGCACGCATGCCTGAGCAGAATGGCAACGCAGTCCAGCACCGGCTCTCGGCAGAGGGTGCGGACCACCTCCTCCTGGCGGGCGTCAACGACGCCCATCTTCTGGAGCTTTCGCGCGTGTGCGGATGCAGGGTGGTCCTGCGCGACGATCATCTCCTCCTCTCCGGCTCGATGGAAGGGGTGGAGAAGCTCGTCCCCGTCGCCCAGCACATGATCGACCTTGCCCGCGGCGGGAGTGCCTTCTCGTCCGACGATATCGTCCGCTTCGTCGACATGGCACGCACCCGGGACGGTACCCTGGCTCGCGTCGGGGAGGGGAGCCGCATCATCCTCCCCGGTGCCAAGCGCGCGGTGGCGGCCAAGTCCGAAGGTCAGCGGGAGTACCTCGACGCGATGGAAGAGAACGATATCGTTGTCGGGATCGGCCCCGCGGGTACGGGAAAGACCTACCTGGCCGTTGCGATGGCGGTAGATGCGCTGGCCAAGAAGCGGGTGAAGCGGATCATCCTCGCGCGCCCCGCGGTCGAGGCCGGTGAGAACCTCGGGTTCCTGCCAGGCGACCTTCAGGACAAGGTTGATCCCTACCTGCGTCCGCTCTACGACGCGCTCGAAGACATGATGACGATCGAGCGGATGCGGCGCGCTCTGGATACGCGCCAGATCGAGATCGCACCGCTGGCCTACATGCGCGGCCGCACGCTGCACGACGCGTTCGTGATCCTCGATGAGGCGCAGAACGCGACCGCCGCGCAGATGAAGATGTTCCTGACGCGCCTGGGGCTGAACTCCAGGGCGGTGATCACGGGGGACAAGACGCAGATCGACCTGCCGCGCCGTGAAGATTCGGGTTTGCTGCAGATCGAGACCGTACTCCAGGGGATCGACGGCATCTCGTTCGTCTACATGCAGTCCGCGGACGTGATCCGGCACAAACTGGTGAAAGATATTATCCGCGCCTATGCCGCGGCGGCAGGCGAGCCGGAAGAGGGATCGCAGCAGTCATGAGCCGCACGGGAGGACGTACCGCGCCGGTGCTGCGCCGTGCCGCCCTGGCGGTGGACGAGGCGCCGGAGTCGCACTGGGCGGCACGGCTTCTCCACCATGGGTCGCGCGTGTTGCTGCTTGTCGCCACGGCGATCGCGGTCTACCTGTTCTTCCCCGTGCAGCGGCTACCGGATGCCGCCGTGCTCGAGCGCGGGGTGGTGGTACCGCAGGACGTGGTGGCGGAGTTCGCCTTCGCCATCCCGAAATCCGAGGCCGAGCTTCTTCGCGAGCGGGAGGAAGCCGCATCCGGAGTGCCCCCGGTCCTGGCCTTCATCCCCACAGCCGAGGCTGGGATGATCGGCGGCGTCCGCGGTCTGTTCGCGGGGATGGATTCCGTGCTCATCGTCACACCGGCCGCGGCGCAGCGTGATTCTCTGCGTGCGTTCCTCTGGCGCGAGCGGATCTCGCCGACTCAGGGCACAGTTGGGCGGTTGCTCAGCGCGCAGGAGCGGCACGCGCTGCGTCTGTCCATCGAAACCGCCGTCGGGGAGCTGTACCCGCGTGGTGTGGCTTCGCCCGGCATCTCGCGCGAGGGCGGCTCTGTCTTCCTCGTGCGCGACGCGGATGGAACGGAGCGCCTCCTTCCGCGCGATTCCCTGATCATGCCGGACCGCTTCTTCATGCACGCCGCCGGGCGGCTGCCGGAGAACGTGACTCCCGAGGGCGTCGAGCTGCAGCGCCTGATCCTGATCCGGCTCTTTCAGCCGAGCCTCGCGCTCGACGCATCCGCGACCGAAGCCGCTCGCGCACGGGCCCGCGATGCCGTGGATCCGGTCCGCGCCACGGTACTGCAGGGCGAGAAGATCGTCGGCGCTCGCGAGCAGATCGGCGCGCGGGAGGAGGAGCGGCTGCGCGCGTACCAGGCCGCCCTTGCAGAGCGCGGCCTGGACGAGGGCGTCCAGTCGGTCGGGCCCGCGGTCGGTGCGGTGCTTTACAACGCACTCCTCCTTGGGATCCTCGGAACTCTGCTCTTCTTCTTCCGGCGGCCGCTGTACCACGATTTCCGGAGCGTGCTCCTCCTTGCGCTCCTCGTCGTCGCCGTCACCGGCTCTGCGGCGCTGATCACACGCTTCGCGCTGCCGGTGGAGCTGATCCCCGTCACCTTCGCCGCACTGATCGTGGCGGCGCTATGGGACGGCCGCTTCGCACTGGTCCTGGCGCTGGTGATGGCGCTGCTGATCGGTGGGCAGAGCCCCTTCCTGGGGGTGAGCGTTCCGTTCAGCGTCGCGCTCGGCGGTGCGGCCGCTGCTCTGAGCGTGCGGGTTGTTCACCGCCGCTCCAGGACATGGCTGTTCATCTCGATCATCTCGCTGGCGTATGGGGTAGCCGCCATTACGATGGGGCTGATGCGATCGCGCGAGCTATCGGAGGTGCTTACCGCGATGGGCTGGGGTGCGGTCAACGCGGTGGTTGCTTCGCTGCTCGCGATCGGATTCCTTCCGCTTCTCGAGGCATTCGCCCGGATCACCACCGACCAGACGCTGCTCGAGCTTTCGGACCTGAACCGGCGATTGCTGAAGCGGCTCTCGCTGGAGGCCTCGGGTACCTACCATCACACCATCAACGTCGCCAACATGGCCGAGGCCGCGTCCCACGCCATCGGCGCGAACGGGCTGCTGGCGAGGGTGGGCGCCTACTATCATGATATCGGGAAGCTCGTGAAGCCGCAGTACTTCATCGAGAACCAGCCTCGCGGGCGAAACCCGCACGATAAGCTCAAGCCCGCGATGAGCGCATCGATCATCCGCAGCCACGTCACGGAAGGTCTTCGCATGGCAGATGCCGAGGGACTGCCGGACGTCGTCAAGAGCTTCATCGCGCAGCACCACGGCACACAGCTGATCTCCTTCTTCTACGACCGTGCGCGCGAGGCGGACCCCGAAGCCCACATCAACCCCGGCGACTACGCCTACCCGGGTCCCAAGCCGCAGACGAAGGAGACGGCGGTGGTGATGCTGGCGGATTCCATCGAATCCGCGGCGCGTGTGCTTCAGGACCCGAGCGCGGACCGGCTTCGCGAACTCGTCGAGCGGATCGTCGCGGTCAAGATCGCCGGCGATCAGCTCCAGGAATCGCCTCTTACACTGCGGGACATCGAAGTGGTCAAGGAGCACCTCGTCAATGTTCTCGGCGGCATGTACCACCACCGGATCGACTACCCGCCGCAACTGGCCGTACCGCCGGGGGCGCCGCAGCGGGAGGGGGAGATCGCTCCCGCCGTAGATCTCGCTTCCACGACCTGATCCCAAATGACCGAGGCTCTGCAGGTCGACGTTCATGTCGAGGACGTATCGTCTCTTTCGCTCGATACCCGCGCCGTCGAGGATGCGCTCCGGCGCGTCCTCGCGGCGGAAGGTATCGGCGCCGCGGAGATCTCGGTTACCTTCGTGAACGACGCACGCATCGCGGAGCTGAACCGGGAGTACCTGCACCATGACGGCCCTACCGACGTGATCTCCTTTCCTCTCCACGTGACGGACCGGGCGCCGCTCGGAGATGTGTACGTCGGCGCCGAACAGGCCGCTCGGCAGGCGGCCGAACTCGGGGTCCCGCTGCCGGAGGAGTTGCTTCGCCTGGCGATCCACGGCACGCTTCATGTCCTCGGCTACGACCACCCCGAGGAAGCCGCGGAGCGCGAGGCATCTCCGATGTACCACCGTCAGGAAGCACTCCTCTCGACCGTGCTTTCGGGGCAGGCTCTGCCGCCGCTTCCTCCCCGCTCCGAACTCAGGTAAGAGTATCTTTTTGCAGCGGGTGATGCAGAACCGCTCCGCCTCTTCGGGGTATCTTCGCCCATGCTGACCGAGCTACGAATTCGCAACTTCGCGCTGATCGACCGGCTGGCCGTGCAGCTCGGCCCCGGGCTGAATGTGCTGACGGGCGAGACGGGCGCGGGCAAATCCATCATCGTCGGCGCGCTGTCTCTCCTGCTCGGGGAGCGTGCGTCCGCCGACGCGGTCCGCGACGGTGCGGAGCGCGCCTCTGTAGAGGGCGTGTTCGATATCAGCGGCCGTGCCGATCTCGAACGGGTGCTGGACGAGCGTGGAGTGGATGTGGAAGATGGGCTCCTGATCCTGAAGCGAGAGGTCACCGCGGCAGGGCGCAGCAGAGCCTGGATCAGTGGCTCGCCCACCACCGCGACCGCGCTCGGTGAGTTGGGCAGGATGCTGGTGGACCTGCACGGGCAGCATGAGCATCAGACGCTTCTGCGCGGCGATGAGCAGCGCGCGGTTCTCGACGCCTACGCGGGGAACGCCGATCTCGCTGCCCAAGTTGCCGCCGCGCACCGAGCCGTGCAGGAGGTTCAGCGCGAGATCGACTTGCTGGAGGCCCGGCGCCGTGACGCCGCGCAGCGAGCCGACTTCCTGCGCTTCCAGGTAGATGAGATCGAAGCCGCGCAGCTGAGCCCCGGCGAGCAGGAGGCGCTTGAAGAGGCGGCGCGGCGGCTGAGCCACGCTGAGGAGTTGATGGCGCTCTCGGCGGGGCTGGCGGCCACCGCGAGCGGCGACGAAGATTCAGTGGTCAGCCGCGTGGGAGCGATGCGCCGCGCGCTCGACCAGCTTGTCCGGATCGACCCGTCGCAGGGGCCCGCGCAGGAGCTGTACGACACCGCGTTCTACGCGCTCGAAGAGTTCGGCACGCAGATGAGCGACTACGCGGCTTCCATCGAGCACGACCCCGCTCGCCTGGAAGAGGTACGGCACCGGCAGGACCTGCTTTTCCGGCTCTGCTCCAAGTACGGTCCCACCGTGGAAGATGTGCTCGCGGTAGGCACGGCGGCAAGCGCGGAGCTCGACCTGCTCGACGGTGCGGGGTGGGAGCTGTCCGGACTCCGGAAACGGCGCGATGCGGCCGGAGAAGAGTTCACAAGGCTCACCGAGGAGCTTTCCGACGCGCGGCGCCAATCCTCGATCACCCTCGCTCGTGAGGTGGAGGAGGTGCTTCCGGAGCTCGGGATGGCGGGAGGGCGCTTCGACGTCATGCTCCTCCCGCTCGCGGCACCGGCACAGCATGGGGCCGAAGGGGTGGAGCTGCGCGTCGCGCTGAACCGCGGCTTTGAACCTCGCCCTCTCGCGCAGGTCGCATCCGGCGGGGAGCTGTCGCGCGTGATGCTTGCGATCAAGACCATCTTGGCGCGCCTGGATGCCGTGCCTACGCTGATCTTTGATGAAGTCGATGCCGGCATCGGAGGGCGGGTCGCATTGCAGGTGGGAGAGAAAATGCGCGGTATCGCGGACAGTCACCAGGTATTCGCGATCACGCACCTTCCGCAGATCGCATCCCGTGCCCACACCCACCTCCACGTGGAGAAGGGCGAGATGGACGGGCGCGTCGCCACTCAGGTCCGTCGCCTGGACGGCGACGCGCGCGTCCTGGAGATCGCGCGCATGTTGGGTGGTGATTCAGAGAGCCGGGTATCACTCGATCATGCCCGGGAGTTGCTGGAGCGCGGCGCGGCGGCGTCGGACGTCGCGTAGCTCCGCCTCCGGCTCTGCCCGGTTCAACGCCCCCACAGCGGGATGTAAATCCTTGCCTGCATCTGGATGGCTCGCACGGCGGGGGCTCCGCCGCTCCCGGCAAAGCTCTGCTGTACCAGAAGCGATACCTCCATCGGAAGTCCCGCTCTACCGGCGAAAAACGCGGGAAGGGTGCTGTACTCGATCCCCAATCCCGCTTCCTGGGCGCTGCGAGCTCCGCGAAGTACCATCTGCTGCCCCTCCGCGGGAACAGCGCTCACCGTACCGTAAGACTCTCCCGCCCGGAGGGAATAGGCGTATCGTGAAAAGACGGTGATCTCATCGACCAGCCGGATCCAGGGCGCCAACAACAGCGAGCCGCGCGCACCCGCATCCCATCGGATCGTGTCATCGACGAACGCCGGTGGAGAGTCCGCGACCGGGAGCCAGCGCCGCCTCTCCACTTCTACGGAGCCGAGGCTCTCCCATCGCGTTGCCAGGCTCGCCCCGAACCTCGGTGAGAGCGCGACATCGCCCTGTAGCCCGACAACCAGCCCGAAGAGACCCTCATCCGGAAGGGGGAGCACGAGATAGTCCGCGCCGGCCGGCGCGCCCGTCGGAAGCCGTAGCCCCAGCTCCAGTGCGACCCGGTAGCCCGCACCCGGACCCTCCGCCACCGGGCGGGAATCGAGGAGCTGAAGTCGTGCGCTGAGCTCCAGATCACCCAGTCCCCAAGCGGGCCTGCCGGGAGTATGGCGGCCCGTCCCGATCTCATCCGCCGCGGCAAATCCCGTGATGCCTACCGCAGCAATCGCCTGCTCCGGGAGCCGCAGCTCCCCGCCCACTCCCGCGTTCCGAACCCGCGCCTGCAGCGCGCGCCCTAGCTCCGAATCGCGGGTGGGGAGAAGGTGGCCCCCACCAAAAGCCGCGAACGTCGTATCTACCCCGCGGAGAACAGCACTGTTATGGGTCGGGTCCGGGTTGACGCCTACCGTACCCTCCCCGACACCCATCCCCTGGATACTGAGCCACTGCTGCGTCAGCGGGAGCCGCACGCCCAGGCTCACGCGGGGGAGCACGCCGATCTCGATCCCGATCGGTACGCTCCGGTGATCCGCCGCAGTATGGAGCGTGGCAGCGGAGAGGAACAGATTACCGGGGTTCGCGATCGTGGCCGCTTCGCCGTCGGGTAACATCAGCACGCGGTTCAGCTCTGCCTGCAGAGGCTGCAACGGAACGAAGGTCTCGCTGGTAAGACTCGCATTGAACGGGGTGCCCAGCGGCTGACGCTCTCCGGATTCCGGTTGCTCAACAGAACCGAACCGCGAGTCATGGGTCGCAAAGGTGGCACCCACCGAAATCTGTGCAGTTCCGCGCGGCGCGATCCGCGCCCCATTGACCTGCGCCGACAGGGAAGAAGGAGAAACGACCCACAAAAGCAGGGTCGCGAACAGCAGCCGGAGAAGAGACCTCATCAATGGTGGCGTGGCGGGAAAACTCCGAAAAAACCGCGCGCTCAGCGATGCGCGGCGCGTGTAACTCGTCGGCACGGTAGCAGCGATATCCGCGCCTGTCAACGGCGCGGCCCGTGGGCGGTCGCGGGGCGGGCAGGGGTTGACTCCGCGGTATGGCACGCATAATTTTACCGTCCGTTTTGAAGCCGCGCATGCGCCGCTCAGTGGCCGGCTCGTATAGTAACAGAGGTTCCGCGGCCATAGCTCAGGTCTTCGCAGGCTTCGCATGCTCAGTGGCTTATCAGGTCTTCGCACGCTCCGCGTGCTCAGTGGCTGGCTCGTATGGTAACAGGGATTTCGCGGGCATAGCTCAGTTGGTAGAGCGCAACCTTGCCAAGGTTGAGGTCACCGGTTCGAGCCCGGTTGCCCGCTTCTTCCGCAGTTGTGGTGCCGTAGCCAAGTGGTAAGGCAGAGGTCTGCAAAACCTCCATCGGCGGTTCGACTCCGCCCGGCACCTCTCTTCTACTGCTTCGTGAGTTGACGCCAGGCCGGGAAGCAGTTACATTCTTTGGCTTCGGTGTCATTCGCCCCGTTCGTCTAGTGGCCTAGGACATCGCCCTCTCACGGCGAAAACAGGGGTTCGATTCCCCTACGGGGTATTGCGTTCACCGCAGCGCCACGCGCTGAGGTGACAGACAACTGGAAGGTAAAGGGTCAGGGCCCCGCAGGCAGCAGCCCACCTTCTGGCGCGGGTGCGGATACCCTCCGGCCCGCGATAGGTCGATTAGCTCAGCTGGTTAGAGCGCTCGCCTCACATGCGAGAGGTCCGGGGTTCGAGTCCCTGATCGACCACTTCAAGTTTTGTAAGTTGCTAAGCCCCAACGACACGGATCGGTGGGGCTTTTGCCGTATTTATGGAAAATCCGCGCGTCTAGCAGGGGAAAACCGCGTCATTGTTCAATTCTTCTCAACCACTCTATGGATTCCGTCCATCGAGCCGGCATATCAGGACCAGGAAGGTGATTACGGCCGCGTCACGTGTCGGCCTCGGCCTCGGCCGGGAGTTCGCGCGAGTCGTGGCCGGCGACCTCAAGGCGCGGAGCCGTGAGAGGAGGGGAGCGCTTATACGCTGAACCTGCCCCGCACAGAGTGAGTCGGGCGCCCGTTCTCCGCTCTTCCGCTTGCCCGACGCTCCAAGCTCCGAGTAGATTGTAGGGCAGCCTCCGGGCGTCTTCTCCTCCATGCTGGCCGGCTTGTAGCCCAGCCGTGGTGGGGATGTGGCTTCGCATGCCATTCTGCGGAAACCGCCCTTGTGCTTGCCTACGCGCGGTGTGCTGCCAAGCCACCGCACCGCATTCCGCCACCCGGGAAAGGAAGTTCGTCATGGATCCGCAAGACAACAAGCAGCTCGCGCTACACAAGGCGATCAGCTCTCACGAACAGGCCGTGGCATCACTCACTGATCTGATGAGTGGCCGTTCCGAAGGTAAGTACGCGGCGATGCTCGCGCGGATCAAGGAGAACCTGAGAGATCTACACGCGGAGACCGAGACATCAAGCCCGGGTGACCACGTGTAGCAGCGTGTGGTGCACGCGGCCCCTCAGCGGGGAGCGGACAGTGCGCCGTTGCCTGCCGGCGCAAGCGACGGTGTCAGCATACGAGAACCCCTCCGGTGGCGTAACGCCGCTGGACGGGTTCCGCTTCATCTACCCGGCTCGGCTCCAGTCTGGCTCCGGGTGGCGTCAGGCAACGTGAACCGGCAGAGTATACGCATGGAACGGGCGATCAGCGCTCCCCGTCGGTCAGGTTCCGCACGGCCGCTGCGAGCGCTCGCACACGATCGGGATCGCCAGCTCTCTGCACATCCGCGTCGAGCTGCGTCGCCAGTTGCGTCAGGGCATCACGCCGCGGCGGCCCGTCCGCAAGCCGCTCCACGCGGTCGAGCTCACCCGATACGGCGGTCCGACGGGCCTGCGAAAGGCCGTCGTTCCGCGTGAGTTGGTCGATGTACGCGCGTGCTACCACGAAGTTCGCCGGCCAGACCAGCCGCGGTTGGGTCTGGGGATTGAACTGGTCGAACTGCACGAGATTCGCCGCATCGATCTCATTCTGCGACAGGTGCTCGCTGGGCGTAAGCCGGAACACGTCCAGCCCGCGTGCGATCTCGGAGCCGTAGATATGGCCGTTGTACCAGTAGGCCGACCAGAAGCCGCCGAGCACCAGTTCGGTAGAGCTGACCGGACCGCGATCGAAGAAGGCGATCTCCACCGGGTTCGCGGAGTCGGTGAAGTCGAAGACCGACACGCCGCCCTGGTACCAAGCCTGGACCTTGATGTCACGCCCCGGCACCGGAACGAGCGAACCGTTGTGCGCCACGCAGTTCTCCTGCGGAGTCTGAGGGACCGGGAGCTTGTAGTAGCTGACGTGCTGCATCGTGCGATCGACGATGTCGAAGATCGCGTTCGCGCCCCACTCCGGCGCGTCGGTCGGCCGGCAGCGGGGAGCGGTGCCGCCGCCCCACTCGTCTGTGAAGATTACCTTCGTGCCGTCGTTGCTGAAGGTGGCCGAGTGCCAGTAGGCGAAGTTCGGGTCCACGACCTCGTTGATCCGTACGGGGTTGGCGGGGTCGCGGATGTCCATGAGGATGCCGTTCCCCGAGCAAGCGCCCGCGGCGAGCCCGATCTCCGGGTACGCGGTAATGTCGTGGCAATGGTTGGTCTGCGCCGTTCTCTGTGTGCCGGGCCCGTGGTCGCCGCCCGGCCAGAGCCCCGCGATTTCGCCGGTTGCCGGGTCGGCGAAGATGCGTGGCTCGGTGATGACCCTGGCCTGCTGAGGCGCGGCTAGCGGAACCTGGATGACCTCGATGCGGAAGAGAGGCGGGTCCGGATTGTCCTCCGGGTTCGGGACCAAGCACCCGGCGAGTTCCTCGGCCGGCCGTGGCGGGGCCGAGCCCGAGACGTATACGTACAGGTTCGCGGCATCGCGCGGATCGGGTACCAGCGTATGCGTGTGCGAGCCCCGGCACGTCTGCACGGCCGAAATCTGCATGGGATTGTCGAGATCGCTGATGTCGAAGATCCGTACGCCGCGGAACCGCTCGGGGCTGACCGGCTGCAGAACGCCCTGCGCCCCACAATCGATACGGCCACGCGACTGCTCGACCGACATGAAGAGCAGATCCCCGTACACCGAGACGTCGCCCTGGCCGCCGGGGCAGGCGATGGCGACCCTCAGAGTCGGGTCGGCCGGGTCCGAGACGTCGTAGACCTGAATGCCGTGGAAGTTGCCCACGAAGACATGGTTTCCACGAAAGGCGAGATCCGAATTGGCGAAGTTCATGTCGCCCGGATTCCCCGGGTTGATAAAGCCTTCTGGGCGGGGACGGTTCACCAGTAGATCAAGACCGCGAGCCGCCTCTTCGGCGTCAGCGAGGCCCGCACCGAGCCCGATCCGCGGGTCGGCCTGGTCGCTCACGGCGGGGACCGGCTGGACGCCGGCTTCGAGCGCGGGGGCACACGACGCCACTCCGAGACACAGGAGAGCGAAAAGGTTAGCTTTCCACCTCCCTCCCAACTGCCGAGACATCTCTGTGGTTTCCATTCTGGTTTTCGTTGCAGTGTGAACGTTGTTCGGCGCATCTGCTTCATTGTGCTAGATCGGGCCCGACACAGGAGGCGAACCGGGAGATCTCCGTCTCCTGCCGGCACGCTCACTGGCAAAGATCTGCTCCCCCCATTATCGGCGCACCTTCGTACGTAGTCGCGGATCATGAACTCCGGGAAGGGGCTATCGAATTCGGCGCCGGTAGCTGCCGCGAATCGGGTCAGCTCCCGCTTCCTGAATATGGCGGGCGCGAGGCGTGAAAGCCATTGGCTCCATTCTGCTCGTGATGCGCATGCAGGTTTGGGACCCTACCGTCACACCCAGTCTCTCGGCGGAGCGCCGGAGGCAGCGCGGATCTGCACGGCCCGCTCGAACGGGATTCGCGCCTGCACCCGCCCCGATCGCCCGACATCTCCCGAGGGGGGCGTTGCACCAGCGCGAGCCGCCGAACACCTTGACGACTGTGCATCCCATTGATAACCTCGGAGGTGTCGCTTCCCGGCGATCGAAGGCAACCAGGCTACTTCGCTCCCGCGCTGTTACCGTGGAGCCTGCTCACCCACGTTGCTCCTCATGCTCTGCAACAACGAGATGCGTTGCAACAATGGCCGTTTCGCACCGGATTTTTCCGAGCGCCTTTGCTCGCCTTGGCCCGGTTTAGAGAGGATGCGGGAATTCGCTGAACGAGCGGCACCTGCTCCGGTACCGCGGTCAACGTTCCGATTACTTACAGGGAGCTACACCCACATGGCTCAACGATTCTCTCGATGCACGCCGCGTTTGATTCGCTCGGCGATTCTGATGACGCTGCTGTGTTTTCCCCGCGCCGGGTTCACCCAGACTCTGCACGATGCGGAGCGATGGAGCACCAAGGGCTCACGGAACGTGGCGGAGTTCGTGTACATCGTCGGGATGGCGGAGGCCGGGGACGGAGGCATCCAGGTGTCGGATGGGCGGCTGAACATGCTGATCGGCCTGAGTGCGTCCGGAGTGCCCCTTCGCATCGCGGCCCGGCGCGGGAACGGCCCTGGGGAGGTGCGAGGCCCCACGCTGTTAACTGGGACGCCGTCCGGTGGATTGGCAGTGTACGATATTGGGCAGAACGCGATTCAGATCTGGAACCGGGACATGCAATTTGAGCAATGGGTTCGGCTCGAGGCGATGGTTGTAAACCCGAAGGGATTCGTAGTGCTCCCGACCGGCCATTTTGTGCTGAGCGGGGGGATCTCACGGAATCCCTCCGCGATCCACCGGTTCCACAGCGACGGCCGCCTCGACGCAAGCTGGTATACCGCGCCACGGACAGAAGACCCACGGGTGGGCCTGATGATCGCGGGCGGGCCGCTCGCCGTCACCGCGGACGGGCGGCTTCTCTTTTCCCTCGCAGCTCCCCACCGCATCCTTGCCTATCCGGTTCGGGGCGGTGAGGCCAAGCTGATCGCGGGTGACCCGAAGCTACTCGCCGCGATCGCTGACGACTTCATGCGTGAGGAGGGGCGGGGATCCACGCGGCGAGCGACGTTTCAGTGGCATTTTCCGCAGTCGCGCGCGGTTCTGCCGCCCTCCGAGCGCCGCATTCTCAACGTGGTTCTTTACATGGAGCGGGGGACCAGCCTGTGGGAGGTATACTCACCGGATGGCAAGCTGCTCTCGCGCAAGGAGGTCAGCCGCGCGTATCACCCATGGGCGATCACGAGCAACGGCGATGTGCTTGCCTCGTATCGCGACCCGGATACTGACGAGCACATAGCCGTGCGTCTCGCTTTGAGCCTCCGCTGACAGTCATGCCAAGTTCTTGCACCGGTGCCACTGCAGCGGCGGGGGCGGTGAGCGGATGACCGGTGCGAGCGGCATGGTAAACGCTCTCCACGAACTGTATGCGGTAAGGGTTCCGGCGGCCCCGGTCAGAATGTGGAGGCCTGTACCATCATCTTCGCTTCAGGCGTAATCGAATCCGGAGGACGTAAGCTGGCTCCGGATATGCACTAGCCGCTGGGGCTTTCAGCACCGCGGAGCGACATCAACGCTCCGCGGCGCTTCTCGTGCACTGCCGTTCACACATGGCGTGCATCATCCGGGTGAACGCTTGCCAGCGATACGGGGATGAAACGCGCGGCAGCCAAGGTACGGATCATCGGATCACGCACTTCGCAACCGGCCTCGCAGATCCGGTCGATCCGTCCATAGGTCTGACCTTCGCGCTCTGGCTCCTTCTTGCTGCGATCTCCGTTCTCGCCTCGCCTGCCCGAGCGCGGTCGCGGCGCAGCTGGCCCGCGGGGGATCGTTGCCGGATGGCCGGGATCCTGCATTGGCAGGGCACCGAATATTCGAATGCATGCCGAAAGAAAGGAGCCGTATGAGTGGTGAAGCTATAAGCGGGGCGTGGCCGCCGCGCAGCAGCGATGCGTTTCCGCGAATCGGGAGATTGCCGGCCTACGTGCTCGCTCAGGTGAACGCCGAGAAGCGGGCGCGTATCGACGCGGGCGACGATGTGATCGATCTCGGGATGGGGAATCCCGATCTAGCCACGCCGGAGCACATCGTTAATGAACTGCTCACCCATGCCGCCGATGGCAAGCATCACCGCTACAGCGCCTCCAGGGGGATCTACGGCCTGAGGGAAGCGGTCGCCGAACACTATCGAACGCGCTACGACGTGACGCTCGACGCCGAGGAGGAGGTGGTAGTCACGATCGGCGTCAAGGAGGGAATCACGCATCTGATGCTGGCGCTCCTCGAGCCGGGCGATACGGTGCTGGTCCCCTCGCCGGTGTACCCGATCCATAAATATTCGGTGCTCTTCGCCGGTGGGCAGGTCCGGACCATCCCGCTGGTCGGGGACGATCAGGGGAATGTAGCGGGAGACGCGCTGCTCGCGGCGGTTGAGGATGCCGTCAACTCGACCTGGCCGCGTCCGAAGGCGTTATTCCTTTCGTTTCCCCACAACCCCACCACCCTGGTTGCGGACCGGAGCTTTCTGGAACAGGCGGTCGAGGTTTGCCGCCGCAACCAGCTCCTCCTGATTCACGACTTCGCCTACGCCGACTTCGGTTTTGACGCGGAGCCTCCCAGCCTGTTGCAGATCCCCGGGGCCAAGGAGATCGGGGTCGAGTTCTTTTCCATGTCCAAGTCCTACTGCATGCCTGGCTGGCGGGTAGGCTTCTGCGTGGGCAATCCGGCGATGGTGCAGGCGCTTACCCGGGTCAAGAGCTATCTCGACTATGGTATCTTTCAACCGATCCAGATCGCGGCCGCACACGCGCTCCGGAGCGGGCAGCAGTGCGTCGTAGCTACCAGGGAGACGTACCGCAGCCGCCGCGACGCACTGGTCAGTTCTCTTGCAGAGGCCGGGTGGCCGGTCGCGCCGCCTCCGGCAACGATGTTCATGTGGGCGCCCATCCCGGGACCGTTCCTGGATCTGGACTCGGTCGAGTTCGCGCGGCTGTTGCTCCGGGAGACAGGTGTGGTGGTGTCTCCCGGCGCCGGCTTCGGCGAAGAGGGGGAAGGGCATGTCCGTTTCGCGCTCATCGAACCGGAAGACAGGTTGCGGGAGGCCGGCGAGCGGATCGGACGCGTGCTGCGAAATCATGCATCCGTGCAGCGGATCTGACGGAAGAACGTCTCGTCACAGCTGATGAGGTGGCCAGGTAGCAGAGAGAGGCGACGGAGAGTCGTTTCCGCATCGTTGGCTACGGGAGCGGCGCTCGGCGGCGGTCTGCTGTGGATGCGGCGGAAAGGACGGTAAGGGAGGCACGGCTCGGGAGGGGAACGGGTTCACAACCCCTGAATCGAAGGGAGTGCCCGGCTTTAACAGCAACAACTTGACACAAGCGATTGGCCGAGCACCCGCGCCGCCTCGCGAAGAGTGAAGCCCTTCCATCCCGGCTCCGCCCACCACGCGCGCCCCCTGCGCGGCCAGGTCCAGCGCGGTGCAGCGCACGATCCCGCTGGAAGCTCCGGTGATGACGATTACCTGCTCCGAAAGACGGCTTTGCATCTCGCTCTCCCTCATAAACCCGATGTTCCGTATCACAGCCGAGGTAGAATACGAGTGGGTTCCCTCCCAATGCGAGAAGCATGCGCGGAGGCTCGCGCCGGACCGTTCGGCCCAAGCGCCAACCCGCTGAAGAAATAGCCGGGTCAGGCCCTCTGCCTTTACCGCTTCACGGGAGCGGTGGGTTCTCCGTCCACCCGCTCCTGCTGCTGCACGATCCGCACGGCGCCGGACACGGGCCGGATCGGCACCCCGCGCGTCCGTGCCCAGACCTGTGTGAACTCGGCGCCCCATAGGAGGATCATCGATGAGTAATAGATCCAGATCAGGACGACGGCCAGAGACCCCGCGGCACCGTAGACACTCCCCGGATCCGTCCGACCCAGATAGAGCCCGATTCCCGTCTTTCCCAGGGTGAACAGCAGCGCAGTCACTGCCCCTCCCGCCAGTGCGTCGCGCCACGCGACGATGGCGTCTGGAAGAAACTTGAACATCACCGCAAAGAGGAACGTGATGACGGCGAAGGAAACTCCGGCGTTGATCGCGGAAAGAATCGGCCCCGTGAGCGGCTCGGGCGTGAAGAACTCCACCACATCACCGAATGCGCTGAGCAGGGCACTCAGCACGAGCGAGATCAGGAGCAGAAAACCAATGCTGAGGATCATGGCGAAGGAGAGGACCCGCTTCAGAAGAAAATTCTTGATGTCTCCCCGCTTCGGATTCGGTCCTACCTGCCATGCGGTGTTCAGCGCGTTCTGCAACTGAACGAACGCGGCGGTGGCACCAAAGAGAAACGCGAGAACGCCGAGTGTCGCTGCCAGGGGGTTGCCTTCGCCGGGGCGCCTTACATGCTCGAGAAGCATCTGCACCTGAGCTGCCCCACCGGGCCCGAGGAAGGCGCTGATCTCCGACTGAAACCGGGTGATCGCCTCCTGTGGGTCGATGAACGGGGTGACCATCATGATGACGAGCACCAGGAGGGGCGGGAGAGAGAAAAGTGTGTAGAAGGAGAGCGCGCCCGCCATCTGGGGGCAGTTGTCGTTCAAGAACTCCTGGAGAACCTGCCACAGAAGGCGCCCCCCCGTTCGAACCGCCGATGTGACTGTCCGCACTGGCATGACCAAATCAGGGGAAGCGGGTAGAATTTCGTAGGGCTGGCCGCCGGATACGCCGGACGATACCTTCGCCAGATCTTTTCGGGCCCGCGGGCTGACCTGGCGAGCGAGGTTGATCAGGAGATCAGGAGCAAGGGGGATGCCCGTCCGGATGACCCGCGCCGTTTGATGGCGCACCTCCCGCTGCTTCACCGCGGACAGGCGGGGCTTCTCTCTGGCTGTAGCGGGGGTGGCCGACGTATTATACTACCAGTGAGCGGCCGTGCCTTACCCGTAGGCGCCGCTCGTGGACAGGAGACAGGCGGCGTGATCGGGCATGATTGAGGATTCTGTGGAGATGAAGCGGGAGGTGGACGTTGAACGGACACAATGAAGAGCTACTGCGGAGAATCTGTGTGGAGCTGCAGGTGCGGCCGACCCTCTCCGACGGTGTGCTCCTCGCCATGGCGGAGCAGATCGACCCCGGTATCGCCGGGATGGACCCGCGCAGCTTCGCGGCCCGTTACTTATTCCCCGCCAGACGGAGTCTGCAGGCCGCGGCGCGGAAGCCGCGTCGCTCTCCGGAGAAGCGGCGCAAGGAGCCCGGCTCGCCGGCTCCTATCGTCGCGGAGCCGCCTCCTGTCGCCGCCGAGCCGCCTCGAGTCGCCGCCGAACCCGCACAAGCACCTCCGCACGAGCAGATCCGTGCTGTCTTTTTCGAGTTCGCGCGCGAACTCGCGGAGGCCGAAAACTACGCCGCATGGGTGCACGTGCTCACCCGAGCCGATCGTTACGTGGAACGGGTGGTACCGCTTTTCTGATCGTACCTTCTTCACCCGCTTCCCGCGCGCATCTTGTGCTACGTGTAGAAACCCCCGACGCTCCGACTCCGGCAGGTCACTACTCGCAGGCGATCGTCCACAGCGGGCTGGTATTCGTCTCCGGTCAGCTTCCGGTTCTCCCGGACCGGAGGCAGGCACCGGTTGGCTCGATCGAGGAGCAGACGGAGTTGACGCTGCGGAACGTCGGCATCATCCTCGAAGCAGCCGGTAGCGGGCTGGACTACGTACTCCAGATGACGATCTACATCTCGGATGTCGAGTTGTGGCCACGGGTCAACGCGGTGTACGCCGCGGTGATGGGAGAGAGCCGGCCGGCGCGCGCGATTGTGCCGATCCAAGAGCTTCGCCATGGATATCAGATCGAGATCCAGGCCGTTGCCGCGGTTCGTGGAGCCACGGTATGACGCACCGGGTTGTCAGCCACGCGGTTTGCGGGCGCTATGCGGACGCGTGAAGCCGCTGCTCCAGCAGCTCCTTGACGACCTCCGGGTGCGCCGCTCCCTTCGTGCGCCGCATCACCTGGCCCATGAAGAAGCCGAGCAGGCCGTGTTTGCCATTCCGGTAGTCCTCGGCCTTGGCGGCATTGCCGGCGAGGACGTCCTCGATGATGGGGAGGAGCGCGGCGGGATCGCTGACCTGCCGAAGCCCCCTGCGGTCCACGATCTGTGCCGGGTCCCCGCCGGTCTCAGCCATTTCGGCGAGCACTTCACGTCCCGCGCTGCTGGACAAGGTTCCGTCTTCCACGAGCGCGACCAGCGCCCCGAGCTCCGCACCACTGAATGGAACGTTGTCCAGCGTACGGCCGCCGA
>JACDHR010000035.1:0-1337 GCA_013820915.1 Gemmatimonadota bacterium
CCCCCCCCGTCGGCATGGAGCGGCGGTTTGCTCTATCGGCTCAGAACCACCGAGTCCGCTGACTGTACTGCCGATCGTAGTCGTCGAAGTCGCGGTCGTAGCCCATCGGGATCGAGCTGCCGCGGTTCGTGCGGGTTCCGCCGATGGTGGTATACGGTTGACGGAAGTAGCGGCCGTCACCGATGCGGTCCGGCCGGTCACCCGTGAACATGTTGAAATTGCGTGGGTAGCCGTAGTAGCGCGGGTCGTGGACCTCGCCGCGGGCGCCGTACACGTAATCATTGTTGTAGCGCGCGGTGACACGGCTGGATCGCGGCTCGTTCCGGCGATCCTGTGCGTTGAAGAAGAGCCCATCCTGGTCGTAACGGGGGGCGCGGAACGTCTCGCGCAATTGTTCCGGCGAAGTCTCTGCGTACCCCCGCAGTCCGTAGTCGTAGTGGCGGTCGTAACGTGACATACGGGCTCCCGCCGAAGCGCTCAGGTGAATATGCGACCCGAATCATGAACCTCGGGGCGCGGGAACTAGAGGTTGCAATCCCCGTTCCTTCACCCTGCGCAAGCGCGCACATCAATCGTGAGGAGGACCAGACGATGCCCG
The DNA here is from genome assembly GCA_013820915.1 of Gemmatimonadota bacterium. GTDB lineage: Bacteria > Gemmatimonadota > Gemmatimonadetes > Longimicrobiales > Longimicrobiaceae > JACDHR01. The sequence continues at coordinate 599 of JACDHR010000035.1, forward strand.
GTTTCGACAACCTGATGCGGGAGTACGAGGCACAGCGCTTCCCGCCCGGTCGTCAGCTCGATGTGCACGCGGAGGGACCCACCTCCGCACGCGACCGCGCGCTGCGGTGGATCCAATCGTTCGCGCACGAGGAGCCCGGCTCGGAGCTGCTTTTGATCGTCGAGAGAGGCGGACGCCCCGGGGCGAGGATCGGGCCGGTGCGCCAATCGGTGGAGACGATGCTGGACGAACTGGTCGGCAGTCTCGTCGCGTGGTGGCAGCCGTTCGCAACAGGAAGCCTTGCGGTGCGGATCTCCGCGGACCCCCGGATGCTTCCGCACCCGCTCGACGAGCGGCCGACCGACCCGAGGGACGAGGGCCGGACGCCCGAGACCGCGAGCCCCGCACTGCTCCGCCCGGATGCTGACATCCCCGAGGAGTTGCTCCCGACAGCGCGCCGGTCGGCCGAGCTGCGACGCGAGCGGGAGGGGCTCTCGACCGGCTTGCTGGAGATGCTGCTGGGACGGATCTGGATCGAGGCCCAGGCCGTGGCCATGGACGAGCGGATCAGCTTCCAGCGGGCGCTGGAGCGGATCGTGGCAGCGGAAGAAGCCGCGGCATACGAAGACGAATAGTACGAAAGTACGAAAGTACGAAAGTACGAAAGTACGAAAGTACGAAAGTACGAAAGTACGAAAGTACGAAAGTACGAAAGTACGAAAGTACGAAAGTACGAAAGTACGAAAGTAAAAACGGATGT
>JACDHR010000035.1:1437-21217 GCA_013820915.1 Gemmatimonadota bacterium
AGTACGAAAGTACGAAAGTACGAAAGTACGAAAGTACGAAAGTACGAAAGTACGAAAGTACGAAAGTACGAAAGTACGAAAGTACGAAAGTACGAAAGTACGAAAGTACGAAAGTAAAAACGGATGTTTCGCTGGTCCCGCACCTTCGTACCGTGGGCGTAGCCCACCCGTACTTTCGTACTTGCTGTTCACCTCACATGGCGCTCGAAGTACTCCAGTGTACGCAGCATGTGGTCGATGCGGTGACCGGGCTCGCCGGAGCGCGTCAGCTCGTGGCCTTCGCGGGGGTAGCGGACGAACTCGACGTCCTTTTGCAGCACGGTCATCGCGCGGTACATGGCTTCCGCGCTGGCGATGGTGGTGCGGAAGTCGGTGTCCGCGTGCAGCAGCAGAAGCGGTGTGCGGATGTTGGCTACGTAGGTCAATGGCGACTGCGCGCGGGCGATCTCCGGGTCCTCCCAGGGGCGGGTGCCGAACTCGTTTTCGAAGAGACGCCAGGTGTTGGAGCTGCCGTACCAGATGTTCATGTCGTAGACGCCGCGGGCGGCGACGGCGGCACGGAAGCGCTCGGGTGCCTCGTGCGCGATCAGCCACGCGGTCATGAAGCCGGCGTAGCTGCCGCCGGTGACCACCTGGCGCTCGGGGTCCGCCAGGCCGCGGGCGATCACGCTGTCCGCGCCGATCAGGATATCCCGGCCGGGCGAGGTGCCCCAGTCGCGGAAGATGCTTTGTAGCCCCTCCTCGCCGTAACCCCCCGAGCCGCGCGGGTTGGAAAAGAAGACCGTGTATCCCGCGCCCGCGAGCATCTGGTATTCCAGCCACATGCTGGCCTCCCCCGGTCCCCACATGGCGTGCGGACCGCCGTGGATCTGCACCGCCAGCGGCGCGCGCGTGCCTGGCTCCACGCCGAGCGGCCGAATGATCCACCCGTGGACGCGGCGGCCGTCGAAGGACGGATACCAGAACTCCTCGTACTCGCCGACGTGGACGGCGGCCAGCAGCGAATCGTTCAAGGCGGTGAGACGGCGCTCGCGGCTGCCGTCCGCGCGGGCCGCGTAGATGTCACTGGGGTTCGCGGGCTGCATCTGCGCCCAGGCGACGGTGCCGCCGCCGACGTCGAACGACAGGATGCCGCGAGGCCCGTCCACGATCCGGCGCGGCGCGATGCGGTCCAGTCGGGTGCGATGGAGTGGCGTCGCACCTTCCGATGGCGTGGTAAAGTACAGCCAGCCGTCCGGTGTAACCGTGTACGAGCCGACGCCACGGTCCAGCGAGCCGCTCACGCTGCGGCGGTCGCTGCCGTCGGCGCGCATCACGACCAACTCGTTATTGACCGCCTTGCTGAACTCGCCTTCGCCGCGGAAGGTGCGGGTGTACACGATGTAGCGCCCGTCGCGGCTGAACTGCGGACCGGACGCGGTGTAGCCAGCCTCGGCCAGGCGCCGCGGCTCGCCGCCGTCGACCGCGATCACGTACACGTCGGACGCGCGCTCGTAGTCCGGGTGATAATCGCCCAGTGGCGGAGATGCGGAGTACACCAGCGAGCGGCCGTCCGGCGACCAGGCGGGGCTGCCGCTGGAGAAGGTGCCACGTGTCAGCCGGCGCGCGCCGGCCGCGGGCTGCACGTCGGTCACGTAGATCTGCGAATATCGCTCATCCTGGATGGAGGTTTCTCCAAGGTAGTCGAGGCGGGTGACGACGCGAGGGTCGTTGCTCCGTGCGTTGTTCGCGAGCTTTGCGCGGATCGCGGCGAGCGCGGCGTCACGATTCTGATGGATGGAGCGGATCGCGCCGGCATCCACCCGTGCCCGTGCCGTATCGGGGGCCGCGGTGTCGCGGGCCAGCTCCTCCGGCGTGAGGGAGGAGGTGAAGGCGATCCGTCGGCCGTCCCGCGAAAATACGGGGTTTCCCGCGCCGGTACGCAGATCCGTGAGCGGCCAAGCCTCTCCGCCCTCGGCGAGCGGGAGGATCCAGATCTGCGACCGGCCTCCCTCGCGGGCGGCGGTGAAGGCGATCCTGCGGCCGTCGGGCGAGAACACGGGGGCTCCAAGCGCGGAACTCCCCGTCCAGGTGAGCCGGCGCGGCGTGCCGGAGTTATCGGCGGCGGCGATCCAGAGGTCGCGCTTGTATCGGTTCGCCGCGGAGTCCACCTCCGTCACCACGTAGGCGACCCTCCGGCCGTCCGGCGACACCGCCACATTCCCTGCCGTGCGGAGGTGGTAGAGGTCCAGCGCGGTGAGAGGCCGTTGGTCCTGTGCGGCCGCCGGCTCGGCGATGCCCATGCCGAGGACGAGGAGAAATGCCAGCCCGGCAGGAAGAAAACGCAGATTGTGAATCATGGTGCAATCATTCGGTGTTCGGGTCGCGCGCAGGCCGCGGTTATGCGTGGCGCTTCAGGGATTCGTGAGTGAGGATTACCGGGTCCGCGGGGTCGGCCTCCAGCGCGTCCAGCAGCGATGTCTGCTGTCGCGAGATGGAGGGCAACTCGTGGCAGCCACGGCAGCGCGCTTCGTAGCTCTCCGAGCCACCCACCTGGATGACCGGCCCCTCGGCCGGAGCGGGCTTGCCGTCCACCAGCCGCTGGTTGCGGGTCGCGGGGTTCCCGCACACCACGCAGATTGCGTGCAGCTTGTCTACCGATTCGGCGACCGCGAGCAGCGTTCCGATCGGGCCGAAGGGCACGCCGCGGAAGTCGGTGTCCGTACCGGCCACGATCACGCGAGCGCCGCGGTCGGCAAGCATAGAGACCACGTCGACGATCCCTTCGTCCAGGAACTGGACCTCGTCGATGGCGAAGACTTTGGTATCGCGGTGCGCCTTCTCGGCGACGTCCAAGGAGGAGCGCACCGGAACCGCGTCTACCCCGGAGCCGTCGTGCGAGGAGATGCGGCCGACGCCGGCGTACCGGTCGTCCAGCGAGGACTTGAAGACCTGCACACGGCGCTTCGCGATCAGGGCGCGTCGCACCCGGCGCATCAGCTCCTCGGATTTCCCGCTGAACATGACGCCGGTGATCACCTCGATCCAACCGTGGCTGTCTCCGTGGTAGAGGGCGATGTCTCTCAAAGCTACAACGTGGAAGTGCGAAGGCGTGGACGCGCGCAGTGCTGGGGTTCGGGGGTCGCGGGTATGATAACGCCCGCCTGTCGTCTCCGACAGGCGGGCGGATGTCTTCGATCCCGGCCGAGGGGCTCGAAGCGGATCCCGCGTGCGGGAAGCGGCGGGTGAGCCTAGCCGCGGCGCTTGGGCCGCCGCCGAACCAGTCAGCCGCGCAAGCGGAATGCCAGGGTAAACTTCTCCTACGCCCGGCTCGAGGCCGGGTCGTCGAGCCGCTTGCGCAGCCAGCGCGCGGCGTCGTCGCTGGCGGTGGGGGGAAGATAGTGGCCCGCGTCCCACCAGCGGAGCTCCTTCGGCTCGCCGGCGGCTGCGAACAGACGCTCCGCCTGCTCGGGTCGCATGGTGCGGTCGTTCCGCCCGTTGACCATGAGCAGCGGGCGTCCGCGCAGCTTGCGTACCGCGCGCAACGGGTCGGCCACTGCGCGCGCCACCGCGGCGAACGGGGTGCCGGCCGGCAGATCGCCGCCGGCGGCGAGGACCACCGCGCGAACCGAGGGCTCGTCCGCGGCCACGATCACGGAGAGGAACGAGCCCAGCGAGTAGCCCACGATCCCGATCTTTCCCGCATCCACCTCCGCGCGCGCGCCGAGGTAGCGGATCGCGAGCCGCGCCTCGGCAAGCGCTGCGCGCCAGAGGCGGACCACCTCCAGCGGGTTGCGGGACGCCTGCGCCTGCACGGGATCGACGCGGGTGCCGTGCAGCGGGAGGTCCACGGCAAGGCTCGCGATCCCCTGCGCCAGCAGCGCACCGCCTACGGGCCCTGCCATATGCTCCTTGCGCGACGAGTAGCCATGCAGCAGCACCGCGCCCGGCGCGGGTAGCGCGGCATCGGGGAGGAGGAGCAGCGCGGGGATCGGAGCCTCTCCCGTGCGGAAGGTGAGTTCGATCTGCCGTCCACCCGGAAGCCGCTCCTCACGCTGAATCATCTGGTAGATCTGCTTCGTCTTCATCATGCGGGTGGGGTTCGGCAAAAACGCGGCCTCGCGCTGCGCCCAGCCGGCTACGGCGCTGGTTGACATCCGGCAGGCACCGTCCGAAGTTGCGTGAACGCTTGTGTTCACACGTTCTGCAGCTCTCGGAAATCCCATGAATCTACGCCTGGAAGCGGGGCTTCTGGCCCTTGCCGTGTCCCTCGCGGGGTGCACCGCCACGCGGCCTTCGGAGACTCTTGCACCCATGCCCGACACCCCCGCCCTTGCCACTCCCGCTCCGATCGACGTGCCGGAGCCCGAACCGGCCGAGCTGGAGCTGGCTGGCACCGAGTGCCAGGGGATCGCGCGCTACCTGAACGTCGGGAGCGCCAGCGGCACGGAGCTCTCCCCCGATGGGCGTGCCCTGCTCTTCCGCACCTCGGTGACCGGGCTCCCCCAGCTCTGGAGCGTGCCCGTCGCGGGCGGCGAGTCGGGCGCCTGGCCGCGCCAGCTCACCTTCGGAAACCGCGTGCAGTTCGCCCGGTGGTCGCCGGACGGACGCTGGATCGCGTACGGAACGGACCGCGCCGGGAACGAGCGTACGCAGTTCCTGCTCATCAGCCCGGACGGAACGCAGGAGCGCGCGCTTACCCCGGCGGATCTGCACTTTCGCGTCTTCGGCGGCTGGTCGCCGCGAGGGAACCGCATCGCCTACAGCTCGGCCGAGAGGGACGGCCGCAACTTCGATATCTATGTTCTCGACATCGCGCGCGATGGGCAGCCGCTCGCCGCGCCGCGCAGGGTGCTGGAGGGGGCGGGGAACCTGAACATCGTTTCCTGGCGACCGGACGGTGAGGCGATGGTGCTGAGCCAGGGCCGGGGAGAGGCGGACAACGACCTTTTCCTGCTCGATCTGCCGAGTGGGCGCGTGGACACGCTGTTCGTGCCGGAGCGGATGTCCCGGTATCGCGACATCCAGTGGCTGCCGGACGGGAGCGGGTTCTACCTGGCGACGAATCACGAGCGCGACATGGCCGGGCTCGCGCTCTATACCCTCGCCTCGCGCCAGCTGCGCTGGCTGGACGAACCGGAGTGGGACGTGGAGGCCGTCGCACTCTCGCACGACGGGCGTTATCTCGCCTGGTCGATCAACGAGAACGGCTTCTCGCACCTGCGCCTGCGGGATCTGCGCTCAGGGAGCGACCTGCCGCCGCCGACCGTTCCGCGCGGGGTGCTCACCTCGCTCCAATGGGCCCACGACGCGCCGCGTCTCGCCATCGGCATGAGCGGGCCGGGTCTTCCCGGCGATGCATGGGTGTACGACGCCACGGCTGCCACCGTGTCGCGGGCGACGTTCAGCAGCCTGGCAGGGCTGGACCCGGCCGGCTTCGTGACTCCCGAGCCGGTCTCCTTCGCCTCGGTCGATGACGAGACGGTCCATGGCCTTCTCTACCTCCCCCGGCGGACCGGCACCGCGCGAGCGCCGGTGGTGATGATGCTGCACGGCGGGCCAACCGCGCAGGCGCGACCGGGCTTCGACGGGGTGAAGCAGTACCTGCTCGCCCGCGGTTACGCGATCCTCGACCTCAACTTCCGCGGCTCTACCGGGTTCGGCCAGCGCTTCACCCAACTCGACAACCAGCGCCTGCGCCCCAATGCCGTGCGCGACATGGAGGCCGCGGTGGAGTGGCTGCGCGGGCGGAGCGACGTGGACGGCTCGCGCGTGGCGGCGATGGGCGGCAGCTACGGCGGCTACATGACGCTGGCTGCGGTCGCGCAGCTTCCGGAACACTTCCGGGCGGGCGTCAACTTCGTGGGGGTCGCCAACTGGATCACCGCGCTGGAAGACGCGAGCCCGAGCCTCAAGAACTCGGACCTGATCGAGTACGGCGACATCGACGACCCGGCCGACCGCGAGTTCTTTGTCTCCATCTCGCCGCTCACCTACGCGGACCGGATCCGCGCGCCGCTGATGGTGCTTCACGGGGCCAACGACCCGCGCGTCCCGGTAGCGGAGGCCGACCAGATCGTGCGCCAGGTCCGCGAGCAGCGTGGCGACGTCGAATACCTCCGCTTTCCCGACGAGGGGCACGGGATCAGCCGCCTACAGAACCGGATCACCGCCTACCAGCGCATCGCCCGCTTCCTCGACCGCACCATCGGCGTGCCGGGGATGCCGTGCGAGGCGCGCTGAAGCACTCTTCGACCGCGGGTGCCCTGCTGCTGCGGGAGCTGATGGAGCGACTCGGGTACCCGGCGCTGTTCAACAAGCACCTGAGAGATCCCCTCTCCCGGCGCCTCGAACTGCTCCAGCAGGTTCATGATTTCCCCTGCGGCGTGGTCAGCTTCATGACGTCAGGGTATGCGGACGGTTGAGAATGATTACAGTTTCCAACAAGCTGTGTTGAGAATGGTTCGCAAGTGCTTGCGAGAGGCATACTTGCGAGGTTCGGGCGTTGCCACTATCTTGCAAATCGAGACCTGCGATACACCGAGGTCGAATCCCTGAACCAGGAGACTACACATGGCGAATCCACAGGAAAAACGTGCGCAGGCCGCTTCAGCCGTGGCTTCCTGCTCGGCGACGGACTGCAGCTACAACGAGAACCGCGAGTGCCACGCGGGCGAAATCCGCGTCGAGATCGGTGGGCAGGGCGCGGTGTGCGCGACCTACAACCCGACGAAGCCGAAAGCGCGGCCGTAGCACGATCCCGGCGTTCGATGCTGCGACGGGGCTCCCCAACTCGGGAGCCCCGTTCTGCTTGGTGCGTCATCGGGAATACGCCGCGCCGGGAGCGCTGCCCGCCGGATTGACAGCCGGCGCAGTGCGGGTTATTCTACTTGAGAACTCTTCTCAAGCGATTGCATGGCAACTATTGCTTCCGCTTTTCAGGCCGCCGCTGGCGCGTTTCAGCTCATTTCCGAAAGTTCTGCCGGGGAGCGTGCCCGTCGCGCGTTTACGGGAGCGCTCGTGCTGCGGGTGGTGGAGCAGGCGCTGGATGGCACGGCCGCCTTCGGGTTCGTGGCTGCGCGGGCGGCTGCGGAAATCGATTCTCTGCCGCGCGGCGCGGAGCGCTCGATCCTGCGCCGGCTTCTGCTGATGGCGGAGGAGGGGGCGGAGTGCAGCCTTGCGCTGCTGCTCGTGGATTACGCGTACGAGCTGGAAACGACGCGACGGCTGCCGGAGGCGGACGCAGCCCTGGCGCTCGCGCGTTCCGTGGCGGCGGACAACGCGGAGATCGCTCTGCACGCCGGGCGTGTGGCACGCAAACTCCGGGATCACAACCGGGCGCTGGAACTGTATGTGTGCGCCCGCGAGTTGGACGCGGCAGGCGGAACGATCTCGCGCTTGGCGGCGATCGGCGAGGCGGTGGTATCCCCGGACCCGGAGCGCGCACTGGCGCGGGCGATCCGCGGCGCGGTGTGTGCCGGTGATGCGGAAGCCGCGGCCGTCGGGCTGGAAGAGCGGGCACGTGTCCGACGCTCGGGGGGAAAGCGGCGTGAAGCAGCGCGCGACCTGTGCATGGCGGCCCTTCGCTTCCAGGACCCGGTGGATCGCGCGCGCGTGGCGCACGAGCTGGCGGATGTCGCCGTCGTCACGGGCGACACGCTGGCGGCCCGCGAAGCGCTTCTGCTGGCCGTGAGCTGCGGCGACGCTCCGCAGCGAGACCACGCACAGAGCCGGCTGCATACGCTGTCCCGCGATCTGGGCGACGAGGTCGGCATGCGACGCTGGCGCTCGTTCAAGCGGCCCATGCTGGTATCGCTCTCCCTCTCGCGGACGACTGCTGCTCCTTCCTCCGCGGCTCTGATCCTGGCGCGCTGGCGCGAGTGGATCGAGATGAAGGCTTCTTCGGAGGCGTAGCCGAGCTGCCGGTACTCGGATGTAGCGAGCTCCGGACTTCACCGGAATAATGATCCGATGGAAGGGGGGCCGCTCCGCGGGCAGGAGTGGCCCCCCTTCAGCTCAACGGCCGCAGCGCGGCTGTCCGCTGCATGGCGAGGTGCGGTGAAGGGCGGTATCTTAATCCCTACCTTCCCGCCTTGCCCGGTGTGCGGAACTGCAGAGAAACGGTATCATCGATGGCAACTGTCAGAGCGAAGAGAATCGAGACCGACACGACCGATCCCGCCGAGCGCAGCGAGCTGCCTACGGCCCGCGTCACGGGAGACGGTGCCGTTCTGGAGCACGGGAAGAAGGCGGACGTGGTAGAGCGTAATCCCGGAACCGCTCTGGAGCTGGACCGGGTGCGCGGCATTCAGGTGAACCGCAGCGCGGTGGAGCGGCGCGCCGCCACGATCGGCACGCGGCGCACGGTGAAGAAGGAGTGGCAGGCCGCCTGGCTGCTGCGTGCGATCACGCTGATGGATCTGACCACGCTCGCGGGCGACGACACGCCGGGGAACGTCCGCCGGCTGTGCGCGAAGGCGCGCCACCCGGTCCGCTCCGACCTCCTCGCGGAGCTCGGAGCCTCCGAGCTCCCCATCCGCACTGCCGCAGTGTGCGTCTACCACGCGCTCGTGCCCACGGCCGTGGAGGCACTCGAAGGCTCGGGTATTCCGGTTGCCGCGGTCTCGACGGGCTTCCCGGCCGGCCTCTCCCCCTTCAAGCAGCGTCGCGAGGAGATCCGGGCTTCCGTGGCGGCGGGCGCGAAGGAGATCGACATCGTGATCACCCGCGCGCGCGTCCTGAACGGGGAGTGGGAGGCGCTCTACGACGAGGTGCGCGCCTTCCGGGAAGCCAGCGGCGACGCGCACATGAAGGCGATCCTCGCGACCGGCGAGCTGGCGACGCTGCGCAACATCGCGCGTGCCAGCGCGGTATGCATGATGGCGGGCGCGGACTTCATCAAGACCTCTACGGGGAAGGAGAGCGAGAACGCGGTTCTCCCCGTCGGGCTGGTGATGGCTCGTGCGATCCGCGACTACTACGAGCGCACGGGCCAAAAGGTAGGCTTCAAGCCCGCCGGCGGCATCCGCACGGCCAAGCAGTCGCTGGAGTGGCTGATGCTGATGAAGGAGGAGCTGGGAACCGAGTGGCTGCGGCCGAAACTCTTCCGCTTCGGCGCCAGTTCGCTGCTCGGCGACATCGAGCGCCAGCTGGAGCACTACGTCACGGGGCGCTACTCCGCGGCGCACCGCCACCCGATGGCCTAGCATGCGCCCGGGGATCTTCCGCTGATGTGTCCTGCTCCGATCCCCGCCATCCTCAACTCCCGCGGGGGTACCGCTGCCGCCGCGGTCCCGATCCTGGCCGCGGACGACCGCTTTGAGCTTCACGAGGTCGAGCCGGCCGAGCTGCAGGACGCCATCCGTGCCGTCGTCGCGAGCGGCGCCCGGCGGGTTCTCGTCTGTGGAGGTGACGGATCCATCGCCAGCGCGGCGGCGGTGGTCGTGAATACAGGTGTCGCGCTGGCGGTCCTGCCGGGCGGCACGCTGAACCACTTCGCACGGGATCACGGGATCCCTTTCGATCCCGCGGAAGCGCTGGATACCGCCGCCGGTGAGGCGACCCGCCCGGTGGACGTGGGCTTCGTCAACGGCCGACTCTTTCTGAACACCAGCTCGGTGGGGGCATACGTCTCCTTCGTCCGCATCAGAGAGCGGCTGGAGCGCTGGCTCGGGTACCGCTCGGCGAGCGCAATCGCCGCTCTGCGGCTCCTGATGCGCCTGCCGGGCCACTCGCTCGCGATCGAACTGGAAGACGGAATTCAGCATTACCACACGGCGCTGGTCTTCATCGGGGTCGGCGAGCGGGATCTCGCGATGCCTCTGCTCGGCAGCCGTGTGCAGGGCGGGCGGGGAGGGCTGCATGCTCTCGTGGTGAGTGGGCGCGCGCCCGCGCGCATCCTCGTAGCGCCCGATCCGCGCTGAGCGCCGGGCTCCCGCCGGCGCCTCCCTCCTCTCCCGTACCCGCCCCGTTGAGTCGAGGGCGTCGAGAGCTTATACTGTCTCATGGCGGGCTCGCGACCCCGGCTTCGGAGGTCGAGGCGCTCCGCCGTGGCCTGCCCGACTCTGCCGGGCGGCCAGCCCGTCGACTCTCCACCCCTGTTGGTATGAGCACAATCGCGGAGATCTTCGAGACGATGGAATACGGCCCCGCCCCCGAGAGCGCCGCCCCTGCCGTTCGCTGGCTGGAGGAGCGCGATCGGACGCTCTCGCACTTCATCGGCGGAGAGTGGCGAGAGCCGCGGGACGGCGAGTACTTCGAGACGTCGAACCCCGCCACCAACCAGCCGCTCGCACGCATCGCGCAGGGGAGCCAGGCAGACGTGGATGCGGCTGTCCGCGCAGCGCGCGAGGCGCTCCCCGGTTGGCGTGACCTCGGCGGGCACGCACGCGCCCGGTACCTGTACGCGCTCGCGCGCCAGGTGCAGAAGCATTCCCGGCTCTTCGCCGTGCTCGAGTCTCTGGACAACGGGAAGCCGATCCGCGAGTCGCGTGACATCGACATTCCGCTCGTCGCCCGCCACTTCTATCACTTCGCGGGATGGGCGCAGCTCATGGAGGCGGAGCTGCCGCACCAGGTGCCGGTCGGCGTGGTCGGGCAGATCATCCCCTGGAACTTTCCGCTCCTGATGCTGGCGTGGAAGATTGCCCCCGCGCTGGCGATGGCGAATACCGTGGTGCTCAAGCCCGCGGAGTTCACCTCCCTGACGGCCCTCCTCTTCGCGGAGATCTGCCGCGAGGTCGGGCTGCCGGCCGGCGTGGTCAACATCGTGACCGGAGACGGCCGCACCGGGGAGCAGATCGTCAAGCACCCGGACGTCGACAAGATCGCCTTCACCGGCTCCACCGAGGTCGGCCGCATCATCCGCGCGGCCACTGCGGGGAGCGGGAAGAAGCTCTCGCTGGAGCTGGGCGGAAAGAGCCCCTTCATCGTCTTCGACGACGCGGACCTGGACAGTGTCGTGGAAGGCGTGGTGGACGCGATCTGGTTCAACCAGGGGCAGGTCTGCTGCGCGGGCTCGCGCATCCTGGTGCAGGAGGGGACCGCCGGCCGGTTGACGGAGAAGCTGCGCGCGCGCATGGAGACGCTGCGCGTCGGCAACCCGCTGGACAAGGCAGTAGACATCGGCGCGATCATCGCCCCCGTTCAGCTCGAAAAGATCCGGAGCCTGGTGCGGCAGGGTGAAGAGGAGGGCGCGACGATGTGGAGGCCGAGCTGGAGCTGCCCTGAAGAAGGGTGCTTCTTCCCGCCGACGCTGTTCACGGAAGTGTCGCCTTCCTCTACGATCGCGCAGGAGGAGATCTTCGGGCCCGTGGTGGTGCTGATGAGCTTCCGCACCCCAGCCGAGGCGGTGGAGATGGCGAACAACACCCGCTACGGGCTTGCCGCCAGCGTGTGGACGGAGAGCGTGAACCTGGCGCTGGACATCGCCCCGAAGATCAAGGCGGGCACGGTGTGGGTGAACTCCACGAACCTGTTCGACGCGGCCTCGGGGTTCGGCGGCTATCGCGAGAGCGGATTCGGGCGCGAAGGCGGCAGGGAAGGGCTATGGGAATACGTGAAGCCGAAGTGGGAGGCGGACCTCGTCGCCACGACCGCAATCGCCCCGGCAACCGGGGGCGATCCGGAGAGCGAAGCGGAGCTGCGTGAAGGATCCACGGCGGGTGCTTTCGGCTCCGGCCCGGCTCCCATAGATCGTACGGCCAAGCTGTACGTCGGCGGGAAGCAGCTGCGGCCCGATGCCGGCTACTCACTGCCGGTGCACGCGCCGGACGGTCGGCTGCTGGGTGAGGTGGGGGAGGGGAACCGCAAGGACATCCGCAACGCGGTGGAGGCCGCGCACAAGGCGAAGGGCTGGGCCGCGCAGACGGCGCACAACCGGGCGCAGGTCCTCTATTACATCGCCGAGAATCTGGTCGCCCGTGCGGATGAGCTGGCCGGCCGCATCGCCTCGATGACGGGGAGCGGCGCATCCGCTCGGCGCGAAATCGAGCTCTCGGTTCAGCGGCTCTACACCTATGCCGCATGGGCCGACAAGTACGACGGGCAGGTGCACGCTACACCGTCGCGCAACGTGACGCTCGCGATGAACGAACCGGTCGGGGTGATCGGGATCGCCTGTCCGGAGGAGGCGCCGCTACTCGGCCTGATCTCCACCGCGATGCCCGCGGTCGCGATGGGGAACACCGTCGTCGTCATCCCCTCCGAGCGCGCTCCACTGGCCGCGACGGATTTCTACCAGGTTCTCGACACTTCGGATCTGCCCGGCGGTGTGATCAACATCATCACCGGAAGGCGTGAGGAGCTGATCGCGACCCTGGCCGCCCACGACGACGTGGACGCCCTCTGGTACTTCGGCTCCGCCGAAGGCAGCGCCACCGTCGAGCGGCTCTCCACCGGGAATATGAAGCGCACCTGGGTGAGCTACGGCCGTTCACGCGACTGGTCCACGGCACAGCAGGGCGAGGGCCGCGATTTCCTGCGCCACGCCACGCAGGTGAAGAACATCTGGGTTCCGTACGGCGAGTAGGGGAAACTGGTTCCGCTTCGCACGAATCCTGCGCACGATACAGTATTCGACAGCACAGCAACCTCGCCGTAAGGAGACTTCATGGGGGATACCACGATCAAGAAGATCAGCTCCGCGCATTCGCCCACGGGTGAAATGGGCCAGAAGTACCTCGCTTCGGGGGTTTCCGTCTCGATGCGGATGTGGGAGAACACGCCGCCGCGAGACGACAAGGAGCCGCGAGCGCGGGACTACGAAACGGTGGGATACGTGATCGGCGGGCGGGCGGAACTGCACCTGGAAGGTCAGATGGTGCTCCTGGAGCCCGGCGATTCGTGGACGGTGCCGAGCGGCGCGCGCCACACCTACCGGATCCTGGAGCCCTTCACCGCCGTGGAGGCCACCGCCCCGCCCGCCGAGGTCCACAGCCGCGACGAAAGGCCGTAGCATGCGTTCCCACCGCGGAGACTTCGCCTGATGGCGCCGGAAAGCTCGCCGCGCGGAGGACGGCGGACCTGGGGCATCCTGGTCGGTGCGGTGGTCCTCGTGTTCCTGCTCATCCTCGTCTTCGGCATGCTCTCCGAGCGGGAGGACGCCAGGCGGCTCCCGCCCGGTGAGGTCGAGCGGCGCGGCGAAGAGCCGTGGACGCCGCCGTAAACACAAGTACGAAAGTGCGGGGAACAGCAAGTGCGAAAGTACGGGACCAGCGCAACATCCGTCCTACTTCCGTACTTCCGTACTTCCGTACTTTTTCTTTAGTGCACCCCGCTCATCAGCTTGCGGATCGGCTTCACGAGGACGGCGAGCACGATGCCGGAGAGGATCACCGTGGCGGCCACGGCGCCCACGCGGTGAATCGGCCGGGCGCCTACCCGTTCAGATACCGGACCGCTCCTTCGGCTCCAGCTTTGCCGCCCATAAGCCGGAGTTGAAGTCGGTGAAAAGGATGTGCCCTTTCCACGGCATGGCGTTCATGACAAACGGCGCGTTGGGCGTGAAGCCCTGCGGATCGAACGGCTTGAAGACAGCGATCTCGCGGCGCTGATCCGCCAGGTTGCCGAGCAGCATTCCGGACACGTCCACGATGCGGAGACCACCGTCGTAATACGCCTGGTAAAGCACGTCGTCCTCGACAATGATGTCATGGGAGCCGTAGTCTTCCAGATGGTACCTGGCGACCTTCTTCGGATTCATCGGATCGGTGAAGTCGACGATGTGCGTATAGCCGCCGGAGGTCTGCGGCACGCCACCGGGCGTGTACATCTCGCTGCGGTAGCTGGTGCCCTCCCAGGCACGGCCGGCCCGGTTCATGAACTCGTCACCGATGAAGAGGTAGACCTTGCCCGTGCCCTTCTGGAAGTACGGATAAATCTCGTGTCCACTGTTGATCGGGAATACCGTGATCAGCTTCGGGTGCTCGATGCTGCCGCCGTACCCGCCATTGCCAACGTCGACCACGACGGTGCCGGCACCCGCTTGCGCCGAGTATGCGATGCCGTCATGTACCCACAGGTCGTGGAGGCGGGCATTGGGATGGCGGTACTCGCTGACGTACTTCGGATGGTAGATGTCACGGACATCGACGATCACGTACTTGGATCCGCCGGAGACGGCAAACAGGTAGTCATCGGTGGCGAACATGTTATGCACGCCGCCGGTCAGTTCCTCGTCAAACGTGGCCGCGATCTTCGGGTGCGCGGGGGTGGCGAGGTCGAGAATGACGATGCCATTGACGCGGTTGGATGCACCCTCGCGGGAGAGCACACCGTAGCGGCCGTCCGGTGAGACGGTCACGTCGTTGATGGTACGTGCGTCTACGCGGACGGAATCGGTCTTTACGATGTTATTCATGTCCGTTATGTCGAACACCAACGCATAGCCGTCGCCGCCCCAGGTGCCGACCAGCGCGTAGTCGCGGCCGTCGCGTCCAGTCCACGGCCACAGGTCGGAGGTATGCGTGGTGGTGATGCTGCCGCGGCCGGTAACGGAGATCCGGCGTCGCACGTCGCGCGGCGCTACCGCGATCACCTTGCGCGCGAGCCCGCTGCCGGACTGCGCGATCAGCGTGAACACGCCGGGCGCGTTGGCCGCGAACAAGCCGTGGTCGATGATGCCCGCACCGCCGACGGCCGCCGTGGTGTCATCCGGCACACGATACGTGTAGCTCCAGGTGATCCGCGCATCGGCGACCGCGGTGCCGTTCTTTCCCCGCGCCGTCGCGACCAAGGGAATGGCGTCGCCGGTAGCGAGAGAGTCCTGTGGAATTTCGATCTCGATCGAGGTGACCGGGTTTCGGACGACGGCGTAGGGCTGCTGCGCCGTCACGTTCTCGCCGCTCGCGGTGATCGTCACGGCGCCGGGTCTCAGCGCCGTGACGTTGCCGTGCCTATCCACGGTCGCCACCGATTCGTTCGAACTGCGCCACGAAACGGTGACCCCCTTCCGCTCGACGCCTGCGTCGTCGTAGCCGCGCACGCGGTGGTGCAGCATAACGCCACTGTATAGGCGTCCGGGCTCCGCTTCGATCTCGAGCCGGCTGATCGCGGCCCAGACCACCGTCACCGGGATATCGAGAGTGACCGGTGCGCCACCCGGAGGGCTCCACGTCGCGACCGCCGTGTACGTGCCGGCCTGTAGACCGCGAACCGTACCCTCGCCGAAGTACACCGCCATGCGCGGCCCACCGACCCGAACCGCCGCGTCAGGGACCATGTTGCCCCCGGCGTCATACGCCGTCACCTGGAACGGGCGCTCCTCACCGGCCCGGAGCGTGACCTGCGCCGGCTCCGCAACCAGTCTCGCCACCGCGGGCTGTGACTGCGCCGCGGTAGCCACGGGAAGGCAAGCCAGCAGAACAAAGGGTACAATCCCCGTGACAACGACGCTCTGACGCATTATGTTCCGCATTGATGGCTCCCCATTTGAAAGAGGTTCCCGTGAGAGTGACCGCATGATACGTATCGCTCCACACACGCGCAAGCTGTATGTTCTTGCCTTTGCTGCTTGCTGTGTAGCCGCCCCCTCTGCCGTCGCGCAGCAGGCGGCTCCGCGCGTATCCGCTGTGCCGACGGCCGACTACTGGATCTACGTCGGAGCCGAGTCCGCCGATCTGATACACCGTGTCCGCTTCGGTCCGGCTGGCGCGGGGGTCGAGAAGACGACCCGGGCCGGCGAGATCCCGACGGAGTCGGAAGGACCGCACGGACTCGCCATTTCGGCCGACGGGACATACCTGCACATGACCACGGGGCATGGCGTGCCCGATGGCAAGTACTGGCGCTACGAGTTGGGGCCGGATACCCTCGTCGGGCCGGGCACATTGCTCGGCAGGTTCCCGGCATCCATCGACATCACGCCGGACGGCTTGTACGCCTTTTCGGTGAACTTCAACCTGCACGGCGACATGGTACCGTCCACTGTCTCGGTGGTGTACACACCGACGCACACGGAACTGGCGCGCGTGGTCACCTGCGTGATGCCGCATGGCAGCCGCGTTGCTTCGAGCGGGGCGTTCCACTATTCGGTCTGTATGATGGATGACCAACTGGTGGAAATCGATACCCACCGGTTTAAGGTATCGCGGCGCTTCTCGCTGGCGCGAGGGAGCGAGGGGCCCGTCAACGTGCCGCACGGAGCGCCGGAGCACAGCGCCGCGTGGTCTCCCGCCACCGTTGAGGACCCGGCGGAGGTCGGGTACGCCGGACATAGGCACTCGATGGAGCCGAACAGTTGTTCACCGACCTGGGCAGAGCCGGCGCCGGATGGCCGAAGCGTTTTTGTTGCGTGCAACAAGGCGGACGAGATCGTTGAAGTCGATCTGGACGCCGCACGCGTCAAACGGCGGCTGAAGACCGGCCGCGGTCCCTACAACCTCGCTCTCACGCCGGACGGTCGGCTGCTGCTGGCAACCTTGAAGCAGGGCGGCATGTTCGAGGTGTTCGACGTCGTGACGGGCACAAGCCTGGCGCGGCTGACGAACTCGACCACCGTCGCGCACGGCGTCGCGGTGAGCCCCGACTCGCGCTACGCGTTCGTCAGCAGCGAGGGTGTCGGCGCGGAGCCCGGCAAGGTCGACATCTACGACCTGCACGCGCTGGTGCGCGTGGCTTCCGTGGAAGTCGGGCAGCAGGCGAGCGGCATCGCGTTCTGGAAAATGGAGCCGCGTACCACCACCGCTCGCTAGCGTCCCCCTGGCTCGCCGCAAGAAATCTCTTGCGCGGAGAGCCGCCGCAGCGTATGGTTCTCTGCAGTACCCCTTTCGAGTACATGTGGGTCGAGAGCCCAGCCCCGGGCTCTTCTCCACCGGCGATGCCGCGCGACGCCGTGCGGCTTCGCCCGCAGTGCCGTCGGCGTCATGCAGTGTTCTGCGCGGTCCTGTAGTCCCACCACCCTTCATCTTCCCCGGAGGTTTTATGGACAGACGTATGTTCTGGCTTTTTAGCGTCGTGCTGCTGGCGATGGCCGTGCCGGCGGCTCTCGATGCGCAGGACCGACGCATTACCGGACAGGTGACCCGCGCGGGCACGGGTGAGCCCGTGCCCGCGGCGGCCGTTACCGTCATCGGAGAGACGCGTTCGCAGCCGGTGCTCACGGACGCGAGCGGGCGCTACAGCATCGCCGCGCCGGCCGGCGAGGTCCGGCTCCAGGTCCGCGCCTTCTCCTACACCCGGGCGGAGGTCGCAGTGCCCGCGGCCGCGACTACAATGGACATCGCCCTGCAATCCGATGTCTTTGGCCTTGACGAAGTGGTGGTCACCGGCCAGGCCACCAGCATCGAGCGGCGCAGCGCGACCACAGCCATCGCCTACGTGTCCCGTGAGGAGATCACCCGCGTCGCCGCGCCGACGCTGCTTAACAGTCTGAGCGGCAAGGTGACGGGCGTCAACCTGCAGACCAACTCCGGCGCGCCCGGCGGCGGCATCCAGATGCAGATCCGCGGCAACAACACCATCCTCGGCGCATTCGACCCGCTGTACGTCGTCGACGGCGTCATTTACTCGAATGCCAGCATCCCGAGTGGTCGCGGCTTCGTCAACGCCGCGGCCTCGACCACGCTTGAGGCGGACGCGGTCAACCGCATCGCGGACCTGAACCCGGCGGACATCGCCAGCATCGAGATCCTGAAGGGCGCTGCCGCGTCTTCGATCTACGGCTCGAAGGCGTCCAATGGCGTGGTGGTGATCACCACGGTGCGCGGCCAGGCCAGCGCACCGCGGATCAACGTCACCCAGCGCGTCGGGGTGTCCACCCCGTTGCGGCTCCTGGAATCCCGGCAGTGGACCCTCGACTCGGCCGTGGTTCGCTATGGTGAGGCCGCGCGCCCCTTCTTCGAGGGGAACTCGAACCCGTACTTCGATCAGTATAGCCAGGTCTACAGCAACCGCAGTCCTTCCTACGAGACGATCGCCGACGTGAGCGGTGGCACCGAGAACACCCGGTACTACTTGTCCGGAAGCTGGAAGCGGGACGAGGGTATTGAGCGCGCCACCGGCGCTAGCCGCCAGGGGCTCCGCGTCAACGTGGACCAGGTGCTCGGCCCCACGCTCGACGTCAAGGTATCGAGCGTGTACAACCGCTCGGAGAACGACCGCGGCTGGAACAACAACTGTAACAACTTCGGCTGCCACGGCTATGCGATGGCATACATCCCAAGCTTCGTGAGCTTCGATCGGAGGAACCCGGACGGGACGTACGTCGAGCCGACGGTAGGGGTTCAGTCGAATCCGCTGCAACTCACGGAACTCGGTGTCAACCACGAGGAAACCAATCGCTTCACGGGCGGGTTGACGCTCGGCTGGAACGCCTTTGCTCGCGGAGCCCAGAGCCTGAGGGTGGTCGCCGCCGGCGGGCTCGACGGCTTCGATCAGAGCAACGACGTCTGGTCGCCGAACGACCTCTTCTTCGAGCGGCCGCAGGCGCTGCCGGGCGAATCGGTCGAGAGCGGAGGCCGCAGCATGTTCTACAACTGGAACTTGAACGGCATCCACAACTGGGAAGCGTCTCGCTGGACGGCGAACACCTCGTTCGGCGTACAGTACGAGGATCGGCGACTGAACACCTTCCTGATCCGGACGCAGAACCTGCTGCCCGGTCAGCGCAACGTGAACCAGGGCACCAACATCACCGCCAGCGAAAATCTGACGCAGGAGCGCACGTTCGCGCTCTACGCGCAGGAAGCACTCCACCTGCTGGACGAGCGGCTGCTCCTGCTGGGAGGGCTACGTGCCGAACGCAGCAGCGTCAACGGCGACGTGAACCGATACCACGTGTTCCCCAAGCTGTCCGCGTCGTACCGATTCCTGGACCTACTCGGCGCCGGCAGCGAGGTCAAGCTGCGCGCCGCCTACGGCGAAACCGGCAACCAGCCGCTCTTCGGCCAGAAGTTCACCAACCTTGGGACTCCT
The DNA here is from genome assembly GCA_013820915.1 of Gemmatimonadota bacterium. Classification (GTDB taxonomy): domain Bacteria; phylum Gemmatimonadota; class Gemmatimonadetes; order Longimicrobiales; family Longimicrobiaceae; genus JACDHR01. The sequence continues at coordinate 20,329 of JACDHR010000035.1, forward strand.
CAGCTCGGCGGGCAGCAGGGTATCACGGTATCCACCGCGTCAGGATTCGCGGGCGTCGAGCCCGAGCGGTTGAAGGAGATCGAGGGCGGTATCGACGGCCTGGCGCTGAACGACCGGCTGATGTGGGAGATCACGGGCTTCACGCGCAACACCACCAACCTGCTACTGCAGCGCGTGCCGACGCCGTCGTCCGGCTTCACCAGCCAGACGTTCAATGGCGGCAAAATCCGCAACAACGGCATTGAGGTCGGGCTCGGCTACACGCCGCTGCGCACCGCGAGCGCGCTGTGGATCACGCGCGGCACGTTTACGCGCTATACCAGCGAAGTGGTCGACCTGGCTGGGCTGCCCGCGTTTTTCCCCGCGGCCTCGGGCTTCGGCAATCTGGGCCGCACGCGCATTGAGGTCGGCAAGCCGATCACGCAGCTCGTCGGCTTCGACTTCGACGAGAGCGGCAACCGCGCCGCAACACTCAGCCAGCTTGGCAATACCGCGCCCGACTTCCGCGTCGGCTTCACCAACGACGTGCGGTACCGGGCGCTCAACATTAACGCGGTCCTCGACTGGCAGCAGGGCGGCAGCATCATCAATCTGACGCGGTACCTTTACGACGACGGACGGACCTCGGAGGACTGGGGCACGCCGGCCTGGGAGGCGCGCTACCAGGGCTACCTGAAGGGGGTGATTCAGCCGTACATCGAGGACGCGACCTTTGTGAAGCTGCGCGAGGTGGCGGTCTCCGTGGACGTGCCTCCCAGCCTGGTCCCGCTCAACTGGGGCGCGGATCGTCTCAGCATCGGGCTGACGGGCCGCAACCTCTTCATGTGGACCCGGTACACTGGTGTTGATCCCGAAGTCGCCAACTTCGGAGCCTCAGCGGTCCGCAACA
>JACDHR010000243.1 GCA_013820915.1 Gemmatimonadota bacterium
GGCTGCCGCAGCCCGACCCCCTACTCTTGCCCGTCCTACGGCATGATGTACTGCAGCGGCGCGCCGGGTCCGAGCGGGAGCCCGAATACCATCCACGCGACCAGCGTGAGAATCCCCACGATCCCGAAGGCGATGGAGTACGGCAGCATCGCCGAGAGGATCGTCCCGATCCCGATCTGCTTGTCGTACTTCTGCGCGAAGACGATGACCAGCGGGAAGTAGGGGAGGAGCGGGGTCAGGATGTTGGTCGTGGAGTCGCCGATGCGGTACGCGGCCTGGGTCAATTCCGGCGAGTACCCGAGCAGCATCAGCATCGGAACGAAGATCGGCGCCATGATCGCCCACTTCGCCGACGCGCTCCCGATGAAGAGGTTCAGGACGGAGGAGACGATCACGAACGCCACGATCAGCGGAATCCCCGTGAACCCCACCGACTGCAGGAAGCCGGCGCCGGAGATCGCGGTGATCACGCCCATGTTGGACCAGTTGAAGAACGCCACGAGGTGCGCCGCGACGAAGGCGAGCACGATGTAGGAGCCCAGCGTCCCCATCGTGTCCGCGGTCATGGTCGCCACATCGCGGTCGCTCCGGATCGAGCCGGTCACGATTCCGTAGGCGAGGCCCGGGAGCAGGAAGACGAGGAACATCAGCGCCACGATGCTGTTGAGCAGCGGCGAGATCTGCTGCACCAGGAGCACCCCCTCCGGGTCGCGCAGCACTCCGTTCTCCGGCACCGCCATCACCGCGATCGCCACCACCGCCAGCAGCACTACGAGCCCGGCGGCGATCAGCCCCCGCCTCTGCTCCGGCCGGAGCGAGTCGTCGCCTTCGGCGGGCGGCACGTCGCCGTGGTACTCGCCGAGCCGCGGTTCCAGCACGCGCTCGGTAACCACCGTACCGGCAATCGTAAAGACCGGGACGAGCGCGGCCATCAGGTACCAGTTGGCGGTGGGGAAGACCACGTAGGCGGGGTTGAGGATCTGCGCCGCGGGCGTGGTGAACCCGGCGAGCAGCGGGTCCAGGCTGGTGAGCAGCAGGTTGGCGCTGAACCCGCCGGACACCCCCGCGAAGGCCGCGGCCAGCCCCGCGATCGGGTGGCGGCCCACGCCGTGGAAGATCACCGCGCCCAGAGGGATCAGCACCACGTACCCCGCGTCTACCGCGATCGAGGAGAGCATCCCCGCCAGCACCACCGAGGCGGTGACCAGCTGGGCGGGCACGCTGCGCACGAACGCCTTGAGCGCCGTCTCAATTAGCCCCGAGCGCTCCGCGACGCCAATCCCCAGCATCACCACCAGCACCAGGCCGAGCGGCGGGAAGGCGGCGAAGGTCTGCGGCATCTGCGTCAGGATCCGCCGTACCTGCTCGCCGGAGAAGAGGTTGACCGGCGCGACCGCCTCCCCCGTGCCTGGGTGCACGGCCCCGGCTCCGGCCACCGCTGCCACCCACGAGGCGAACATCACCAGCGCGATCATGATGACGAAGAGCGTCACCGGATCCGGGAGCCGGTTCCCGACCCGCTCGATCGTATCCAGCGACCGCAGCGTCGCACGGCGGAAAAATCCGCTCATTGGTCTCTTCTCCGGGCTACGTGGCGTGGCAGAGCACCGCGGCGGATGATGTGCGAGTGCGCCGGCGGCATAGAGCGTCTCTGCAGTGTGGATCCAGCTGAAGCGCCCTTATGTAACACTCTTTCGCGCATCCGGAAAGTGGCGGGGGTCACACGGCGGCGGCGTGCCGGGAGAAAGCTCGAAATAGCTTCGAGGCGATCCCAGCCGGCACCTACACGAAGGTGGAGTTCAAAAGGGAGAAACCGGAGGCCGATGGGGATGAAGAACAGGCCCAGCTCGAGTTCGAGCTGGATATAGACAACGGTTTCAGCAACGCGGAGTTCGACGACTGAACTGAAGCTGGATCCTTAAGCGTCCCATGACCTCGCCGGAGTGCTACCCGCCAGCGGAGTCGGGAGATTCGGACGGAGCTGCCAGATCGATCAGGTCTGCCTCAAGGTTGGCACGCCTGGCTCGTTCCTCGGCAAGCTCTGGTTCCAGCACCTTCGCCATGTACTCGGCGGCGCCGCGGGCATGCTCCCTCGCGAATTCGGCCTCCTCTTCTGCGCATTCGCGGGCTGCCTGCGCCTCTCGCGCAAGCCCCAGCGCGATGTCACGGGCGGTCTGCTCTGTCTGGGCGACTGCCAATGCGGCTTCGGCGGCGCGCCCGGCCCCGACGGAGAGCGGCCTAGCGTTCCGCCGTTTCGCTCGCGTGCGGCCGGGGGACCTCCGCGGGGAAGGCGGCGTCCGAGGGAGTGGTAGCTTCGGCTGCGGCCGTGATAATAGACCCCGCGCGGTTGCCTCCGGCAGTGCCCGACGGCTCAGTGTGGTTGTCCAATACATGGGAACCCGCAACATCTCTGCCATCGCCGCCACGACAGATGTGTTTCCAAACACCACGCTTCCAAGCCACTACGGATCATTCGCACACTCGGGGGTCTGCGGGGTCTGCCGCGGAACTCGTTCTCTTGAGGAACACTCCCGTTACCGGCCTTCAGGGTGGCGGACCGATCGCTCCGCCATCACATTGGATCTGCAAATGGCGGCACTGTTCAGTTGAGAACCTGATGAGGTGATCCTGATGACTCCAGACGATCAACCACGAAACCCGCTCCATGGTGTCACTCTCGAGCGCATGCTCAACGAGCTGGTGGACCATTTCGGCTGGGAGGCGATGGGAGAGCGCATCCGAATCCGGTGTTTCACGAGTGAGCCGAGCGTTTCTTCGAGCCTTCGCTTCTTACGTAAGACCCCTTGGGCCCGGGAAAAAGTCGAAGGTCTGTACCTGCTCATGCTGCGTGAGCGGAGGCGGCAGGCCAGTAGCCAGTAACTGCGGTTCCTCATCCTCCCCTTACCCCTCGTGCTCCGCCGGCGCGGCTCCTCGATTGTCCGCCGGATGTTACCGCGCTAGCTTGTGCGGCTTACCTGTACACGAAGGAGAAGGTATGGAATACCGGCAGCTGGGCCACTCCGGCCTGAAGGTAAGCGAGATCTCCCTCGGCTCGTGGCTCACCTACGGCGGGAGCGTGGCCGACGAGACAGCGAAGCAGTGCATCCGCCGCGCCTACGAGCTCGGGATCAACTTCTTCGACACCGCAAACGCATACCGGCGCGGCGAGGCGGAGCGTGTAATGGGCGACGTACTCGCCGATTTTCCCCGCACGGATCTGGTGATCGCCACCAAGGTCTTCTTCCCGATGGGCGAGGGGCCGAACGACCACGGGCTCTCGCGCAAGCACATCATGGAGCAATGCCACGCATCGCTGCGGCGGCTGAAGGCGGACTATATCGACCTGTACCAGTGCCACCGCTTCGACCCGCACACACCGCTGGAGGAGACGCTGCGCGCGCTCGACGACCTGGTGAACCAGGGGAAGGTCCTCTATCTCGGCACCAGCGAGTGGACGGCGGCGCAGATCGCCGAAGCACGGGGGCTGCAGCGGCAGATGGGATGGAACCCCATCGCGTCCAACCAGCCGCAGTACTCGATGCTGGTGCGCACCATCGAGCGGGAGATCGTGCCGCTCTCGGAGCGGGAGGGGATCGGTCAGGTCATCTGGTCGCCGCTCGCGCAGGGGGTGCTCACCGGAAAATACCGCCCCGGCCAGGCACCGCCGGCCGGGAGCCGCGCCACGGACGAGGCCTCCAGTACGTTCATGGAGTCGTTGATGCCGGATGAGGTGCTGGAAGCCGTGCAGCGGCTCCGCCCGATCGCGGAGGAGCTGGGGCTGTCGATGGCGCAGCTCGCACTCGCCTGGACGCTACGCCTGCCGAATATCTCCAGCGCGATCATCGGCGCGAGCCGGCCCGAGCAGGTGGACGACAATGCGGCGGCGGCGGGAGTGCGGCTGAACAGCGACGTGCTGGAGCGGATCGAGACGGCGCTGCAGGGAGTGGTGCGGGAAGATTAACGGCGGAGTACGGCGGCAGCCGTACCGGGGATCAGTGCCCCGGTACGGCTGTGGCATCATCATGCCGTGTCAGATCCCCTGCGAGTGCGAGGGGTCTTCCACGTCATGCTTCCGCTCGATCCGGCGCGGATGGTCCGGGCTCTTCTGGTCCTCGACAAACGCATCTTCCGCGGCCGACACGATGCTGTCCTGCGATTCCTCGCGCCCGTCGATCAGTCGCTCCTCGATCGGCCCTTCCTCGCGCTCGGTACGCTGCTCGTTGCTCTCCATGCTCGCCTCCTGCGGTAACAGATCTGAATAGGCAAATTGAGCGAAACAGGACTCGCAAATCGCAGTCTCGCGGCGATTTGCGGCACACCTTCGCTTCCGTGGGTTTTGGCGGGACCCTCTCCGCCTCAGTCGGTCGTCGGCGGGAGGACGTTTCCGGCGATTTTATTTTTAATCTTACGCCAGGGGGTTGCCAAGCGCGGGTATGGGACCGACAATCCGGCATACTCCGCTCCACCGCCCGCCGCGTGGAGCATGCCGGACACACGGAAGCGGCCCATGAGCGCGAGCACCCATCGACTTCAACTTCTCGCGGCCGCTGCGCTCTTCTCCACGGGCGGGGCCGCGATCAAGGCGACCACCCTCTCGAGCTGGCAGGTAGCTGGCTTCCGGTCCGGCGTGGCCGCGCTCATTCTCGCGCTGCTGCTCCCCTCCGCGCGGCGCGGCTGGACGTGGCGGGTCCTGCTGGTCGGGGTGGCGTACGCCGCCACGCTGGTGCTATTCGTTACCGCGAACAAGATGACCACCGCGGCGAACACCATTTTCCTGCAGTCCACCGCACCGCTGTACATACTGATCCTCGGCCCCTGGCTGCTGAAGGAGCCGATCCGCCGCACGGATCTCGTGTTCATGAGCGTCGTAGGCACGGGGTTGCTGCTCTTCTTCGTGGGGACGGAAGCACCCGTGGCCACCGCGCCCGATCCGGTGCGCGGGAATGTGCTCGCCGCCCTGAGCGGCGTGTGCTGGGCGGTGACGGTGATGGGGCTGCGTTGGCTCGGAAGCCGGCCGGAGGGCGGCGGCTCCGCGCTCGCCACCGTGGTGGCGGGCAACGTGATCGCGCTGCTCGTCTGCCTCCCCTTCGCGCTTCCGGTACAGACGGGAGGCGTGGCGGACTGGCTGGTGGTGGGGTACCTTGGTGTGTTCCAGATCGGGCTGGCATACGTGTTCATGACCGCCGCGATCCGGCACGTGGGCGCGCTGGAAGCCTCCACCATTCTTCTCGTAGAACCGGCGCTCAACCCTATTTGGGCATGGCTGGCCCACGGAGAGCGGCCCTCCTCCTGGGCGGTGGGAGGGGGTGCGCTGATCCTGAGCGCGACCCTCGCCAAGACGTGGTGGGACGGCCGCGGGATCCAGCCGGTCCGCGCCATCCGGCCCGACGACTGAGCGTCTTGGGGTTTACGGCGGGCGCTCAAGCGCTTATCAATACAGGCATTGAGAAATGCAGCTGCCGGCCCTTGTGGACGCTTCGGCTCCGCATCCCGCAGGCCCATACGGTGGGTATACCCGAGCGATAGATTCAGATGAAAGACAAAAAAATCCTGATCGTGGAAGACCAGATCGAGATGCGCACGATCAACACACTGTTCCTGGAGCGCCATGGCTACCGGGTCATGGCGGTGGGCAACGGGGCGGAGGGGATCCGCTCCGCACGCGAGCATCAGCCCGACCTGATCCTCATGGATCTCTCCATCCCCGTGGTCAACGGGTTCGACGCCACCGAGCAGATCAAGCGGAACCCGGAAACCGAGCACATCCCCGTGGTGGTGCTCACCGCATTCAGCTACGGCTCAGCGGGCCGCCGCGCCCGGGAAGCCGGATGCGATGCGTTCATCACCAAACCCTGCAACCCGCAGCGCCTGCTGATGGAAATACAGCAGCGGATCGGGCCGGCGGAGGAGCAGCTCCACTAGGGTTTTCTCCAAAAAGCCGTCCCCTCCGCACCCTGCGGAGGGGACGGCTATGCGACCGGCACTTACCCTCTAGCTACCCGGTTTTCTCAGTAGACGAACCCCGGCTCACCCGCGGGCGAGTTCGGGTTGAAAGTCGACACACTGCCGCCGAAGAAGTTGCTCGGCCGAATCGCAACCTGGAACGACCCATTCGTGACGGTCGTCGTTTCCACCACGTGACCC
>JACDHR010000036.1:0-17451 GCA_013820915.1 Gemmatimonadota bacterium
TCTTCTATCCGAGCCGGCTCGTGCGCGGCGCGCAGTACCTCCTGCGCGGCGACCGGGAGCGCGCGGGCGCGATCTGGCGCGGGATGACCGAACGGTGAGATGCGAGTCGCCGCAGAGCAGCCCGAGGTGTGCTACTCCTCCCGGCGTGGAGCGATGGCCGATCTGACCGGCGGGCGGCTGCTCGCCCGCAACACGCTGATCAACCTGGCGGGGCAGGGCGTTCCGGTGCTGGTCGCGCTGGTAGCGCTGCCGATTCTCATCAAGGGTCTGGGCACCGAGCGGTTCGGGGTGCTGACCCTGGCGTGGATCGCGATCGGCTACTTCAGCCTCTTCGACCTGGGGCTGGGCCGCGCCCTGACACAGCTCGTCTCCGAGAAGCTGGCCGCTGGAGAGGAAGACCGGATTCCCTCACTCGTCCGTGCGACTCTCCTGCTCATGCTGCTGCTCGGGCTTAGCGGAGCGCTGCTGCTCCTGGTGCTGGCACCTTGGATGGTGCGCAGCGCGCTCGCCATCCCCACCGCGCTGCAGGGGGAGACGCTGTCCGCTCTCTACCTGCTCGCGCTCTCCCTTCCCTTTGTGATCGGCACCACCGGGCTGAGAGGGATACTGGAGGCGCAGCAGCGGTTCGGGCTGGTCAACGCGGTGCGCGTGCCGATGGGAGCCTTCACCTTCATCGGCCCTGTGCTGGTGCTTCCGTTCTCCTCCAGCCTCACCGTGGTGGTGGCGGTGCTGGTGGGGGGCAGGGTAGTCGCCTGGCTCGCCTACCTGTTGCTGTGCGTGCGATCGCTTCCCGGGATGCTTCGGGGTCGGGTGGGATTCGATCGGATGACGGTGCGGCGCCTGCTGGGTTTCGGCGGCTGGATGACGGTGAGCAACCTCGTCAGCCCACTGATGACCTATCTGGACCGTTTCCTGATCGCGGCGGCGCTCTCTATGGCGGCGGTAGCCTACTACGTCACCCCGTACGAGGTGGTGACGAAGCTATGGCTGGTTCCGGGTGCGGTTTTGGGGGTCCTGTTTCCCGCGTTCGCCGCCAGCTTCACGCAGAACCGAGCCCGCACGCTGCTGCTCTTCGAGCGCAGCTTCAAGACGATCTTCCTGGCGCTCTTTCCGGTGATCCTGATCCTGGTGACCCTGGCTCCGGAGGGGCTCGACCTCTGGCTCGGAGCGGAGTTCGCGCAGAACAGTACCCGGGTTCTGCAGTGGCTGGCGGTCGGAGTGCTGATCAACAGCATCGCGCAGATCCCCTTCACCACCGTACAGGGGATCGGTCGGCCCGACGTTACCGCCAAGCTGCACCTGATCGAGCTGCCTCTCTACCTGCTCGCCCTTTGGTGGCTTATCGAGCGGTGGGGGATCGAGGGCGCGGCGATCGCCTGGGTGGCGCGGGTCTCGCTCGACCTGCTGGTGCTCCTCGGCGTGGTCGAGCGGATCCTTCCCGAGAGCACGCACGTGCTGCGGCGGTGTGCACTGGCACTCGGTGCGGCCGTGCTCACTCTCGGCCTGGCGGTGCTCCCGGTCGGCCTTGCCGCGAAGGGTGCGTTTCTGATGCTCGTGCTGGTCACGTTCGTGCCAGTCGCCTGGTTCCTCGTGCTGAGTACCGAGGAGCGGGCACTGGTGCTGCAGCGCGTCGCGATGCTGCGCGGCGGAGTTGCCTCCTCCGTCTGAGCGAGGGGAGAGCCGTCAGCACTTCGTGAAGTAAAAGGCTGCCTGGTCTCCGCGGCCCTGGGCGTTCAGCTGCCGTGCTTGCCGCCGATACCGGGCGAGTTCCGCCCTCCCAAATCTCCCTCCGCTCCGATTCAAGCGACCCTCCCGGCGGTAGAGTTCGCTCCCCGTGAACTGGAACTCCGTCGAGTCGTCCTGAACTCTGGAGAGTGTCAGCCCCGCGGCCTCCGCCAGCAGCACGATGCTGCGGCGCGAGTGCAGGAAGAAGTGGCGGGGGGCGTCGAGCTGCACCCAATTCTCCCGGTAATACTCCCACGCGAACGAGGAGGCTACTGGAATGCGAACGAGACAGTGCCCACCATCGGCGAGTAGCCTGGCGGCGGATCGCATGGTTTCCTGCTGATCAGGAATGTGCTCGAGGGAGTGGTGGAACATGATCAGATCGAAGCTCCCCTCCAGCTCGTGGATCGTCTTCCTGAAGATCCGCGCCCCGTGGGGGTACTCGATGTCCCGGTCGAGGAACGGATCCACGCCCGTCAGGCAGGGATAGCCCATCTCGGCCATGTCGTACAGGAGCTCGCCCCGGCCGCACCCCACGTCAAGGATGCGCGACTCCCGCGTCACTCCCTGTACCGCGAGCCATTCTCGCACCCCGGCGAAGCGATACGGGTACCGCCTTGCCAGCAGCCGGCCCAGCACCCCTCGTCCGGTGAAGGCGTGGCGGTCCCGAATCCTTCGCAGCGTTTTTCTCGTCCCCCAGCACGCCGCGGGATCACGCGCGAAGCTGTAGTACTCCGGCGGGTAGTAGCGCGAAAGGTCAGCCGGAAACTCCGCGATCTGCAGGCAGCCGCAGACTGGGCACTGAAAGTAGAGAAAGACGTCGCCGAGGCCGAGGTTCATCTCCCGCACCCGGTATTCCTCGGCTGCGTCGGCGGCGCCGCAGATTCGGCAGGTGCGGGTCCGGACGGGTGCGGCCAAGCGCGAGCTAACGCGTCCGGTAGGTGGGGGTGAGGACCACCCGCACCGTGGTGTTCGGCTGATCCCACGCCAGCAGAGCGTCGAAGTTGAACGACCAGTTCTGGAAGAGGTAGTTGAGGCGATTCTGGTGCATCAGCTCGACGCCCACGTCGAGCCCCGGCGCCCGGTACTGGCCACGGGCGCCCAGCAGGGTGGACACGTCGTGGGCGTAATGGATGCGGCCGTCTACGGCGTGCCGGTAGTAGGTGTCGTTCTCCCAGCGGACGCGGCCCGTGACGAGGCCGACCCCCCAATCGGGCGCCAGGTAGTCCACCGCGAGCCACTGGCTCGAGGAACCCGGGCCGGTCGCGGCGCCGATGACCTGCCCGCGCTGCGTGTATCCCTGCGGCACCTGGCGGCTGGTGTAGTAGCCGGTGACGGGACGCTGCCGGAAGGTCGGACTCTGCTCGAGCTGGGTAAGCTCCGCCTGCAGGCGAAGCAGTGCGCGTCCCCGCACCGGTCCCGCCCACTGCAGCCCCAGAGTGTACCCCTGCGTGTGGTTGGGGAAGGCGACGAAGTCCCGCAGAGAGAGGGGAAGCTCAGCCCGTGCCCACTCCGCGTAGATCTCGGCGCCATCGTTGGGGAAGACCCAGCGGCCGAAGAAGGAAAGGATCTGATCCGGCCCTTCCTCCCCGGAGTACCGACCGGACTCGGTGAGCACGTCGAAGAGCCGCAAGGGAACGCTCCCCGCACCCGAGGCGGGAGCATAGATCGCGCGCGCCACGCCCAGGGTCAGGTTGGGCTCGAACGCGGGCCGGAAGGTTCCGGCGAGCGCGCTGAGCGAGCGGGTGTCATTGTCCGGCGTGGTGTCGAAGTACGCCGATTCCGTGAGCGCCCCCACCATCCAATTCGCCTCGAACGAGCCGAGGCGGGTGCAAATCGGATCCGCGGTGCGCAGGAAGAGGTGGGGGATTCCGGGTGCGTTGTTGCTCATCACGATCGCGTTGCGCATCCCCGGTCCCCACCACTGGCTTTCGACCGCGGCGCCTAGCGCGACACGTCCCGCATCGAACCAGAGAGCGCTGTGGCCCAGACTGATGCTGGTCATCGCCCCGTCGCCGAAGCGCTGCGGCAGATCTGCGGATTCGTTGCCTTCCAGGCCGGTGTGCCAGGGCGAGGAGAGAGGGTGGCGCTGCGGGGTCGGCACTTCCGGCGTGCGGTACCTGCTGTTCGCCTGGAAGCGGAAGTGCGGCGCGAGGATGAGGGATACTCGCCCGTATTCCGCGTGCACGCCGGTGGTCACCTGGGTGTTCATGCCGCGCCCCCCCCACATCCCATCCTCGTTCTGCGAGAAGGGGATATCGGTGTTGATCACGGAGCGCAGCTCCGGCAGCAGCAGCGTCCACCGCAGCGGCTCGCCGCCGTGCGTGAGCGGGGCCGCCAGGGACGAGGGCGAGCGGATCAGAAATCCCTGCGTGGCTGCCTCGCCGCGGATCTGCGCGAGTCGCTCACGGTCCTCGGCCACCGTCCCCAACGCTCTCAGAAAGGAGAGCTCCGGAATGCCCTCGGGCAGCCTCGAGCTGACGTGGGGGAGAGGAACGATCGTATCCGGCACCGGAGCCAGCCGCGTCGGCGTGCCGCGCTCCACGCGCAGGGAAGGCGGCACGACGACGTTCGGCGTCTGCGCCGCGAGCGGAAGCACCAGCGCGCCGAGAAGGGCGAACGGGAGCGCGCCGAGAATCAGCTTTTTCACTACCATCAAGGAAGGTATGGCAAGTTGTCGTCAGCAATTCACGCCCCGGATCGTTTCCGGCGGGATAGGTGTCCCGCACTGGACAACGGCGGGCCGACAGGATAACATCCTTGCGCTCATAAGTCTATGGTTTGACGCTCTTTCGATGGATCGTAACGAGCGCCTTCCAATCGCTGGGAGGCGAGCCCGCAGCGGGAGAGAGGCGAGTTGCGACCCGCGTCGGGACGCCGAGGACGGGAGAAGAGATCGATCGTGCCAGTACAGAAATCTACGTGGTCCGCGCTGCTACGCCGGGAATCGCTCGGGATGGCATGGGGCTTCGCGGCGGCGCTCCTGCTGGTGCCGGCCCCGCTCGTGGCGCAGACCGCTTCGCAGGTGGGGGGGCGCAATGAGGTCTTCGTTGGCAGTGAGCTCGAGAGCTATCTGCGCTTCCTTCAGAGCGAAGGCAGGAGCGAGCTGTACCCCTGGTCGGTCCGCAGCTTCTCCGCGGCGGAGGTGGAACGGCTCCTCCCGCGGGATTCCGCGCATCCCTGGGCCGGCCGCTACGACCTGCAGCCGGACACAACAGGAGGATTTCGCCTGGAGCTGATCCGGCCGCAGGCGCAGCTCATCTTCAACTCGGCCTTTCCCTACGGTGCCAACAACGGCGCTGTCTGGGCGGGGCGCGGTCTCACCACTGCGCTGCATGCGGGCGTCTCGGCCCGCTACGGAGCGATTTCGCTCACCCTCGCGCCGGTCGTGTTCCGCGCCGAGAACGCATCCTTCGAGCTGGCACCCACCGGTCGCGAGGGTCGCCTTGCCTATGCGGATGGCGGGATGACCGATTTCATCGACCTGCCCCAGCGCTTCGGCGACGAGCCGTACCTGCGGATCGATCCGGGCCAGAGCAACCTGCGGCTGGATCTTCCGGTGGTCGCCGCCGGGATCTCCACTGCGAACCAGCATTGGGGCCCCGCGAGCGAGCACCCGATTCTACTGGGGAACAATGCACCGGGCTTTCTGCACGCATTCCTCGGCAGCTCCGCTCCACTCGATGTGTGGCTCGGACGGGTGCATGGTCGTCTGGTGTGGGGCCGGCTCGAGCAGTCAGATTATTCACCAGTCGAAGGTGCCGGTAGCCAGCGCTTCATGTCTGGCCTGGTGGGGGTGTTCCAACCGCGCGGCGTATCGGGGCTCGAGCTGGGTGCGGCGCGCTTCTTCCACGAGCCGTGGCCGGAGGAGGGGATTGGCCTCGATAACCTCCTCAAGCCGATCGAAGGCTTCTGGAAGGGAGGTCTGCGCGATTCAGGGGTGCTGCCGGGGGAGCCCAAGACGAGCGAGGACAATCAGCTCGCTTCGGTCTTTTTCCGCTGGGTGTTCCGCCGGAGTGGCGCTGAGGTGTATGGGGAGTACGGCCGCGAGGACCATAGCTGGAACCGCCGGGACTTCCTCGTGGAACCGGACCACTCGGGCGGCTACATGCTGGGTCTGCGCAAGCGCTGGAGGCGCTCCGAGCAGGAGCTCGTCACGGTCCGGGGCGAGCTGTTGAACCTGCAGATCTCGCACATCGTTCAGGTTCGTCAGCAAGGGCCCTTCTATGTGCACGGATGGACGCGGCAGGGTCACACGCACCGCGGGCAGATCCTCGGCTCGGCCGCCGGGTACGGGGGGGCAGGCTCGATCCTGGCTGCGGACTACTATTATCCCCGTGGCCGCTGGAGCGTTGCCTGGACACGCACGGTGCGCCAGGACAGGGAGCGCCCCTCTGGGGTCGGGGACATCGATCGCCGTGGACTCGACGTCCTTCATTCGCTCGGTATTGAGAGCCTCTTCTTCCTCGGCCGCTTCGATATCACCGCAGGCCTCACGGGCGTTTACAACTTCAACCGCAACTTCGGGTCTGATGCCTTCAACCTCAATTCGGTGCTGAGCGTGCGAGGGGGGATCTGACGGTGGCATGCAGCTCTGCTCGCTCGGGGGCTCGCCGCGCTCTGCGACTCACCCGGGCCTACTTCCGGGAATCCGCGTCGGCTGATACATTCAATCTCTTCGGCGGCCTGAAGTTACGCCAGGTGAGCCACGGGCCCTGCAGGCGCGATCCGAAGGAATTCGAACGTCAGCGAACGCGCCCCGGTCGGCTCCGCCTCACTCACCCATCACCACCTGCTACAACATGAGTGCTGTCAGGAGCAATTTCCTCCATCAGGTGGAGGATCGCACAGCCAGCGTCGGGATCATCGGTCTTGGTTATGTCGGATTGCCGCTTGCGGTTGAGGTGGCGCGTAGCGGCTATCGCACGCTGGGCTTCGACGTCAACGAGCAGGTGGTGGAGGGGGTGAACGCGGGCGAGAGCCACATTCAGGACGTTTCCTCGCAGGTGCTCAGCGCTTTCGTGGGCGAGGGACTGCTGCAGGCGACGACCGATCTGTCGCGCCTGGCCGAGTGCGACGTCATCTCGATCTGCGTGCCGACGCCGCTGAACAAGACCAAGGAGCCCGACCTCTCCTACGTGGTGGCGGCCGCGCACGCGGTCATGCACGCGCTGCGCCGCGGACAGCTCGTCATCCTCGAGAGCACCACCTATCCGGGCACCACGCGCGAGGTGGTACTGCCTATCCTTGACCAGTCGGAGCTGCGGGTGGGGGAAGACTTCTTCCTCTGCTTCAGCCCGGAGCGCGTCGATCCTGGCAACCACGTCTGGCACACGCGCAACACCCCCAAGGTGATGGGCGGCATCACCCCGGCGTGCGGTGAGGTGGGAGTCGCCTTCTATGAGAAGGTCTTCGACACCCTGGTGCCGGTCGAGAGCGCGGAGGCCGCCGAGTTGGTCAAGGTGTACGAGAACACCTTCCGGATGATCAACATCGCGCTGGCCAACGAGCTGGCGCAGGCGTGCGAGAAGCTGGGGCTGGACGTGTGGGGGGTAGTGGAGGCGGCGGCGACCAAACCCTTCGGCTTCATGAAGTTCACCCCCGGCCCCGGGCTGGGCGGGCACTGCATCCCGCTCGACCCGCACTACCTCTCCTGGAAGATGCGGACGCTCGCCTTCAAGACGCGCATGATCGAACTGGCCAGCGAGATCAACGCTGAGATGCCCGCCTACGTGGTGCGCAAGGTGGCCGACGCGCTCAACGACGAGCGCAAGGCCGTCAAGGGCAGCCGCATCCTCGTGCTCGGGATCGCCTATAAGCGCGACATCGACGATCTGCGCGAGAGTCCCGCGTTGGAGGTCATCCGCCTCCTGCAGGAGAAGGGTGCGCAGCTCTTCTATCACGATCCCTTCTGCCCGCTGATCGAGGATGACGGGCATACTCCGCTTGCGGGTCTGCCGATGCACAGCGCGGATCTGAGTGATGCGCTGCTGCAGGCGATGGATGCGGTGGTCGTGGTGACCGATCACACCCCAGTGGATTACCAGCGAGTGGCCGACAGTGCCCGTCTCGTGGTGGACACGCGCGGCGTGATGCGCGAGTACCCGGGATGGGCTCGGGTGGTCGGTATCTCCGGGCAGAGCCAGCTTCCGGCTGCCGTGGCCCGGGCGCCGGTCCGCCTCGCCGCGGTGAAGTGAAGCGATCGCTCTGAAGAACGCACGATCCACGAGAAGGCATGAGAAAAACCATTCTGGTCACCGGCGGAGCCGGATTCATCGGATCCGCCCTCCTCAGGCATCTACTTTCGCGGACCGAGCACGCGGTAGTCAACGTCGACAAGCTGACCTACGCGGGGAATCTGGACTCTCTCGAGCCCGTCCTCTCCGATCCCCGCTACACGCACGAGAAGGTCGACATCTGCGATGCGGAGGAGGTTGCCCGCATCTTCGGCCGCTACCGGCCGGATGCGGTGATGCACCTGGCGGCCGAATCCCACGTGGATCGCTCGATCGACGGTGCGGCAGCCTTCATCCAGACGAACGTGGTGGGCACCTTCACGCTGCTGGAGGCAGCGCGGGCGCACTGGCTGGGCCTGGAGGGCGAGCAGCGGCGGAGCTTCCGCTTCCTGCACGTCTCGACCGACGAGGTCTACGGATCCCTTGGCGAGGAGGGGTACTTCACGGAGAATACCCCGTATCAGCCGAACTCCCCCTACTCAGCGAGCAAGGCGGGATCGGACCACCTGGTGCGCGCCTGGCACCACACCTACGGGCTGCCGGTCCTCGTCACCAACTGCTCGAACAACTACGGCCCCTGCCAGTTCCCGGAAAAGCTGATCCCGGTCGTCATCCTCAACGCCCTCGCCGGCAAGTCGATCCCGGTCTACGGCAAGGGAGACAACCGGAGGGATTGGCTCTACGTTGACGATCACGTGCGGGCGCTGCTCACCGCGCTGGAGCGTGGTGAGGTGGGCGAGACCTACAACATCGGTGGCAACAACGAGCGGAGCAACCTCGAGGTCGTCCAAGAGATCTGCTCACTCCTCGACGAGCTGGTCCCCGATTCCCGGGCGGCTCCGCACGCCTCGCTGATCACCTTCGTCACCGATCGCCCCGGGCACGACTGGCGCTACGCGATCGACGCCTCGAAGATCAGTGGGACGCTCGGCTGGGAGCCGGAGGAGAACTTCGACAGCGGTCTGCGCAAGACCGTCCTCTGGTACCTCGAGAACCGGGAGTGGTGGGAGCGGGTCCTCTCGGGAAGCTATCGGCTCGAGCGGCTCGGCCTGGCAGGAGGGGTGGCATGAAGGGGATCATCCTCGCGGGCGGCTCCGGCACGCGCCTCTACCCAATCACGCAAGCAATCAGCAAGCAGCTTCTGCCGGTCTACGACAAGCCGATGATCTACTACCCGCTGAGCACGCTGATGCTGGCGGGTATCCGTGAGATCCTGGTCATCTCGACGCCGCACGACCTGCCCGCCTTCCGCGAACTGCTGGGCGACGGCTCCCGGTGGGGTCTCGACCTCGCCTATGCGGCGCAGCCCCGCCCGGAGGGACTGGCGCAGGCCTTCATCATCGGGCGCGATTTCGTCGGCGAGGACCAGGTCTGCCTGATCCTGGGAGACAACCTCTTCTACGGCCACGGGCTGACGGAGGCGCTCGCCCGGGCGGCTGCGCAGGAGGACGGGGCTACGGTCTTCGGCTACTACGTCAAGGATCCCGAGCGCTACGGCGTCGTCGAGTTCGACTCCCTGGGCCGCGCCGTCAGCATCGAGGAGAAGCCAGAGCAGCCTCGCTCCAACTACGCAGTGACCGGGCTCTACTTCTATGACAACCGGGTGCTCGAGCTCGCCGGCTCCCTTAGGCCCTCGGCGCGCGGCGAGCTCGAGATCACCGACGTGAACCGCGACTACCTCGAGCGCGGCGAGCTGCGCGTCGAGATCCTGGGCCGGGGATACGCGTGGCTCGACACCGGCACGCATGATTCGCTGCTGCAGGCCTCCAACTTCATCGAAACCATCGAGCAGCGGCAGGGGCTGAAGATCGCCTGCCCGGAGGAGATCGCGTACCGCGCCGGCTGGATCACCCCCGACGAGATCGAGCGGCTCGCCGTGCCGCTGGCGAAGAACTCGTATGGACAGTATCTGCTGAGCCTGCTCGAGCAGGGAGCCCCCGTATGAGGGTGATCGAGACCCGGCTCTCCGGGGTGCTGATCCTCGAGCCGCGGGTCTTCGCCGACGAGCGCGGCTTCTTCGCTGAGACCTGGCGGGAGGACCGCTATGCCGGGCTGGGAATCGGCGCCTCCTTCGTGCAGGACAACCTCTCCTTCTCGAAGCGGGGAGTGCTGCGCGGCCTCCACTATCAGCAGCCCACACCGCAGGCCAAGCTCATCACGATGCTGCAGGGCGAGATCTATGACGTCGCCGTCGACTTGCGCCTCGGCTCGCCAACCTTCGGTGAATGGGTAGGGGTGGATCTCTCCGCTGAGAGCATACGGCAGCTTTACGTGCCGGTGGGGTTCGCGCACGGCTTCGTGGTCACCAGCGAGACTGCGCTCGTCTCGTACAAGTGCACCAATCCGTACGCACCCGAGCACGAGGGGAGCCTGCGCTGGGACGATCCCGAGGTGGGGATCGACTGGCCGGTGCGCGACCCGCTCCTCTCCGCTAAGGATGCCGCGGCGCCGCTGCTGCGCGAGATCCCGGAGGAGCGGCTTTTCGTGGCCGGGCAGGCGCGGGTGGAGAGTTGATCGCCACCGCGGCCTGGAGGGGGATCGCGTGAGTGCTGGTCCAGTGGCGGTCCTGATCACCGGGATGGGATCCACCACCGCGATCTCGGTGGCGAAGGCGCTACGCCAGCAGATGGAGCTTCCGGTCCGCCTGATCGGAACCGACATCCACCAGGGTTGGGAGATCGCCGGCTCCACCTTTTGCGACCGCTTCCATCAGGTGCCTACGGCCGATGATCCGGAGTACCTGAGCACGGTGCTCGGCATCTGCGAGCAGGAGGAGATACGCGTTCTCTTCCCAATCATCGACGCGGAGCTCGAGGTCGTCGCCCGTGGGGAGCCGCGCTTCCGCGAGCGGGGCGTGCTTCCCTGGATCGCTCGGCCCGAGACCGTCGCCGCGTGCAACGACAAATACCGCACCTACGAGTTTCTCGAGCGCAACGGCTTCCCGACGCCGCGGACCTGGCTCCCGGAGCAGCTCGCGGGTCAGCAGGATCACCCGGGGTTCCCACTGATCGTGAAGCCGGTCGACGGCGTCAGCAGCAGGGACGTGTTCTACGTCGAGAACGAGTTGGAGCTGAGCGCGGCGCTTCGCAAGGTGCGATCCCCGGTCGTTCAGGAGTACCTGCGCGGTATCGAGTACACGGTAGATGTGGTGACGGATCAGGAGAGCCGGGTTCTCGCCGTCGTCCCACGCGAGCGGATGCAGGTCAAGGCCGGGCTCTCCTACAAGGCCCGTACGGTGAGGCAGCCCCGGCTGACCGAGCTGGCGGGAGAGATTGCGAGGCGTCTGGAGATGAGGGGGCACTGCAACATCCAGTGCAGGATCGATGGCGAGCAGATCCGTTTCTTCGAGATCAACCCGAGGTTTTCCGGCACTCTGCCGCTCACGGTGGCGGCCGGGGTGAACAGCCCACTCATCCTCCTCAAGCTTGCGCTGGGAATTCCACTGGAGCGCGATTACTTTGACTTCGAGCCGGGCGTCTTCATGGCACGCTACTGGGAGGAAGCCTTCTCGCGCCCTGTGTGAGGGTGCGCGTCGGCCCGGAGACGGGCCGGATCTTCATTGGTTGGGGGCGGGGGCAGCCGCCTGCGGTTCGGCGTTGTAGGCCCCGGTTTTTTTACATGGGAGAACGACTGAGAGAGTCGATGAACCAGACCGAGCTTCAGCATCTTGACGGCATCGCCCAGGACTCGTGGTACGCGCTGGGCGTCAATCGCAAGACCATTCTGCACTCCTTCACCATCTTCGAGCGGTACATCCGCGGGCCACGCCTGCTGGAGATGGGGCCGGCGGAGGGCGTGATGACCGAGCATCTCGCGCGGCTCGGGATGGACCTCACCCTGGTGGAAGGATCCGCCGTCTTCTGCGAGCAGCTGCAGAGCCGCTTTCCTTCCGCGACAGTCGTCCCCTCGCTCTTCGAGGAGTTCTCGCCGGAGCAGCGCTTCGACACCCTCGTGCTGGGACACGTGCTGGAGCACGTTCTCGACCCGGTCGCTATTCTGCGGCAGGCCAGGAGCTGGCTCGCGCCGGGCGGGCGCGTGCTGGCCGCCGTCCCGAACAGCCGTTCCCTGCATCGGCAGGCGGCGGTGATCATGGGGCTGCTCGGCTTCGAGGAGGAGATGAACGATGCGGACCGCCATCACGGCCACCGCCGGGTGTACAATCCGGAGACGTTCCGGCGTGACTTCCTGCGGGCGGGGCTTCGGATCGAAGTATTCGGCGGCTACTGGATCAAGCCGCTCTCCAACCGCCAGCTCGAGGAGAGCTGGAGCGAGGAGGCGATCGAGGCCTTCATGAAGCTCGGTGAGCGCTACCCCGACATCGCGGCCGAGCTGTACGTCGTGGCGAGCTAGGCGGCGTGCATGCCAGGGGGAACGGGAGGAGCGGGGGGGGCGGCTCGGAGGGTGCTGGACGAGGCACGGATCATCGAGCTGCCGAAGATCGTCGATCTTCGGGGGAATCTGACCGTCGTCGAGTCATCCCGGCACGTCCCTTTCGAGATCCGGCGCGTCTACTACCTGTACGACGTGCCCGCGGGTGAGTCGCGCGGCGGTCACGCGCACCGGGAGCTGGAGCAGTTCCTGGTGGCGGCCTCTGGCAGCTTCGACGTCGTCTTGGATGACGGATCGAGCCGCAAGACGGTGACCCTGAACCGTCCTTACCTGGGCCTGTACCTGCCGCGTCTCATCTGGCGTGAGTTGGTCAACTTCTCCTCGGGCTCCGTTTGCCTGGTGCTCGCGTCGCTCCCCTACGATGAGGCGGACTACTTCCGGGATTACGACGAGTTCCGCACGACGGTAGCGCGGTGAGGGTGCCGTTTCTCGATCTGGGGCTTGCCTCCCAGGAGCTGCAGGCCGAGATCTCCGCGGCGCTGACGCGGGTGGTGGGCAGTGGCTGGTATGTTCTGGGTCCGGAAGTCGAGGGCTTCGAGCGGGAGTTCGCGGAGTATGTGGGTGCCCGACACTGCGTCGGGCTCGGCAACGGGCTCGACGCGGTACATCTCGCGCTTCGCGCCGCCGGTATTGGGCCAGGTGACGAGGTGATCGTGCCCGGGAACACCTTCATCGCGACCTGGCTGGGAGTCTCCTACGCCGGCGCGACTCCGGTGCCCGTCGAGCCGGACCCGCGGACCTACAACCTGGATCCGGAGCGGATCGCCGCCGCCGTCACCGCGCGCACCCGGGCCGTCGTGCCGGTGCACCTGTACGGCCAGCCCGCGGAGATGGATGCGATCCTGGAGGTCGCGCGCGCGCACGAGCTGTTCGTTCTCGAAGATGCCGCGCAGGCACACGGCGCGCGCTACCGGGGACGCAGGGTAGGCGCGATCGGGGATGCGGCGGCGTGGAGCTTCTATCCCGGGAAGAACCTCGGCGCCCTCGGCGATGGAGGAGCCGTGACCACCGACGACGGTGAGCTGGCGGATCGGCTCCGGCGGCTGCGCAACTACGGCTCGCGCGTCAAGTACGTGCACGAGGTGATGGGCTTCAACAGCCGCCTTGACGAGCTGCAGGCGGCGCTGCTCCGAGCCAAGCTGCCGCACCTGGACGAGTGGAACGAGCGGCGGCGGCGGATCGCGGCTCTCTATCTCCGGGAGCTTGCGGCCACCGGCCTTCTCCTACCGCATGTGCCTTCGTGCGCGGAGCCGGTGTGGCACCTCTTCGTCGTGCGCACCGAGCGGCCCGAGGAGCTGCAGCGACACCTGGAGCGGAGCGGAATCGCCACGCTGATCCACTATCCCATCCCCCCACACCGCCAGGACGCCTACCGGCATCTTCATCTCCCCGAGCAGACCTTGCCAATGTCGGAGGCCATCCACCGCGAGGTTCTCAGCCTGCCGATCGGTCCCCAGATGAGCCCGGACCAGGTTGCCGCCGTGGTCGACGCGGTTCAGACCTTCCCGAGGTGAAATCGGCTTATCGCGCGACCGCCATCCTGGCCAGCGGCTCCGCGGTCACGGTGGTGGTCGGCCTGGTCTCCGCAAAGGTGTGGGCGCTGCTGGTGGGGCCCGCCGGGATCGGTTTGCTCGGCCTGATGATGAGCCTGGTGGGGCTGGGCGGAATCGTCGCCAGCCTCGGCATTGGTACCGGGCTGGTGCGCGAGGGGGCGAACGCGCTCGGCCGGCAGGATCTCGCCCGCGCCGCGGTCATCCAGCGCGCAGCCTACAACGCCACTCTGGCGCTGGCTGCCGTCGCGGCCGTTGCGTTCCTGGCTCTGCGCCGGCCGATCAGCGGCTGGATGCTCGGCGGCAGCGAGCATGCGGCCAGCGTCCCGCTCCTTGGGCTGGCCGTCGCGCTCACGCTGATCGCTGGCATCCAGACCAGCACGCTTAACGCGCATCATCAGGTGAGCGCGCTGGCGCGCTTCGCCGTAGTGAACAGTCTGGTGGGCGCGGCGCTCAGTCTTTCCATCCTCTGGTTCTGGCGCGAGCTGGGAATCCCGTACGCCGTCTTGAGCACCACTACTGTGAGCGCGGTGCTCGCCACCTGGATGACGCGGCGCCGGATCGAGACCGTCCCCTATCGCCCCTCCCCAGAGGAGCTGCGCGACGCCTCGCGATCCCTCCTGCGCTTCGGCATTCCCTTCACCGCAAGCGCGCTGGTCGGCTCGGGTGTTCAGCTAGCGCTCCCCATTCTGGTGCTGCACCTCTTGGACACCGAGAGCGTCGGCTTCTATCGGGCGGCAGTCTCCCTTTCCGTCGGATACCTGGGCTTTCTGCTTACCGCGATGGCGCAGGACTATTACCCCCGCGTCTCGCGCGTCAGCGGGGAGCCGGAGAAGCTGCGGGAGCTAGTGAACCAGCAGCTTCATCTGATCACCGCGATCGGTGCACCCATCGTGATTCTCGGGCTGGCGCTGGCGCCCTTGCTCGTGCCGCTGGTATATGCGCCGAGCTTCCGGCCGGCCGTGCCCGTGCTCGAGTGGCAGATGGTGGGGAACCTCTTCAAGTTCTGGAGCTGGACGATGTCGTTCGTAATTCTGGCGCGCAGTGGGAGCCGCGTCTTCTTCTTCACCGAGTTCGTGGGCGGAATGGCCACCCTTGGCGCGAGTTGGATCGGGGTCAGGCTCTTCGGGCTACCTGGGATGGGAATCGCCTATCTCGCCGCATACCTCATCTATGCCGCGGTGGTGTGGGCGGTGGTCCGCAAGGAGATCCGCTTTGCCCTTGCCCGTCGGAACATGGCTCCGATGCTCACGGCGCTCCTCGCCTCGTTGGTGGTCCTCGTCTTGCCGTTCACCCCGCTACACACGGCAACGATTCCGGTTGCCGTCGCCCTTGCGGTCCTGGTGCTGCTCGCATGTGGCTCTGCGGTGTGGAGGCTCATCCCGCGCACGCGCGCGGCCTGAATGCTGCAGGAACAGAAGCGCAAGGAGCTCTTTCTCTACGAGCCGACCGACCGCGCGAAGGATCTTGACGCAGTCAGAGCCGTGGTGGTACCGCCTCACCTGCCGGGTGCGGCCCCTGATCTGCACCGATGCTTCAGGCGGCAGTTCGATCCGGTGTTGTCCTGGCGAGATCGTCTCCGTAGAATGTAGAAAGGTCCTGCCAGCACGTGTAGCAAAGGCTGCCCGGACGGCTCTCCGGGAGCCTCGACACCGCCACTCCACTGAGATCCTGGTGCTGCTGCTTGCTCTCCCGTTCGGCTCGCCATCCGTAGGCGGCTTCTACCGCCGACTCGGTCCGGGCATGCCCCTCCAGCCCTACCAGACCGGACCTCCCCTCTCTGCCCGCTGTGATTCCTTGCCGGCCCCAACTGTACTTTCGCCGCCCGCGCGATGCGGGCAACACCATGGAGCGAGGTTATGAGCTCATTTCGACCTACCGTAGTTCTGACAGCCTGTGCGCTCTTGCTGTTCACAGCCTGTGAGCGGAATCCTCTCGTCGAAGATCCGGCGGCAGATCCGTTGGAGGAGGGTCCGATTCCTTCTGGCATGACAGCTCAAGGCCCAAAGGCCGGGCCACTGAGCACCGAGGGGCCTCAGGTCGGCTCGGTCAGCGCGTCGCCGCTGATGCGCGAGTCGCGTCCGCTGCAGCAGATGCCGGGTGGATTGATGTCCACGCCGAAGGATCGACTGCGGAGCATCTCACCCCAGGCCACGCCGCTGGCTTTCCGCGAGAACACCGGCCTCCTCTGGGAGAATCTGCAAACGGGTGAGCGTGTGATCTGGCGGATGGCCGGCCCGGTTTACACCGGGGAGTCCGAGCGTTTCCACGTTCCGCTTCCCTGGCGGATTGCCGGTGCGGGAGATCTGGATGGGGACGGACACGACGACCTGGTTTGGCAGAACACCACGACGGGGGATCGTTACATCTGGTTCATGGAGGATACCGAGCAGCGCCAGAGCGTCCTCCTCGGCCAGGTCGATCCCGCATGGCACATCGCCGCAGTTGGTGATATGAACGCCGACGGCATGGCCGACCTGGTCTGGCAGAACGCCACGACAGGGGATCGCTACATCTGGCTGATGAACGGGTCCCAGATGATCCAGAGCCTGGCTGTCGGTCAGGTCGCTCCCGTGTGGGACATCGCGGGAATCGGAGACTTCAACGATGATGGTCGGGGCGATCTCGTCTGGCAGAACACCACGACGGGCGAGCGCTACATCTGGCTGATGAACATCGCCCAGGCGACCGCTAGCATAGCCCTGCCGCAGGTGGATCCTGCCTGGGACATCGCGGGGGTTGCCAACTTCCACGCTGGCGGCCGGACCGACATTCTGTGGCAGCACAGACCCAGCGGCTGGCGAGCCATCTGGGAGATGAACGGCGCCGAGTGGACGGGCTCCGGCACCGTGCTGCCGGTCGTGGATCCCCAGTGGAACCTGGTCGGTCCGTTCGGCATGGTGCCTGAGACGGAGGAGCCGCCGCCGACCCCTGGTCCGCTGGAGGGGATCTGGAGCTACAATGCGACCCTCTCGGGCACGGTCGGTGGAGTGGCGGTGAACTGCACCCTGGCGAACATGACGCTCTTCGTCGACCATGATGACGAAGACGTATCGATCATCGGCGGTGCTGGGTTGGGGGGCACGTGGCACTGTGGCGAGCCTGAAGGACCCACTCCGATCTCCGGGTTCAATGCTCTCACGGGCACGTATGACGAGACCGACAACGCGGTGACCTTCAGCATTGGCGGTCCCGCTTTGTGGACCGTGACGAATACGGGTACCGCCGCGGCGGATCTGAACACGATCACCGGGACGGCTCAGCTGTCCATTCCGCTCGGTGCCGGCAGCGTCGCCTTGACAGGCGCGTTCACGGCGACCCGGGTGACATTTGAAGGTGGCAGTGCGGATGCAGCGGCCCGGAGAATCTCCGGTGTCCCGACCATCCCATCAGGCGCGGACCTCACCGCTCAAACCAGGGCGACGAGGGACGTTCTGACGGCGGGGATCGAGAAAGCCGTAGCTCGAGCTGAGGGACAGCTCCGCTAAGCCGGCCCGGCGCCAGCGAACTCCCGGGCGCCGGAGCACCAGCAGTGCGACGCATCGGGTCGT
>JACDHR010000036.1:17461-21148 GCA_013820915.1 Gemmatimonadota bacterium
GGACGAGACACGACCCGATGTGCAGTTGTAGCGCCCGTGGCTGGGATTTTGGCACACGGTCCTTTCTGCCGCGCCGTTCTCGCGAGCACTGGAAGAAAGGCCCGCGTAAGTGTATAATCCTCCGGCTGATAAACGGGTGCGGCACGGGGAGAGCACTCTCCGCGATGGCCGGTGAGGGCTTGTGCGTGAGCCGGCGCAGCTACAGGAATCAACAACGGCGTTAATGACAGAGCTCAGACCTCGGATCAGCGTCCTGATCCCTGCATACAACCACGCCGCCTACATCGGCGAGTGTGTGGCGAGCGTATGGGAGCAGGAGGAGCCAGGCATCGAGATCGTGCTGATCGACGATGGCTCCACGGATGGAACCGGCGAGGCGGCGCTGACGCTTGCGGAGCGCTCGCCGATTCCGATGCAGGTGGTGATCCAGGAGAATCGAGGCTCCAATCGCACCCTGAACCGCGCGTTGCGCATGGCCCGCGGTGAGTACGTGGCGCTGCTGGCGTCGGACGACAAATTCGCGCCGAACCGGTTTGCGGCGCAGTTGCACCTCTTCGCCGCGCATCCCGAAGTGCAGGTGGTTTACGGCAACGGGCGGTTCTGGCAGGATGGAAAGCTCGGCGAGCGAGTCCATCCGGAGGCGGTTCGGAAGCTGCTCTCGCGCAGCGCCGAAGGGGTCCTGCATCACCTCTACACAAACGTCTCACCGTTGTACGTGCAGACCTGCCTGTGCAAGCGGGAGTTCCTGCTGAGGATCGGCGGGTTCGACGAGGCCGTGCTGGCGGACGACTGGGTGCTGAACCTGCGCATCTTCCGCGCGTTGACCGCCGTTGGCAGCTTCGGGTACGTGGATGAGGACGTGTTCTTCTACCGCCGCCACGACAGCAACAGCTCCATGAATCTCGTCGGACAGGCGAATCGGGTCATCGAAGTAATCGACAGCTACACACCGCTGCCACTGCGCGCGGAGTTCAAGCGGCGCATGTACCGGCACTATGCGTGGATTGCGCTGTGCGGCAGGAACCTTCCGCTGGCGGTGCTCTATCTGCTGCGTGGCGAGCTTGCGGGGTTGCGGAACCCACGCCGGTCGAGCGTGCGCCCAGCCCAGCCGCTCTCCGCGGCGAACGCCGGGGAAGAGGCTTGATGGCTACGGAGCGGGCGCTGCTCTACGACCGGCTGGTCGAGCAGACCGGGGAGCTGGGCGCATCGCACCGCTGGCTGGTGCAGCGCACTCCCCCGGGCTCCGTGGTGCTGGACGCCGGCTGTGCCGGCGGGTATCTGGCGCGGGTCCTGACCGAGACGCGGGACTGCGTGGTAGATGGCATCGAGGTCGAGCCGGAATCGGCGGCGCGCGCGGCGTCGGCGTGCAGGCGTGTCTTCCTCGGCTCGCTGGACGACGAGGACTTCCTCGCCTCGCTGGCCGGCTCCTACGACCGCATCCTTTTTGGAGACGTGCTCGAGCATCTGCGCGAGCCGGAGCGGACGCTGCGGGCGATCACCGGGCTACTCACGCCCGGCGGGCGCATCCTGGCCTCGCTGCCCAACGTAGCCTACTGGCACCTGCGCTGGCAGCTGCTCCGCGGCCGCTTCGAGTACGAGGACTCCGGCCTGATGGACCGCACCCACCTGCGCTTCTACACCTTCGAGACCGCGGCGGATCTCTTTCTGGAAGCCGGGCTGCGGATCTGTGCTCGGAGCTTCACGACCCGCCTGCCGACCCGAGTGGCCGGTCGGGCGGTGCGACGCTGGTCGCGCCGCCTGCCGAACCTCTTCGCCTACCAGTCGCTGATCGAGGCGGCGCCCCGGACGGCGGGCGCCGCGCCGGAACCCCCCGTCGCAGGGCCATTCCTGTGAGGCTCTGCGTCGCCCTGTGCACCTACGACGGGGCTGCCTTCGTGGCGGAGCAGCTCGAGAGCATCGCCCGCCAGAGCCGCCTTCCGGATGACATGGTCGTGCGGGACGACGGCTCCGCGGACGACACGCTGGAGATCGTGCGCGACTTCGCCCGCGCGGCGTCCTTCCCGGTGCGGGTCGAACGCAACGAGCGCAACCTCGGCTACGCGCGCAACTTCGAGGAAACCATCGCGCAGTGCGAGGGTGACGTCATCGTCCTCTCGGACCAGGACGACCTCTGGCACCCGGAGAAGCTCGCGTGGCTGGAGGAGCGCTTCGCGGCGTCGTCACGCCTGGGGCTCGTCTGCAGCGACGCGATGGTGGTGGATGCCCAGCTGCGCCCGCTGGGTTACTCCCTCTGGAGCGCGGTGCAGCTGACGAAGGAGAAGCGCCAGCGCCTGCGTGCGGGTGATGGATTCAGGCTGCTGCTCCGCGAGCAGTACCTCACCGGAGCTACGATGGCCTTCCGCGCCGATCTCCGCCCGCTGCTCCTGCCGATCCCGTCGGGGGTTCCGCATGACGGGTGGATCGCCTTGCTCACTGCCGCGGTCGCCGACCTCGACCTGATCGAGGAGCCGCTGATCCAGTACCGGCAGCACGGGCAGAATCAGATCGGCGCGCGCCGCCGCCGCCGCCGCGAGTTCTACCGCTGGGCGCAGAGTGAGGGAATGTCCGCACTGCATGCTCTCGCTGGACAGGCAGAAGCTGCCGTCGAGCGGCTGCACGGGTGGCCCGGGGTGAGCGCCGGGACGCTCGCTCTGGCCGCGCAAGCCGCACGGCATCTCTCCGTGCGCGCGCAGCTGCCCGCCCGCCGCTTCGCCCGCATCCTGCCCATCGCGCGTGAGCTGGTGCGCGGGGGATACCAGGGGAAGTACGGCGGACTACAGGGCGGATTCTCGGACCTGGTAATCGGCAAGTGAAGCGCGCAGGATGAAGATCGGCATCGCCCTGTGCACCTACAACGGCGCACCTTATCTGCGCGAGCAGCTACAGAGCATCGCCGCGCAGAGCCGGCTCCCGGATTCGTTGGTCGCGGTGGATGACGCCTCCAGCGACACAACGGTGGAGATCCTGCACGATTTCGCGCGGGAGGCGCCCTTTCCGGTGCGGGTCGAGCAGAACGAGCGGAACCTCGGCTATGCACGCAACTTCGGCCGCGCGATCGAGCTGGCCGAGGGGGAGGCGATCGCGCTCGCGGATCAGGACGATTTCTGGTACCCGCACAAGCTGGCGACGATGGAGGCGGCCTTCTGCGAGGCGCCGGATGTGGGTATGTTCTTCAGCGATGCGGATGTGGTCGACGCAGAGCTGCGCTCGTTGGGGCACCGGCTGTGGCAGGCGATCCGTCTGCTTCCGGACCGGCAGCAGGAGGTGCGCGCTGGCGACGCGCTGGGGCGGCTGCTGCGCGGCTGCTATGTGACTGGCGCCACGATGGCCTTTCGCAGCGAGTTCCGGGAGCTGGTGCTGCCTGTCTCTGAGCGCAGCCCACACGACGCCTGGATCGCGCTGCTGGTGGCGGCGGTGGCCCGGGTGAACCTCATCGCTGAGCCGCTGATCGCTTATCGGCAGCATGGCAGCAACCAGATCGGAGTGCGTCATCAGCTCTGGGTGAAGCAGTGGGAGGAGCAGCGGCGAAAGAACCTGGTGGTGCTCCAGGACGTACTCTGGCGCGCAGTAGATGCTCGTGAGCGGCTGGAGCAGCGCGGCCGTCTCTCCGCGGAGACGCGGCAGGCGCTCGACGAGGTGATCGAGCACTTTTCTGTCAGAACGGGGCTTCCCTCCAGCCGGCTGCGC
>JACDHR010000244.1 GCA_013820915.1 Gemmatimonadota bacterium
CTCCGAGAGATCGTCGTAGCGGATCCCCTGACGGTGGAACTTCAGCGGCACCGAGACCGCCTTCGGCGGCACGAGGTAGCCGTCCCGGACCGCCTCCTCGAGTGCGTAGGCGTCGGTGGGCACGCCGTCCTCCAGGTCGAAGAGGCCGTAGGTGTTGCGGTCCACCTCGTCCTTCGGCGTCGCGGTCAGGCCCACGAGCAGCGAATCGAAGTAGTCGAAGATGGCGCGGTACTTCTGGAAGACGGAGCGGTGCGCCTCATCGATGATGACCAGATCGAAGTGGCCGACCCCGAAGCGGCGCTGGCCGTCGCGGGTCTCGTCGATCAGCCCCATCATCGTCGGGTAGGTCGAGACGAATACGCGCCCTTCCACATCCTTCTCGGTGACGAGGTTCACGGGAGCGGCATCGGGGAGATACTGCTTGAAGGAGTTCACCGCCTGCGTGACGAGCGCCTTGCGGTCGGCGAGGAAGAGGACGCGCTTGGCCCGGTTGCAGCGCATGAGCAGGTCGCAGAGCGCGATCACCGTACGCGTCTTGCCGGCGCCGGTGGCCATCACCAGCAGCGCCTTGCGTTCATGGTCGCGCTCGAAGGCCTCGGCGACGCGGCGGACGGCGCGGGTCTGGTAGAAGCGTTCGACGATCTCCGGATTGATCTCCGCCTGCCCGAGCGGCCTCCGGCTGCCGCGCCGCTGGATGAGCAGCTCCAGCTCGTCCTGCTTGTAGAAGCCCTGCACCTGTCGGGGCGGATAGCGGGCGTCGTCCCACAGCCAGTGCTCGTAACCATTGGAGTAGAAGATCACCGGCCGCTGGCCGAACTGCCGCTCCAGACAGTCGGCGTAGAGCTTCGCCTGCTGCTGCCCCGCCCGCGGGTCGCACCGGGTGCGCTTGGCCTCGACGAGCGCCAGCGGCTTGCCGTCGTCGCCCCAGAGCACGTAGTCCACGAAGCCCCTATTCCCTTCGGCTCCGCTCAGGGAGCGGTCCGGGTGGCTGAGCGAAGTCGAAGCCGGCATGCCGGCGACCTCGAACTCGCGGTCGCGCGGCTGGTCCAGCGCCCACCCCGCTTCCTTCAGCAGCAGATCGATGAAGTAGTCGCGGGTCTGGGCCTCGGAGTAGTCGTGCGTGTCCGGCCGGGCGGCAGCAGCTTTCTTCGCCTCCGCTACCTCCGCGCGCAGGCGCTTCAGCTCCTCGTCCAGCGTCGTCCTGTCCGCCAGCAGCGCCTTGAGGCTCTCGTCCCGCTCGCGTAGATCCGCCTCCAGCTTCCGCAGCTGCTCGGCGGTCTGCCTGGGGATCGGCGCGGTGCGGGGGAGCGCGCTGGCGTCGAAGGCCAGCTCCGGCGGCGGGCGCTCGCCGCGGGCGTAGCTGCGGGCGAGCCAGTAGCCGACGTGAAAGAGCTCGCGCACCGCGACCAGTGCGTCCTGCTGCTGGATCGGCCGGTGGCTGTGGACGGCCTGGTTACCGAGGCGGGTGATGAGGCGCGCCTTGCTGAACACCGCATCGCCCGCGGCCTGCTTGAAAGTCGGCTCGTGGATCAGCGCGCTGAGGTTGTCCTGGTAGGGCAGCTTCAGCGCGGGATCGTGCTTGTACGCCCACGCCACCGCCAGCTCGAGCGCGCGGCGGGCGTAGAAGCAGGCGGTGCGAGGATCGGGGTACACCGCGGCCTCGGCGTGGGTGGCGGCTTCGTGCACCTCGGGCCACTCGGCTCGCAGGAAGGCAAAATTGCTCATCGATACGTCTCGCTCAGGGACCGAGCAGGGCGGCCGGAACGACGGCGATGCCGTCCGGGCGACGGTAGGCTTCGGGTCCCGTGTGGATTACGGCCGCGTCCAGCAGGTCCGCTCCGATCTGCTCCTGCAGCCAGAGCAGATGCTTCACGTCGTCGTCGGCCACCGAGCGCGCGAGCTTCACCTCCAGGGCGACCACGCGCTGGTCAGGGCGGATCACCACCAGGTCCACTTCGTGGCGGCCGTGGTCCGTACGGAGGTGGCGGACGTCCGCTTCGGCGGCCTGCGCGTAGACGCGGACGCTCTGCGTGACGAGCGACTCGAAGAGGTGCCCCAGCAGCGTTCCATCCCGCGGGATGTCCAATCCGGCGTCGTCCCCGCTCAGCAGTGCCTCGGCGGAGAGGCCCAGCAGCACGGCCGCGAGCGCCGGGTCGGCCAGGTGATGCTTGTCCGGCCGGGCGAGGCGGGCGATCTGGTTGCGCGAGGGGATCCAGGCACTCAACGGATCGAGCAGCCAGAGGCGCTGCAGCGCCGCGCGGTAGGCCAGGACTACGCTCCGCGAGGGCTTGTCGGCTTCGCCCGCGGTCGCCGCGTCGCGGATGGTCTCGAGCGTCGCGGTGGTGGCCGTGGCCGCTGCATAGGCGCGCATCCAGGCACGCAGCGCGTCCGGATTGCGCACCGCGTAGCCGACCTCCTGGAACTCGCGGTCCACCACCCGCTCGACATAGCTCTCCATCTGGGCTCGCAGCGCACGGCCTCGCAGACGGCTCACCGCCGGAAAGCCGGAGGTCAGGATCTCGTCGGTGTAGTCGCGCAGCGATACCCGCGTCGCACCCGCGACGCGCGGGCGCCTCCCGCCCAGGAGCGCGGCGAGACTCACCGTCGGCGCCTCCACGCCCCGCTCGGCTAGACTCAGCGGACGCATGCGCACCCGCACGATCCTGCCGGCGCCCGAATGCGTGGGCGGGTCCACGGGTGAGGCGGAGCCCGTGAGCAGGAAACGATTGGGTGAGGGATCGTCGTCTACGCTGCGGCGCACCAGGTCCCACGACTCCGGCAGTCGCTGCCACTCGTCGATCAGGATCGGCGGTACCCCCTCTAGCAGCCGCCGCGTGTCCGCGCGCGCGATCTCCCTCTGCACCTCGTCGTCCAGCCGGTGGACCGTACCGGCGCGCTGCAGCGCCGTGGCTGTCTTCCCCACGGCCTTCGGCCCCTCGATCGCCACCGCGGCCAGCCCGAGCAGCAGCTCATCGAGTTCGTCGTCCAGGATCCGGCGCTGATACGATGTCGTCAAGTCTCTCGCCTCGACCGCCCCCATGCTTGGACCGGCGCCGGATGAAGCTCCAGCTGCCGTGCGGTGGTGACGGAATCTATGGCAACCACCCGGGGAGCGCTACATTTTCGCCACACAGCACAACGCATTTTCGCCACTTGCCGCCGTCCGGATCCGCCACGCGACCGGCTTGGCATCACTCCGGCTACAGCTTCCCCCGGAACGCCCGGTGCTGCAGCAAGGCGAAGAGCGCGTCTATCTCCGCCAGCGAGGCGCGGTGCGCGGCCTTCAGCTTCTCCACGGCGGCGACGCGGCGGGCAAATTCCTGCTGTAGCTGGAGTGGAGGAAGCAAGAGTGGAAAGCCACGTAGTTGCGTCATGTTGATTGACGCGATGCCCGTGGTCTGCTTCGCTGACCGAAGGAAGTACCTCTTCCCCCGTTGGCTGCCCACGAGCCAGTTCAAGAACAGCGGGTCGAGACCGCTGGAGGTGAGGCGCACACGGAACACGTGGTTCTGGTGAATGCACTTCGGCAACTCCTCGTTCCAAAGCGTTCCGCGCCCCAGCTTGTCCGGATCTCCACCCTCCGTCAGGAGCAGATCATTCCGTCTCAGCTGATACCGCTGGATCTCTTCTTCTGTCGCCTCAATCCTCTTGATGACGGATAGATTGAGTGCCCTGTCTTGTACGTTCACGACGGCAAGGTATGGCACCTCACGAGTCCGTTGACCGTTGAGTTTTCGTCCCTTGGTGATTCCCGAAACAATCTCTGCCACCTCGCCGAGCGTTGCCGATTCGGGCCATCCCTTCGGATTCATAACGGGATCCCCGAACATGTCGAGAAAGATCGCCTGCGTCAGTTCATCAAGCTGCGCGAGCGCCGCCCGCCGCTTGCCCCGCAGCCCCTCCGCCCGGTCCAGCACCTCCGCGATCCGCCGCTGCTCCGGTAAGGAGGGGAGGGGGATCTCAAGCTCAGCGAGAAAATGCTCGGGCACGCGGCGCTGCCCTGCACTACCGGTCATCTTCCGCTCACCCTCGCGTCTGATGCGGTCTTGCCTCAAGAAATGCAGGAGATAACGTGCGTCCGCCTTCTGCGGGTGCGGACGGACGACATGGAACTCAGTGGAGCCAAATCCGACGCGGTGGGTAAGTGCCGCCTGAGCAATCTTACCATTCTCGAAGCAGGGGGTAATCTTCGCGACAAGCAGATCACCGGCGATGAAAGGCGTGTAACCCTTGCTCACCTCGCAGTAGCGTCGTTCCTCACCGTTCGTGATGCTAGCCGTCTCCGCGGCTACCGCTGCCATGGGCACAAACGAAACACGCGCATCGCTTTCCAGCGGCTCGGCCAACTTCGGATTCAGCTCGGCTATCTCGCGGAGCATGGTGGTGCGGAAAGCACTCATCCCGCCGCTTCCTCTCGTTTGTTATTGCTCCCTTCGACTTCGCTCAGGGAGCGGTGGGTTTCGTTCCGGGAGGGGACGTCGTGTGGCGCGTCGGTTTCAGTCAGTACGCTCGGCTTGCCTGCTGTTTCAATCCGCTCCGCGAAAGAAGGACGAGCACGCGCTGGCTGAGCGAAGCCGAAGCCAGCAGAGCCACGGCCCGCGCCGGCATTTCGGTAGTGGCTTTCGTTCTGGCATTCCGCAAGGTGGTGAAGGAGATGCGTGTCACCTGCCATAAGTGCCTGCTTCTTCTTTCGGCTCCACCCCTGAATCTGCTTCTCTCGACGATACGCATCGTCAATCCGGTCAAATGCTTCGCAGTAGACCAGTTTGACCGGAAGTCGCTTCGCAGTATGGTTTGCCCCAAGGCCGTTCTGGTGCTGCCAGAGCCTCCGCTCCAGATCCCATGTGCTGCCGGTATAATAGCTGCCATCGGCGCATTCGAGGATGTACATGTAGGGCATGCAACGTTCCTCCTGAGTGTTCGCTTCGACTTCGCTCAGCGAACGGTGATCTCGGCTGTGCTCCCCTCGGCTTCGCTCGGGGAGCGGGAACGATCTTCCGCAGCCGGAATGGAGCCAATTTCCCGCTGGCTGAGCGAAGTCGAAGCCAGCATCCCCTCCAGCTCCCGCATCCCCTGCTGGATCTCCACCTCCAGCCGCTCCAGCTCCGCGAGGATCTCCCGCGGCGGGCGGTGCTCCACCTCCTCGTGCACCACTTCCTTGTAGCGGTTGAGGCTGAGGTCGTAGCCCTGCGCGGCGATATCGGCTTTCAGCACGCAGAAGCTCTGCGCGGTGCGCGGGCGCTCGCGCTCGCTTCCTTCGGCTTCGCTCAGGGAGCGCGCCTGCCCGGTGGCTGAGCGTAGCCGAAGCCAGCGGGCGAGCACGTCGGGTAGGTTGTTCTTTGCGTGCTCCTCGGCGGTGAGTGCGGTATCCGGCGTGGGGCCGAGCCTGTCCTCGCTCAGCAGCGGCATGCGCTTGTCGTCGAGGCTCCAGCCGTCGGCCTCCACGTCGTAGAACCACACCTGGTCGGTGCCGCCGGAGTTGGTCCTGGTGAAGAGCAGGATGGCGGTGGAGACGCCCGCGTAGGGCTTGAACGCGCCGCCGGGAAGCGAGACCACGGCGTCAAGCTTCTGCTCCTCCACCAGGATACGGCGCAGTTCACGGTGCGCCTTGCTGGAGCCGAAGAGCACGCCGTCGGGGACGATCACCGCGGCGCGGCCGCCAGGCTTGAGCAGGCGCAGGAAGAGGGCGAGGAAGAGCAGCTCGGTCTTCTTGGTCTTGACGATCTGCAGCAGGTCCTTGGCGGTGTTCTCGTAATCCAGGCTGCCGGCGAAGGGCGGATTGGCGAGCACCAGGGTGTACTTCTCGTCCTCCCCGGCGTGGTCCTGCGCCAGCGAGTCGCGGTAGCGGATGTCGGGGTTCTCGACACCGTGCAGCAGCATGTTCATGCTGCCGATGCGCAGCATGGTGTTGTCGAAGTCGAAGCCGTGGAAGGCGCGGTGGTGGAAGTGCTCCTTCTGCTTCGGGTCGTGCAGGAGGGTGGAGTGGTGCTCGCGCAGGTACTCGCCGGCGGAGATCCCGGTCCCCGCGCGCCAACAGGTCGACCGCATCGACAGCGCCGCGCGCCACCTGCTGCAGCTCATCGAGGAGGTGCTCACCTTCTCCCGCCTCGAGGCCGACCGCGAGGAGCAGCAGC
>JACDHR010000245.1 GCA_013820915.1 Gemmatimonadota bacterium
GGAAGCGTTGTGGACACGCTCGATCTTCCGGTCGTGCGGCGCCGCGGATCGCCTGAGAATCTCCGCTACCTGTACGACGTGGAGGGCGCGACCGGGAGAGAACGAATTACCATCAACTCGAACCTCCGGCAACTCCATACGCTGCCGGACGGCGGGCTCGCCTTCACACACCACGACCAGGAGATCTTGAGTCTGGACGGACCGGTGCCCGTGGTCGCGGCACATGTCTGGCTGGGAGTGGCATCGCCCGACCTCAAGCGCGCCTGCGTCGACACCCGCGTTCCCGCCTCGCTCGATGCGCGCTCGATGGAGGCATTCCGGGGCGACACCCTCTTCGTGCTCGATCGCCGGATCGTGGACGACACCCGCCTAGAGACCTGGATCAAGCTCTACCGGATCGATACCGAGGGGTGTGACTGGATACCGATGGGCGGGTAGCACCCCCGTACCGGCCAATCTACCACCGGAGTTGAGCGATTCCGAGGTATAGTGTGGTGGGCGGCTGGGTGCGGCTTACCAGCTCCCGCGCTCGCCGGTGGTGTCGATCACGCGGGCGAGCCGCTCGGCCGCGTTGCGCCAGTTCGTCTGCACGGCCCGCTGCGCGCGCTCGGGGTTCCCGCTGGCGATCGCTGCGATGATCGCTCCATGCTCCCCGGCCGAGGTCCGGACCTCGCCGGTCAACAGGGTGATGTAGAGACGGATGTACCGCTCCGCCTGTGGCTTGACGGCCTCATAGAGAGTTTTGAGCCGCAGACCCGCGCCGGCCTCCACGTAGCAGCGGTGGAACTCGGTATCGTTCTCGAAGCGCTGATTGGCATCGGGGTGGGTGCTTCGGGAGATGGCGACCAGCTCGGTGTTGATCCGGGTCATCGTCTCCACGATGGCCTTGCGCGGGGCCGGGTGCAGCGGCGCGGCGGGCGGCGAGCCCCTCCAGCTCCGCCACGATCTCGAACACCTCGCGGGCATCTTCGCGGGTGAGGGGTGCCACCATTGGCCGATTCTGCGGGCCATCGGGCGGCGCGACGACGTAGCCCTCCTGTTGAAGCCGCTGGACAGCGCCATGAACCGGGGTGCGGCTGATCCCGAGCCGGCGCGCCACCTCGCGTTCGACAATCCGTGTGCCAGGGGCAAGACGACCGTGGAGGATCAGCTCTCGCAGGGTGTGATACGCCTGCATCGCGCGGTCGGCATCCGCGGCCGGCGAGATCTGATCCGCCTGCCGTTCCTAGTTTTCTTTGGCTACCATGCTTCGAGTCACTCTCACGGAAGATGCGCCGGCACGCCAGGCGCCTCCCAGTGAGCCTCGCGCGTAGCGTCGACGGCAACATGTCCCGCGCCCGGGCCGACGTCAACTGAACCCCGACATCTCCGTGGTGGTGGCCCGCCTGGTGGTCCGCGCAGAGGATCACCCAGAGCACCGCCGTCGAGAGCACCCGCCCCTCCCGCCGGACCTCTGCCGATAGGCCACGGCTCGGCTGACCCCCAGCACCCGGTCGTTCCCTCCCGCGCCCCGCAGTTTCTACCCCGAGGAGGTCACTCCTCGACATAAAAGGGTTGTTACCTTATTTTCACGGTGGAAACTGTTCCTACTCTCGTTTGCCGCCCTTGCCTGGGAGAAACTCGTGCGCGTCGGAGACATCTGGATCGACCGAAACCTGCGCGACACCCCGTTTTTCCACCAGGCACTCGATCCCTCGCGGGACACCAGCTATCCCATCGACCTCTTCGTCGGCCGCGCGGACGAAGCGAACGAGATCCTGGCCGACGTACTGGGCACCTCGTCCAGCCGGAGCGCGGTGCAGGGGTCGCCCGGGGTGGGGAAGACGTCGCTCGCCTCCTTCATCAAGGAGCGCGCCGGTCGTGAGGGGATTGGCTCTCGCGCCCGCTTCGTCTCGCTGGGCCACCAGGCCCGCTCCGAGGACGTGCTGCTCGACATCCTGGGCTACGTCTACCAGGTCGTGCTCGCGAACGGCGACATCTCAACGGAAGCCCTGAACGCGGTCCGCACGGCGCGGCAGATCCTGGAGGTCCAGGAGAATCGGAATCTAAGCGCGAGCGTGGGCATCCCGACGATGGGATCGGTCGGGGGCGGCACCTCGGTCTCCTACAGCACGCCTCCCTCGG
This sequence comes from Gemmatimonadota bacterium, assembly GCA_013820915.1. Classification (GTDB taxonomy): domain Bacteria; phylum Gemmatimonadota; class Gemmatimonadetes; order Longimicrobiales; family Longimicrobiaceae; genus JACDHR01. The sequence continues at coordinate 2,125 of JACDHR010000245.1, forward strand.
CCATCCGGTTCCAGGCGCCGCTGCTAGTCGAGCAGTTGCTGCGCCTCGCGAAGGAGCACTGCGGCCTCTCCGGTATCCTGCTCCACCTGAACAACCTGGACAACCTGGCCGCGCAGGACATCGAACGGGCAGGTCTCGTCCTCCGGGACCTGCGCGACTGGTGTCTGATGCTCCCCGATCTCCACGTGCTGGTCGTCGGGACCGACTACGCGGTGCAGAACGTAATCGGTGCGCACCCGCAGCTGCGGACCGTCTTCACGAGCATCGCGCGGATCCAGCCGCTCGCGCTCGCGGAGGTCGAGTCGCTGCTCGAGAAGCGGTACGCATTTCTGCGCATCTCGCCGGAGGAGCCGGTGCCGCTACTCGTCACCTCCGAGGCGCTCGGTGAGATCTATCGTCTCTTCCGCGGAGATCTACGGGGCGTGTTCCAGGCGCTGCACAGAGGCATCCTGCGCCTAACCCTCCGGAAAGGGCTTTCTCCGCGAGCGCCGGCGGAGCTGGGCCCGCTGATCGAGGTGCTGGCCGACCTCTACCGCGGTGAGGTGACGCGGGAGATGGGCACCTCCGGCATGGAATCCCTGAAGCGCCTCGCGGCTGCGGTGGGCAAGGAGACGTTCACGCAGGCCGAGGTGCGCAAGCGGCTCAAGATGAACGCGAACTCGGCGTCCGAGTTCGTGCGGACGCTCCTCAAGTTCGAGTTCGCGGTGCTCGGAGAGCGAGTTCCGGAGGGACCGGGCCGGCCGCGGGAGCGATACCTCCTCTCCGGCGCGGCGCGGCTCGCGGCGCTCGACTGAACAGGCGGGGCGGGGAAGTCCCCGGGCGTTTGGCGAGGCACGGCATGGCGCGGCGATCGCCGAGGCTCACGAGGTCTTTGAGGCACTCGGGTTTTGCCGCCGTGGGCCACACTGGACGATCGGCGACCTGTTGTTGAGACCCCACCCGGCCCGGTCAGCCATCTAGCCGCGCTCGTGCGAGTCGGGAACCTCGTATTCCGCGTCGAGTCCAAGGAAACGTTTCTTGCAGACCGGGTGAAGGGATTCGAGTACTGGGAGGTCACGGCGTCCGGAGAGCAGGCCATCGATAGGCTCGCCGTTCGCAGGCACGGACACTCCCTCGATAGGAGAGATTGATGAATCGTTCGGACATTCAGCGCCTGCAGGCCGCCCGCGGATTCCGCGCGTGCTCGATCTCCACCCCGACTCACCGGTCCCATCCGGACAATCAGCAGGACCCGGTGCGTGTCAGGAACCTGGGCCGGGAGGCGAAGGAGCGGCTCGCGCTGGCGGCGTGCTCGGCCGGGCTGCCGGGAAGAGAGTACCTATTGAAAACGCCGCCGGGCAGAAGCCCGGCGGCGTTTTTTCCTGCCGCAACCCGACGCGATGCCGCCTGGGACATCCCGCCGACGCGGAGAGGTTCGCCTCGAAGTCGGCTAGGCGCCGATGCGGCGATCGCTTGCCCGTGTCGGGTTACGCACAGCATTCAAATCGGCCAAGAGATCACCTCCTTTGTTCACGTGAAAGATAGGGCGTGGACACCAAGGTCGTTCGACCTGTTCCGTCCGCGGGCGCTGGCGCCCGGCGGCCCACCCGCTGCTCCAACTCAGCAGGCGAAACCAATGTAATCGCAACCCACCATAGGTGCAAGCGCTATGGAAATTTCGCCGTTCGCGAGACCCCGGCTCTCCGCGTCGTGCCACCCCGGGGCTCCGCTCGCGCGGCCGAGGAGGAGCGGTGCGGGCCGTCCGTAGCCGTGCGATTGCCGCTCCCCCTCTGCCCCGGGCACGCTCCGTGCGCATCCGCCCCAACATAGCGTTGAGCGCCGCGCCGGAGCCGTAACCGCGGGGCACCGCTACGGGGACGCGGCGGCGGCGGGTGTTGCGCGGTGCGCACCACGGTTGAATATTGCACCTGCTGTGCTCTCTCGCGGTCTCGAGGTGCTACAGGCAAAAATCTGCCATCGACCGATGCGGGACTCCCGGCCGACCTTCATTTTTTCGGTAACGTAGAGGAGGAGCATTTTGGAATCCGCCGCGGTTCTCCGTACCCAGTCCCCTCGCCTGTCGCAGATCGGTTTCTCCGGCGAGCCGGGCACTCCCTTTCTGCGCTGGTTCGCGAACGGGTTGGAGCGCGAGCTGTTCGGGAACGGCCACGATCGTCCGGCACCGGGAGATGAGCCCGAGCTGGTCATCAATTTTACTGACGCGGAGCGGCCACGCCCGTACCGCCGGAAGGCGCAGGGCACCTTCGTGATCGGGGTGATCGAGGTGAACGAGCGTCCGGACCCCGAAAGGCTGCTCCGTACGGCGTACCCGCTGCTGGTGCGCTCGCTCTCCAACCTGCTCATCTACATCACGCACGAGGACGGGGAGACGCTCACCCACTTCGTCACGCTCGAGCAGGGGTACTACACCGTGGCGGGCGCGCGCGGCGACGAGCACGAATACTTCGCCGAGGTGTACCGCCGCATGGCGCCGCTCGCCTCCTCACGGCTGGTCATCAACAACCTCTTCGAGCCGGACCTGGAGCCGGAGCTGTGGAACGGCGACGAGATCACGGAGTCGCTCTTCCGGGCCGGGAAGCGGTTGAACGATATGGATCTGCTGCCCACCGCGTTCCCGATCGCGGACATCCTGACGAAGCGCGACTTCGCCCACGTGAAGCGGCTCTTCGGCATCGGGGGGCTCAGCTACGGGAACCTGAGCGCGCGCAAGGACGGGAAGCGCTTCTGGATGAGCGCGAGCGGGGTGGATAAGAGCAACCTGCGCGAGATCGGCCGGGATCTGCTCCTCATCACCGACTATGTGCCGGAAGAGAACGCGATGCGCGCGAGCGTGCCACCCAACGTGGAGCCCCGGCGCGCATCCGTGGATGCGGTTGAGCACTGGAGCCTCTACACCGAGCACCCGGAGATCGGCGCGATCATTCACATCCATGCGTGGATGGAGGGGATCGTCAGCACCACCGTAAACTTCCCCTGCGGCACCTACGAGCTGGCGCAGGAGGTGGCGGAGCTGGTGCGCCAGGAGCCGGACCCTGCGCGTGCCGTGATCGGGCTGAAGAACCACGGCCTCACCATCACCGGCCGCAGCCTGGAAGAGATCTTCGAGCGGATAAAGGGACACATCCTGCCGCAGGTGCCGATGGAGTGATAACCCGCACAGGGCACGCCACGCAGGCGGGAGAGGTACGGGCTCTCCGGGTGATGTCGTAGAGAGGGCCTCGGAAGATCCCTTCCGAGGCCCTTTTTTATTGTGCTCAGCTTATCGCCGCCGCTTCGCGCCGCTCAGCGCCAGTGCGGTTACTGCCCGAACTCTGCCTCCCGCACGGCGCGCTCCGCGGCCTGGAAGCCCAGCTTCGAGTGAGTACCGTCGCAGAACGGCTTGGTCGTCGAGGCGCCGCAGCGGCAGAGCGCCACGGATTTGCGGCTGCTCAGATCGTGCTGGTTCCCATCTGCGTCGAGCAGCCGGACCGGGCCGCGCACCAGGAACGGACCGTTGTCGTTGATCTTGATGGTTACCGCTTCGTGGGTCTCCTGCTCCGCCATCTTCCCCTCCCCTGCTCGGGTTGTCAGTTTCGTCGGCTTTGTACGTGGCAAGGCACGTTCCGCGGCGCCTTCCGCTGCCTGGATGTCCGTCCCCAGCGCGAGGAAACGCCATCCAATCAGCCCACCTTTTTCCAGCCCGTGTCAACCCGGATCCTGCACCGGAGCAGCGATCCGGTCGATTTCGCCGCTCTCGAGCCGGTGGAGGGCGGCGGAGAGCGCGATCCGGATTTGGGTCTTGACCGCGTTCTCCGAGGTGCCGTAGAACGCCTTGATCCTCAGGTGCTGCTCGGGTCCACTTGAAGAAGAGCTTGACGCTACGCGGCGAAGCCGCTGCGCTCCTTGCCAGCGGCAGCGGTACAACGCGGCGATGGTAAGCGCCGGGAGCGTGAAGTTGTCGCTCAGGAAGACGAGGGTCTTACCAGTCTCCGTGTCCTTGTAGCGGACGCGGTGCAGTGGCTCGGACTA
>JACDHR010000246.1 GCA_013820915.1 Gemmatimonadota bacterium
TAGAGGCGGAGACCGATCGTCTGGAGGCCGAAGCGGAGGAGATCTTCGCGCAGGTGGACAGGCTCGGCGGCGTCGTGCCGGGGATCGAGGTGGGCTACTTCCAGCGTGAGATCGCCCGCTCGGCGATAATTCAGCAGCGCGAGATCGAGAACAGCGATCGCATAATTGTGGGCGTGAACGAGTTCGCGATCGAGGGGGAAGAGATCGAAATCCCGCTGCTCAAGGTGGGCGAAGAGGCGGAGATTCGGCAACGCGAACGCATGGCCGCGATGCGACAGCGCCGTGACCCCAGCGAGGTGGGCCGGACCCTGAAAGCGCTGCAGGACGCAGCTCGCAACGGTGAGAACGTGGTCCCCTCCATGCTCGACGCGGCACGCGCATACGCGACGCTCTACGAGATCCGGCACGCGCTCGAAGACGTGTTCGGCGCGTACCAGGAGCCGGTTTTCTTCTGAGGAGGGGCGGCCATGGCGCGCGTGCTCGAGACCGACCTAGCACGGGTCACGGCAGACGAGTTGCCGCGGATGCCGGACGACCTGTCTCCAGAGAATGTTCGGGTACGTATGCAGACGAAAATTGCGAAGCTCTGTTCAATCGCAGGGCTGATGGGAACTGTGGCGTGTGCCGCTCCACACGCGGCGGCCACGCACTCCAGCCTCGAGATAGAAGCCGCACCGGCACCACGGGACGTCTTCTGGGAGAACCTGCAACGTCAGTGCGGGGAGGCTTTCTCGGGCCGACTCACACTGGAGCCGCCGGGTGACGGCATGCTGACGGGAACGGAGGAGCTGGTCGTCCACTTCCGCGCGTGCGAGGAAGAGGAGGTCCGCGTGCCGTTCCACATCGAGAAGGAGGTGGAGGGGATCTGGGACCGATCGCGCACCTGGGTCTTCATGCGTCACCGGGAGGGTCTGGAGCTTCGCCACGATCACCGGCGGCCGGACGGCACCGAGGACCGCCGCACCTGGTACGGCGGCTTCACGGCGGGTGAGGGAACCGCGCACCGTCAGGATTTCGCCTCGCCCGAGCGGACCGCACGGGCCGGGGTTCCGGTCGGCTGGCGGGTGGAGATCGTACCGGGCGAGCGCTACACCTATGGCACCACCCACGACGGAGACTATGATTGGCGGATCGACTTCGACCTGAGCCGCCCCATTGCGGAGCCGCCGCCGCCCTGGGGGCACCGGATCCCGCCTACCCGCCGCCCCGGCCCGCCCTGAGCCGAAGCTCGAGAGTCGCCACTTCGGCAAAGCCAGCCGCTTCAGGCCGACGGGGCCTCCGGGCGGTGCGCCGGTCCCGTTGATCAGGGTGGCGCCATCCGCCGTCGGCTGCAATCCGTAATCTTCTCCGCGACCGAAGTCTCCATGCAACCAGCCGAAGACCAGCCCTGGTGGAGCGCGTACTTCGACGACGAGTTCCTGCGCCTGTACCGGCCGTTCCTCCCGCCGGAAGACACGCTGCGCGAGGTGGATACCGTGGTCGAGATCCTCGGCTTCCAGCGCGGTGCGCAGGTGCTCGATCTCGCCTGCGGGTGGGGCCGGCACGCCGTGGAGCTCGCGCGCGCCGGCTACCGCGTCTCAGGCCTCGACCGTTCCGAATCGCTGCTGCGGCACGCGCGGGGAATCGCGGCGGAAGCAGGCGTACAGGTGTGGTGGGTGCGCGGCGACGTTCGGGAGCTTCCCTGGAGCGAACAATTTGCCGCAGTCACCTGCTTCTTTTCCTCGCTCGGCTACTTCCTATCGGACGCGGAGGATCTGCGGGCCCTTTGCTCCGTCCGCGACGCGCTTCTGCCCGACGGTGCGTTCCTCATGGAGACGATGCATCGCGATCTGGTAGCGCGGGAGTTCGCCGAGCGAGACTGGTGGGAGGGTGAGCATGGAGAGCACGTATGGGTCGAACGGCAGTTCGACCCGGTGGAGGGTGTGAGCCGCGAGTGGCTGCGCTGGCAGGGGGCAGACGGCACTTCGGGAGAGAAGTTTCACGAGATCCGCGTCCGCTCGGCTACCGAGTGGGCCGCGCTGCTGCGCCGGGCGGGTCTGGAACCCGAAGAGTGGTACGGTGATTGGAACCTCGATCCGTTCACTCGAGAGTCCGAGCGGCTGATCGTGCTGGCGAAGCGAGTAGAATAGCTGTTTTCGCTTGCCGTTCCCCCTGCCGGTGCGGTATCTTTCCCGTCTCTGCCCCATTCGGGAGCGTCTCGGACTCAAGAATCGGAAGACTTCGATGTCAGAAGCGAAGCCATTGAGCGCGCAGCGCGAAGACGAGCAAAAGATCCGTGTCCTGGTCGGCAAACCGGGGCTCGACGGACACGACCGCGGCGCAAAGGTCATCGCCAGCGCGCTACGGGACGCGGGCATGGAGGTGATCTACACCGGACTGCACCAGACGCCGGAGATGATCGTCGCCGCGGCCATCCAGGAGGACGTCGACGTGGTGGCGCTCTCGATCCTCTCTGGCGCGCACATGACTCTGTTCCCGCGCGTGCTGGAGCTGCTGCGTGAAGAGGACGCCGACCACATCCTGCTCACTGGCGGCGGCATCATCCCTGAAGAGGATGTGGAGGCACTGAAGCGAAAGGGGATTGGGCAGCTGTTCGGCCCCGGCACCCCCACCTCCGCGGCGGTCGAGTACATTCGTTCCTGGTTCGCGGAGAACGGTCGCGATCGCGAGGCCGTCGAGTCGTGAGCACTCCGGTTACGGATCGCCCCGCCTCCACTTCCGCCGGCAAGCAGAACCGTCTGGCCCAGCTCACCGCGGAGCTTCGTGAGCTGGAGGCGAAGCTCCGCGAAGGCGGAGGCGCCAAGCGGGTCGCGAAGCAGCACGAGCAGGGAAAGCTGACGGCCCGCGAGCGGATCGGGCTGCTGATCGACCCGCGTACCCACTTCCAGGAGATCGGCCTGCTGATCGCGCACGACCGCTACGAAGGAAAGGCGCCGGCGGCGGGAGTGGTGACCGGGATCGGTGTGGTCACGGGGCGGGAGGTCGTGATCGTCGCCAACGACGCGACCGTCAAGGCGGGCTCCTGGTGGCCGGAGACGATCACCAAGATGCTTCGCGCACAGGAGATCGCCATGCGCACGCGGGTGCCTATCCTCTACCTCGTGGATTCCGCGGGAGTGAACCTCCCCTATCAGGGCGGCGTCTTCCCGGGGCAATATGGCGCCTCGCGCATCTTCTACTACAATTCGATCATGCGGCGCTACCTCAAGGTGCCGCAGATCGCCGCCGTGATGGGCCCCTGCATCGCCGGGGGTGCATATCTCCCGGCGCTCTCCGACGTGATCCTGATGGTGGAGGGCACGTCGTTCATGGGGCTCGGCGGTCCGAACCTCGTGAAGGGCGCTACGGGACAGACCGTCGATTCAGAGACGCTCGGCGGCGCGTATACCCACAACGCGATCTCCGGCGTTGCCCACTACCGCGTGGCCGACGACCGTGCCTGCCTCGCCCGGATCCGCGACCTGGTGCGCGAGCTCCCACTCGCCGCCTGCGCACTCCCGATCACCGAGCCTGCACCGCCCGCGCGGCCGGAGCGCGACCTGCAGCAAATTCTACCGGCCGACCACCGCCAGCCGTACGAGATGCGGGAGGTGTTCCGCTGCCTCTTCGATCGCGGCGAGATGGACGAGTTCCAGGCGGACTACGCACCCGAGATGATCTGCGGCCACGCTCGGCTCGAGGGGATCCCGGTGGGCGTCATCGCCAACGCGCGTGGGATGCTGAAGGACCCGCGCGGCGGGCGCCCGAAGTTCGGCGGGATCGTCTATGCGGACAGTGCGGACAAGGTCGCATTCTTCATCGAGACGATGAACCGTCACGGCACCCCGATCATCTTTCTGCAGGATGTCTCCGGCTTCATGGTCGGCTCCGATGCCGAGCACTCGGGGATCATCCGCGCGGGTGCTCGTTTCGTGGAGGCGATGGCTACCGCCACGGTGCCCAAGCTCGTGCTCACACTCAACCACGCGTCCGGCGCCGGCTACTACGCCATGGCAGGGCAGGGGTTCGACCCGGACTTCATCTTCACCTGGCCGACCGGCCGGATGGGGGTAATGGAGGGCGATTCCGCCGTGATCGCGCTCTTCAGCACGCAACTCGAAGAGCTCAAGAAGCAGGGGAAGCAGCCGGACGAGGCGCTGCAGGCCAAGATCGACAGCGTGCGCGCCGATTACGATCAGCAGCTCGACGCCCGCTACGCCGCCGCGCGCGGCTTCGTGGACGCCGTGATCGCGCCGGAGGAGACGCGCGCGACGCTGTCTCTGGCGCTGCGAACGTCGCTCAACAACCCGGGGCCGCACCTCGGCGCGTTCGTGCTGCCGCCCCACCTGACGTGAGGAGGGACGATGGCGACAAAACTTGACAGGGTGCACCGCTTCACGACCGACGAGTACCAGCGAATGGTCAAGCTCGGAGTTATCCCATCGGTGTCGGCCGAGCTGGCCGATGGACGGATTGTGGTCGATGGTCGGCCCTGGCACTTTTCGACGGACGAGTACTACCGGCTGCTCCACGCGGGTATCCTCACCGAGGACAGCCGGGTGGAATTGATTTACGGGGAGATCATCGACATGGCAGCGATCGGGAGCAGGCATGCAGGGTGCGTTCGCCGACTGAGCACGTTTCTAAACCGCTTGGGAGAAGCCGTGCTGCTCTCCGTTCAGAACCCGCTGTACATTACCGACGGCGTTGAGCCTGAGCCGGACCTCCTGCTTCTCCAGCCGCGTTCCGACTTTTACGCCGACTCGCATCCCACGCCCGCCGACGTGCTGCTGCTAATCGAGGTCGCCGACACCTCGCTCGGTTACGACCGGACCGAAAAGGCGGATCTGTATGCAAGCGCGGGTGTGATCGAGTACTGGCTCGCCGATGTCGAGAGGCAGCGGGTCTTTGTCCATACCGGACCCATGCCGACCGGATATGCGCGCGTCGAGATCCGGGACGCGGACGACACCTGGACCTCCACCTCCCTCCCGCAGCTCACTGTCAACGGCACAGACATCTTCGGATAAATGGAAAAAAAATCGATCCGCATCGCGTCCGGGCAGGGCTTCTGGGGCGACCAGCTCGACGCGCCGAAACAGCAGGTCGAGAACGGCCCCATCGACTATCTGATGCTCGACTACCTCGCCGAGGTCACGATGTCGATCATGCAGAAGCAGCGCTCCCGCAACCCCGCGCTCGGCTACGCGCGTGACTTCGTGCCGCTGATGGGCGACATCCTCCCCAGCGTGGTGGATCGTGGGATCCGCGTGATCGCGAACGCGGGAGGCGTTAATCCGCCCGGCTGCCGTGACGCGGTGCTGGAGGAAGCCCGCCGGGCAGGCCTCACCGGCGTTGCGCGGATCGGGATGATCATCGGAGACGACATCCTGGAGCGGCTGCCGGAGCTGCTGGAGCGCGGCGTCGAGCTGCGCAACATGGAGACGGACGAGCCCCTGGCCGCGATTTTGGACCGTGTGCAGAGCGCGAACGCCTACATCGGCGCGCGCCCGATCGTGGAAGCGCTGCGGCAGGATGCGCACGTGGTGATCACCGGCCGCTCTACCGACACCGCGCTCACCTACGCGGCGATGATCCACGAGTTCGGCTGGTCGTGGGATGACTACGACCGGATCGCGGCCGGGATCGTGGCGGGCCACATCAACGAGTGCGGAGCCCAGGCGTCCGGCGGGAACTGCCTGATCGACTGGCGCAACATCCCCAACCTGTCGGAGATCGGCTACCCGATCATTGAGGCGTACCCTGACGGATCTTTCGTCGTCACCAAGCACGAGGGGACGGGCGGCTGCATCAACCCGGCGACGGTGAAGGAGCAGCTGCTCTACGAGATGGGCGACCCGAAGAGCTACATCACCCCCGATGGCGTGGCCGACTTCACCACGATTCGCCTGGAGAGCGACGCGGAGCACCGCGTCCGAGTCGCCGGGGTCCGAGGCGCCCCCGCCACCGATATGCTCAAGGTCAGTATCGCCTACTCCGCGGGGTATAAGGCAACCGGTACGCTCGTCTACGCGTGGCCGGACGCGGTCGAGAAGGCGCAGGCTGCGGATCGCATTCTGCGCGAGCGCATGGACCGTCTCGGTCTGGAGTTCGACG
>JACDHR010000247.1 GCA_013820915.1 Gemmatimonadota bacterium
ATCCTGAATCTCGCGGTGTGGTTCGCGCTGCACACCCTCTTCGGAGAGGTGGACGAGGTCGTGTGGAACGGGGTGCGCCTGTTCGTGCCGGTGTGGGAGACGGTGGACCCGGTAGCTATCGCCATCGCCGTGCTCGCCGCCGTCGCGCTCTTCCGATTCAAGCTGGGGATGATCCGAACGCTGGGGCTGAGCGAAGCGGCGGGGACGCTCTACTATCTGACATTCCTGGCGGGAGGCTGAATGTGCGGGTGTCGTCGTCCTGCCGGTCGTTCCCTTGAGTAGAGATCCAGCAAGCCGACCGCGCCGTATAACCCGCGGCTGCACGCCGACGCAGGGCTTCAGCGCCTTGCCTCGTCCAAGCTTTGGCGTTTCCTTGCCTCGTTCAACCGCTGTCGTGCCCTGCACGGGTAAGCCGCAAGCTGTTTGGCCGACCCACAGACGAGGAGGTGTTCGAGATGCAGGTACAGCGCATTGCCGCCACCCTCTACTTGGTGGCCGCGGTCGGGCTCCTGATGTACGGGTTCAGTGCTCAACCGCGCAACGCCGTCGCGCTTGCGTTCGGCGGAGTCTTGCTCGCACTCGGCGCCACGCGGCTTCGAAGCAGTGGGTGGCGGGGTGCGTCTTGACGTGCAGCGTAGCAACGTCCACGACGTGAAATTCAGCCACTCTCACCTGCTCATGCTGATGACCACTTCACCACCGGATAGCTCAGTACCGCCGGGCCAGTTGATTAAGGCCTCGTTGCCAGCGGCCATGTTCGGTCTCTTGCTTGCGGCGGCGCTGAAATTCACCACGCTTTCGTCTGGCGTTGCGATGGGAATGAGCATTGCCACCTTTTTTATCGCTCAGGCTGTTCTCCTTCAGTGGGTGACAGGGCGGCGCAGCTCCCCAAAGGGCTGGGCTACGGTTCTCCTGCTGGCGCTGGCTACCGCGGTAGTCTCCGCGCTCATCATGGAGCTTTGAGGCACGAACGTGACCGGCAGCCGAGCAGCTACGGATGCATCTTCGACTGCTCGACGTTCGGCGCAGGGCCGCAATGACGGGCAGAGAGTGACGTTCCACACCTTTCCTGGAGGAGGCATGATGGGGTGTCGAGAGCGCCGGGCACGCTATGAGCAGCAGCTTCGAGCGCTTCGCAACCGAGGCTTCGGACACATGCTCCTTCGGAAAGGCATCCTTGAATTCGGTGTGTGGATCGGGGGGTGTCCTGATGGCGATGACCCTGGTCCGCGAGTATTTCGCCACTGGACTGAGTGCCCGAATCCTTGTCGCGAGCTTACTCGGCGGCGTAGTTGCGGCCGTCGTGGGTGGTGCTGTCTTTGGCGCGTTAGCGTGGCGCCAATCTGGAAGGATGGAGAAGACCTCGCCAGTGTAGGCAGTAGCGAGCGGCAGGGGGCGAGTCCGCCCAGCCCGCATAACGGAGCGCGGGATCTTGTTCTGCTTCGCTGCGCTCCGCATAACAAGCGGATGAAGTGGACCGCCGCCGTGCTTCGCACGCCGACGCTCCACTTATCCCGCGCCCCGTTGGGCGGCACTCCGTCAGCGGGTGCGCGGATCGAATCCGCAGGTTATCTTTATGCTGGCTTTGATCCCCAGCTCCGGATTCATAGGAGGTGTCGTCCATGGGCGTGCCCGCGATTGACCTGACCCAAGCTTCGCACCAGCTTGCCGCGCTGGTGGAGGAAGCCGTGCGCTCCGGCGAGGTGGTGGTGACCCGCGACGGTGAGGCTGTGGCCAAGATCATCCCTCTGGGGCCGCGCCGCGCCCCTCGCCAGCCGGGTAGTGCCCGTGGGCAGGTCCACATGGCGGAGGACTTCGACGCCACGCCTGAGGACTTCGGCGAGTACCTGTAGCCGTGGCGCTGCTGCTCGACACGCACGCTTTTCTCTGGTTCATCGATGACGACCCGCGGCTGAGCCCGACCGCCGCCGAACAAATCGGCGACCCGGCCGCGCGGGTGCTGGTCAGCGTCGTGAGCCTATGGGAGATCGTCATCAAACTCGGGACGGGCAAGCTCTCTCTGGACCGCTCCCCAGCCGACCTCTGGCCGGAGAGTCTGGCTGCGAACCACTTTGAGGCGCTCCCAGTGACGGCGGAGCACGTGCTGGCCGTGGCTCCCCTGCCCCTGCACCACCGCGATCCCTTCGACCGTCTGCTCCTCGCCCAAGCTGTCGCAGAAGGATTGCAGGTGGTCAGCGCAGACACGGTCTTCGATCGCTACCCCGTCGAGCGCATCTGGTGAGTTCGCAGCCGCCGCGCCCAACAAGGTGTTGCAGGCGATGCGGGGCCGTGCAGGTTTTCGGCGCTGGAGGTAAGTTGATGTGTGGTGGCTTCGGTCCGGCATCCCGCCGGGCCCCGCACGCCTGAACTTTGTCGTTCGGCGGCGCGATCCAACGCGGGTGTGAAACTTTGGAACGTGCCCGCCCGTATTGGGGTACACCCGGCTGGCTGCCCTCTCACAGGGCCAGTATGGAGCCAAGCTTGCCAGCGCCGGCTGCTCGCCAAAGGATCAGGAGAACCATCGTGAAAAGCTCATCACTCATGCGCGCGTCCGTTGTGCTGGCGCTCGCCTGTTCGTCGCCCTCGCCTCTTGGCGCTCAGCAGGCGCGCAGCGCCCCCGCAACGCTCGCCCGGCCCCAGGTTCTGATCCTCGGCACCTATCACATGGGAGGGAGCAGCGACTACATCCAGACGTCCACCGACGACGTGCTGTCGCCCAGGCGCCAGCGTGAGATCGAGGCGCTGGTGAACGCCCTCGCCGCCTTCCGTCCGACCAAGATCATGGTGGAGGCGCCACTCGCTCACGATTCGGCGCTCAACGCGCGCTTCCGGCGGTATGCCGCTGGACAGGACACGCTGCGCCGAAATGAGATCGATCAGATCGGCTTTCGGCTTGCAAAGCGGTCAGGCCACAGCCGGGTGTACGCCATCGACTACTCGCAGGACGAGGACATTGGGCGTGTCGTGGGGTGGGCGGCCCAGCATGGCGACACCGGGTTCGTCAACGGAGTCCAGCGGTTCGGGGCCCGGCTGCAGGCGCAAAGCGACAGCCTGCGAGTGCTCACGATCACCGACTACCTGCGCCGGTTGAACAGCCCCGCGGAGGATGCGCTTGGGCAGGGCGCGTACCTGCGCATGGCGCGCGTCGGGCGCGACAGCACGTATGTCGGTGCCGACGTGGTGGCGGGCCGCTACGCACGGAACCTGAAGATCTTCGCCAACCTGGCCCGCCTGACCGAGCCTGGTGACCGGGTGCTGGTCATCTACGGCGCCAGCCACGGAAAGCTGCTCCGGGACTTTGTCCGTGAGTCCCCGGACCTCCAGGTGGTGGACACGGACCGGTACCTGGCGCCCCGAAGGGCTGTGCCCCAGCGCAGGTAGTGCGCCGCCCAACAAGTCGCTGAACGGCGACGAAGGGCCGTGCATCTTTTCGGCTTTTCAGATAGGTTGAAGTACAGCGGTTCCGGTCAGCATCACGCCTGGCCCTTCGCGCGTTAGCTTGTGTCGTTGGGCGGCTGGCCCGCAGCTGCCCAGATGCGTCTCGTCCGTGCTGCGGTGCCGGACCTGCTCGGGCCCCATCTCTACGCCCCATGAACCGACTACTCGAGATCGGCTTTCAACCGGCCGGGCACTGGCTGCTGGAGGAGGACCAGCTCAGATTCGAGCTGGCACGTCACTCTGCCCAAAAGAATATTCTGTATGCCTTCGTGTGCGACGGTGAGGTCAAGTACGTTGGCAAAACTACCCGCACGCTGGCCGCCCGAATGGCCGGGTACAAAAGGCCGGGCAAGACCCAGACGACAAATATCAACAATCACCGCCGCATCCGGGAACTCCTCGCTGGCGGCGTGGCCGTCGAGATCTTCGCGCTGCCGGACAATGGGCTGCTCCACTACGGGCGGTTCCACCTGAACCTCGCGGCCGCCCTGGAGGACGACATCATCAGGACCATCGATCCCGAGTGGAACGGCGGGAGGACGGAGCCGGTGAGTGAACCCGCGGAGCTTACTGCGGCGGAGGACTCGCCGACGACGGCGATGGTTGGCTCGTTCGCGTTCACGCTGCAGCCGACCTACTTTCGATCAGGGTTCTTCAACGTCGGTGTCTCGTCTCAAGGGTACTTGGGCGCGGGCGGCGAAACCGTCGAACTGTTTTTGGGTGGCGAGTCGCGGCCGGTCCTCGGGACGATCAACCGCAGGGCGAATACCAACGCGACACCTCGCGTCATGGGTGGGACCGCGCTCCGGGACTGGTTCCACGCGAACGCGTCTGTAGGTGACAGCATCGGAGTTGAGGTGTGTTCCCCCACGTCGGTCCGCCTCACGCGCAGCAGCCGCCAATCCGCTATCGTGGCAGACCGTTCCGACCCGGTATAGCTGTGCTCCGCGGTTTGCTGCCGCCCAACAACGGGATGAAGGCGACAGAGGGCCGGGCAGATTTTCATGTATGCTGAAGACATAGCGCACCGGCCCTCTGCTCCTTATCCTTGAACGTTCGGCCGCAACGAGTGCTCAATGGAACGCACACTCCATCTCGTGCTCTATGACCGCGCGTGGCCCGACCGCTTCGCCGCGGAGGCCACCCAGCTACGAGCGGCGCTCGGCGCCGCGGCCGTCGCCATCGAGCACGTGGGGAGCACGGCCGTGCCAGGGCTCGCGGGCAAGCCGGTGCTGGACGTAGCCGTCGCGGTCACGAGTGCGGCCACGGCCGACCAGGGCATCCCGCGGCTGGAAGCGCTGGGGTACGAGTACCGCGGGCCCTACGGCGAGGACCCGCGGCGTCGTTACTACGTGCGCGACACGCACGGCGTGCGGACGGTGCAGATTCACCTCTACGTGCTGCCCGCCGCCGCGTGGTGTGAGAAGCTAGCGTTCCGCGATGCCCTCCGCGCGGACCCGGCGCTGGCGGCCGCGTACGCCGCGGAGAAGTACCGTGTCGCCGAGGCGGTCGGGTGGAACAAGCGCGCGTATTCGCGGACCAAGGGTCGCTTCGTAGAGCGCGTGCTTGCGGAACTCCGCGCGGGGCGGCGTCGCGAGCTCGGCGCGTGCGGACCGACACCCGCGTGAGCGCTCGCGACATCCGCTATCAGGCTGCCGTCATCGACGCAGGCAGGCTGCTGCTCTACTGCGTTCCGCACACTGAGACGGGCTTCTGGGTGCTGCCAGGCGGCGGGGAGGGCTGGGCCGAGCTGACGGCGGTGCGCTGGCTGCCGCTGGAGGCGCCGGCGGAGTGGGAGCCGGAGCTGTGCGCCGACCCGTTCCTTTACGCGCAACTCCTCCGGATCCGGGCTGCACTCCGGGACCCGCATGCGCCCGCCGATGCGTGAACATCCGGGCTGATCGTTTACAGAACATTACGGGATGATTGTTTACAGCGCGAGCATCGGAGTACGTGGTAGTATAGCATGAATGTCCTTCCACTGCTCCCGCCTGGGGGAGCCGAAGCGCCGAAGGCGCGCGGCGCCCGCGAAGCGGGAACGGGAAGCTGGTCAAGGAAGGCGCAGAGGATCACCGGCGCCTGCGCTTTCGGCCCTGCACGTCAGTAGTGTCCGGTTATAAGTTGAAGAGCTGCAACTGGTTAGGATTCTGGTCGATTGTGAGAGTGTAATTCGCTCCCGAGAGTGCTTGATTTAGCGGCATTTTCTCGAAGAGACAGACGCTGAGGATCTGTAGCAAAGTGTAGAGATCGCGCTCGATTCCGAGCCGCTTTCGTACGATCGCGACCAGCACGTAGACCGAGATGGCGATCCAGATCTGCGTCTTCACTGCGTTCGCCGATCGCCCGTAGAAGGCTTTGATCCGAAGGTGCTGCTTGATCCATTTGAAGAAGATTTCCACCTGCCATCGGGATTTGTAGAGCTTGGCGATCGTGAGCCCGGGCAGAGAGAAGTCGTTCGTTAGAAACGTGTATGTTTTGCCGGTCTCGAGATCCTTGAACCGAACGCGGCGGAGTTTCTCCGGATAAAGCTCGGAGGAGAGTTTTCCGGTGAGCCGAATGGTCGGGTCGTACCAGACTCCGGTGGTGCGATCCACCGGCGCGGAATAGAGGCGACGACACGCCAGATTCTTCTTGGCTCGCGTGACG
>JACDHR010000248.1 GCA_013820915.1 Gemmatimonadota bacterium
GACCCGGACTGCGCGCTCTCGGACGGCGCACAGTCGCTCTTCCCCCGGCAGTTCGACGAGATGATGACGCAGATCCGGGTGATCGCCGAGGCGATCGGCCGCGAGATCACGCCCGCTCTCGTCGAGCGCGAAGGGGCCGCCGCGCACGTCGCGTAGGCCCCGCACCCCGCCCGGCCATGACGAAGAAGCTGGGCGATCGCGGCGAGCTGCTCGCCGCCCGCTTCCTGGAGCGCGCCGGCTGGCGGATCGTAGACCGGAACTTCCGCATGGGGCGGAAGGAGATCGACCTGATCGCCCGGCGTAGCGAAATCGTCGCCTTCGTCGAGGTGAAGACCCGCTCCGGCCTCGGCTACGGCCACCCGCTCTACGCGATCACCTGGAAGAAGCGCCGCGAGATCCAGCAAGTCGCCGCCGCCTGGATAGACCGCAGGGGCGAGCCGGGCGACGTCTACCGGTTCGACGCGGTGGCGGTGCAGGTGCGCGGCGGGGGGGAGCCGCTGATCGAGCATGTGGAGGACGCTTGGCGCATGTAGTGCCGACTGACCGCTGTCAGCTGTGAGCCTTTAACTATTCCCCCTTTCCCGCTCAAATCGTTTGTCCCGTACCGCACTCGCCCGTGCTTATCGCCCCCGCAGCTTCGGAGAGGTTGCTACCCAGGAGCACGTTTCCGAAACGCTGCGCTCCGCCGTGCAGCGGAACCGTGTCGCGCATGCCTATCTGTTCTGCGGCCCGCGGGGCGTGGGGAAGACCACGCTGGCCAGGGTGCTCGCCATGGCGCTCAACTGCCCACGCCGGGGCGCGACGGGAGAGCCGTGCGGGGAGTGCGATTCCTGCCAGCGCATCTGGGCGGGGAAGACCTCGCTGGACGTGGTGGAGATAGACGCCGCATCCAACCGCGGTGTGGACGATGCCCGTGATCTGCGCGAGCGCGCCATGTACGCGCCGTCGGAGGAGGGCCGCTTCAAGGTCTACATCATCGATGAAGCGCACATGCTCACCCGCGAGGCGTGGAACGCGCTGCTGAAGATCCTGGAGGAGCCGCCGCCGCGCGTGATCTTCGTCTTCGCGACCACCGAGCCGCAGAAGATCCAGCAGGCCGCACCGCCGATCCTCTCCCGCTGTCAGCGCTTCGATTTCCACCGGATCAGCACCTCGGAGTTGATCGGGCGGATGCGCGTTGTCCTCCAGGCGGAGGGGGTGCAGGCCACGGACGATGTCCTGCTCCCGATCGCGCAGAAAGCCGATGGCGGGATGCGGGACGCGCTCTCGCTGCTCGACCAGGTGCTCTCCTTCACCGAGGGTGCGCCGACACCCAGCGACGTGGCGCGTGTGCTGGGGCTGGTGGAGGATGAGCTTTTCCTCGAGCTTGCCGATACTCTTGCAGAGCAGCGGCCGGCGGACGTGTTCCGGTTCGTCGCGCGGCTCCTGGACGAGGGGTACGACCTGGCCGAGTTCTACCGCGGGCTCGCCGATTTCCTGAGAACGCTGCTCCTGATCCGCCTGAGCGGGACCGATGCCGCCGAGGTGCGGCCGGACCTCCGTGGCGCTTTCGCCGAGCGTGCCGAGCGGTTCGCGGCCGGCGATCTGCTCCGCATGCTCTCGCAGGTCGCCGAGCTCGACGCCGACGGCCGCTTCCGGAAGAGCGGCCAGCAGCGGATCCTGATCGAGCTGCTGCTGCTGCGTTTCGCGTACCTGGAGAGCACCGTCACGCTGGAAGACGTGCTGGCCTCGCTGGGCGGCAATCGCGGGGGCGGGTCCGAACCAGCCGGTGGTGCGGATCGTGTGAAGGTGCGCCGTCCACCCCCTGCTCCGCCACCCGAGCGTTCGCCCTCGCGGCCGGTAGTGCGGGAGCGCAGCCCTGCCGAGCCGCCTCCTCCGCCCACCACGACGTCGGCGGTTCGGGAGGAGCGGGCGCCTTCCCCCGATGCGGGAGAGCCGCCGGCTGCAGAGCCGCCGACCGACGCGCTGGCGGGCGCGTCGCAAGCGCCCACGAGACGGGTGCAGCCCGAAGCGGAGCAGGGGGTGCGGGGGGTGCCCGCCCGTGCACCGGGGAAGATCGTGCCTCTCGATTCCGCCTCCGTTCGGCGGGCGTGGCGAACGATGCTGGAGGCTCCGGACGCGATGGCGGGCGGGCTGCGGTTCCTCCTCCGTGCGGCGCCGGTGTCCGTCGGCTCCAGCGGGAGCATTTGTGTGGAGATCCCGGCGGACTCCCCGGCGCGAGAGAGACTCGCGACTCCCGCCGGACGCCGTCCGCTCGAAGATTCACTCGCGCGCCATCTGGGGCAGCCCGTTTCTCTTGAAGTCGTTACGGGGAGATCCACCGCGGAGGGAGACGCCACCCCGCGCATCACGGTGGAGAGCGCGCGTCAGGATCGGCTGCGCCGCCTCACCGAGGAGGAACCGCTCCTCGCGAAAGCGGTACAAGAATGGGATCTCGAGCTGGCCGAATGAGGCCTGTGCTCGTCCCGTGGAGCGTAGGCGCCCGTAACTTGCGGGGGTCGATCCGCTACTGGTAGATTGGCCGTCCGCAATTGGCGCACAAGGATTTAGATGACGAACAATTTTCAGCAGATTCTCGAGCTCGGCCAGCAGGTGCAGGCCCGGCTCTCGCAGCTCCAGACGGAGCTTGGGCAGCGCACCGTCTCCAGCTCCAGCGGCGGCGGGATGGTCACGGCGACTGCCGACGGGCGAGGCAAGATCCGCGCGCTGAAGATCGACCCGGCGGCCGTGGAAGGTGGGGACATCGAGATGTTGGAAGACCTCGTGCTGGCTGCCGTGTCCGAGGCACAGACGCGTGCGCAGTCACTCTACGAGGAGGAGATGAAGAAGGTCTCCGGCGGCTTGCCGATGCCCTTTCAGCTCCCGGAACTGTAGCGCTATGGGAATGGCCGTTTGTCCGTAATCGATCGGCTGACCGATGAGTTCGCACGTCTTCCGGGGATTGGCCGAAAGACGGCCTCCCGCCTCACCTACCACCTGCTCAAAGCACCGCCGGGAGATGCCGAGCGGCTGGCCCGCGCGATACTTGCGGTGTCCGAGCGGGTGCGGCCCTGCCAGCGGTGCGGAAACCTCACGGAGCAGAGCCCCTGCGCGATCTGCGCGAGCCCGCGCCGTGATGTTTCCATCATCTGTGTCGTCGAGGAGGCGTCGGATATCGGCGCCATCGAACGCACGGGGCAGTACCGAGGGCTGTACCACGTGCTGGGCGGGCATCTTTCGCCGCTGGACGGCATTGGCCCCTCGGAGCTGAACATCGCGCCTCTGATCCAGCGCCTGAATGGTGAGGAGCCGATCCGAGAGGTCGTGCTCGCGACCAATCCGAGCGTCGAGGGCGAAGCGACCGCGCTGTACCTGCATAAATTGATCGTCCCGGCGGGCGTGCGCGTTACCCGAATCGCCCGCGGCCTGCCCGTTGGCGGCGACCTGGAGTATGCGGACGGCGTGACCATCGCCGAAGCACTCCACGGCCGCCGCGAACTCTAGCGACCCCAACCCGCTGCTCCCAGGCGTGTCATGGAAAGTAAGCAAATTCTCCGAACCACCGGCGTCACCGTCCTTACGGTAGCGGCGGTCGCCACCCTCGGCGTGATCCTGGTCAGAGACCAGATCAGCCGCCACCGCCGCGATCTCTTCAATCCGCACCCGATCCGCCGCCTGGCTGCTCTGGGATACCTCGGGAAGGAGGACGCATCGGTGGATACCGTGCTCCTCCTGCGCGACTTCATGGCCTGGGAGCGCCAGCCGCTGCTGCGCCGCCGTGCTGCCGCCCTCCTCGAGCGGATCGAAGACACGCTGGCCGCCCGTGCTCTCGCCCCGGAGATGGCGTGAAGGCGAGCGGAGCGGCGAGCTGGACCTTCGAGCAGCACGACTCCGAGCGAATCGAGCGCCTGCTTCAGTTCTTCCTTCAGCAGTCCAACGCCCGATGTGCCCTTCTCGTGGACCGGGTCGGGCAGTTGATCACCACCGCCGGAGAAGCGCCGGAGTTCGATTCGACCGCCTTCGCATCGCTTGCGGCCGCCGATTTCTCCGCCAACGATCAGCTCGCCTCCATGATCGGAGAGAACGAGTTCTCCTCGCTCTTCCACCAGGGCGAGAAGGAGTCGATGTTCCTCGCCGACGTGGCCCGGAGGGTGATCTTCGTGGCCCTGTTCGACAACCGTGCGACGCTCGGGATGGTGCGCTTGAAGGCCAAGGGCGTCGTCCGCGAGCTGACCGAGATCTTTTGTGAGATGTTCGAGCGCGCTTCCACCACCCCGCATCCCCGCCTGGAGACCAGCTTTGCGTCCGAGGTCGAGGATGAGATCGACCGCCTTTTTGGAGATTCGTGAGGAGCCGCCCGCATGTCGATGATCAACTACGCCTCGCGCGAGATTAACTGCAAGATCGTGTACTACGGCCCCGGCCTCGGCGGGAAGACGACGAACCTGGAATACGTGTACGAGAAGGTGGCGCCCACCATGCGGGGGAAGCTGATATCGCTGGCCACCGAGACGGAGCGCACCCTGTTCTTTGATTTCCTTCCCGTGGATCTGGGTACCATCCGCGGGTTTAAGACCCGGTTCCACCTTTATACCGTGCCCGGGCAGGTGTATTACAATGCCTCGCGCAAGCTGATCCTCAAAGGGGTCGACGGCATCGTCTTCGTCGGCGACAGCCAGGTCGAGCGCCTGGATGCGAACATCGAGGCGATGCACAACCTCTACGAGAACCTGACGGAATACGGGCTCGACGTCCGCCAGCTTCCCTTCGTCATCCAGTACAACAAGCGGGATCTTCCCAATATCTGCTCCGTGCAGGAGCTGGACGAGAACCTGAACCCCGATGCGGTTCCCCATTTCGAGGCCGTGGGGTCGCGGGGAATCGGGGTATTCGATACTTTGAAGGCCGTCAGCAAGCTGGTCATCAAATCGCTCAGTTAAAGGCTCGGGGGAAAGGGAGCGCGGAGTGAACCTTCCCAACCTGATCACGATCGCGAGGATCATACTCGCCGTGGTCGTCGTTCCGCTGCTCTTCATCGATCAGTTCGGTGCCCGCATCGGCGCGTTTACCATCTTTCTGATGGCCGCGCTCTCCGATATATGGGACGGGTATCTGGCCCGCTCTCAGGGTTTGGTCACTGATCTGGGGAAACTGCTCGACCCGTTCGCGGACAAGCTCCTGCTCGCCGCGACCTTCATTCCCTTCTACATCCTTGCCCGGCAGCCCGGTCCGGAGGGGCGCTTCCCGTGGTTCGGCGATACGCTCCCGCTCTGGGTGTTGGTCGTGATCTTCGGGCGTGAGATCTTCATCACGCTCTTCCGCAGCTACGCCGCCCGGCGTGGCGTGGTGATCCCGGCCGGCCCGGCGGGGAAGTATAAAGCCCTCGCCCAGAATATCTTCGTCGGCGCCGCGATCCTCTGGTTCGCACTCCAGTCCGCCGCGCGGACTCGGGGGTGGGACAGTGCCTTCTGGCACGGCCTGGAGTCGTTTCACTGGGGCTTCGCCGTGGTTACGCTCACGATCGCGCTGGTGCTGACGGTTTACTCCATGCTGGTCTACCTCTGGAACTATCGGGCGATCTACGCGGCGGGAGACCACGGGCGCTGAGGCGCGGTGCGCATCCCTGCGAATCGTACAAACCCTGCCAATCGGTCGCGGCTCGCTGGCATATCGATTGCTCCACTGCTGGCGCGAAGGCGGCTTTATCAGATAAACGTGTGAGGTTCGCCGGGCCTGGCTTGGGCCGGTTCGAAGCTCTCGCACGCGTGAACTCTCTACAGATTCGGGCTCATGACACCGAAAGATACGGACAAGCAGTCTCCCGTGAACGAGAACTCCACCGTACAGACGAACGGCTCGAGACCGGAGCAGGAAGCCGTCGATACTCTGGAGCAGGAGCCGGTGTCCGCGGGGGGACGCGGCTCTGACGCAGCCAGCGCGGAGACGGCTGGTGGCGCCACGGAATCGGGGGAAGGTGCTGCCGTCGTAACCGGCGATTCAGAGGCTCGGGAGCGATACCTCCGCCTGGCGGCCGAGTACGACAACTTTCGGAAGCGCACCGAGCGGGAGCGGACCGAGAGCTGGACGCGCGCCCA
>JACDHR010000249.1 GCA_013820915.1 Gemmatimonadota bacterium
CGCGTTGGCAGGTGGAGCTCTTCTTCAAGTAAATCAAGCAGCACCTGCGGATCAAGGCCTTCTATGGCACCTCGGAGAACGCCGTGAAGACGCAGATCTGGACAGCCATCAGCGTTTATGTGCTCGTGGCCATCGTGAAGAAGCGGCTCGGCATCGAACGGGATCTCTACACAATTCTACAGATCCTGAGCGCCACGCTTTTCGAGAAAACCCAGCTGGAACAAGCACTTTCGCAAAACTCCGGCTCGGCCGACGAAGGCCAGCTTCTTAACCAGTTGCTGCTCTTCGACTTATAACCGGACAGTACTGACTGGCGCTACGGGATTGAGGCTGCAATCCTTGCGCATGCTTTCGCACACGCCGTCGCCGTGTTGGTCAGTCTGTAGAGGCGCGGTCTAACAATTCATTCAAGCCGAACTTGCTTCGCAAGTCGGCTTAATTCAGGCGTTGGGCCGCATGCCAGTTTCAACGACGCTCACGGGAGGTGTAAAATGTTCCTCATTATACCCGCGCGGTGGGTGTCGGCGCTTGCAGGCCCCGCGTTGATCGGTGCACTTCTCGTCGTGCCCCTGATGGTGTTGACCATGTTCATATCAGCAGGCCTCGTCTACTTGTGGCCGATTGTCCTCGTCATCTGGGCTGGAATGCGGATCGTCGCGCGCACGCGTACAAAACATATCCGCGCTGCCGCACGGGACGCTGAGATCGCGTGCGCCGCTGCACGGACATCACTTGAACAACTTCAAACTGCGGTGAAGCTGGTTCGCGATGACCCCGGTCTGGCTGTGCCAGGCCGCATAACGGGCGAAATGGAGTACGAAGCAACTTGTGGAGCGGCAGCGCGTGCTCAGGAAGCGGCGAACCGAGCCTCGGAGAAAGCTTCGAAGTTGAGGATGAAGTCCGCCGCAGCTATCGCTACCAAAGCGTATACAGCGGCGAAAGAGGCTCGGGGTGCCGCTTCCGAGGCAGCTTCTATTTACCGTTCCGAACGGCTGCGAAGCACGCACAGAGCCGCGAAGAGATTGTTGGGCAGCCCCGTGCAGGCGGCGATTCGATTTGTACATAGGACACAGGGCGGCGGATGATATGCCGCGCTCGCAAATAGATCAACCGGTCATTTCTTCTGAGATTATGCCAAACCGGATGCTGACGGCTGCGGAACGGGATCTTGCTCAATCCCTCCTGAACAGACTTCGCGCTGACTTGGAAGACCTCAGCAGCGGCAACCCCGACCTATTATTTGCCTACCGGCGCAAAATCTACAAGGAGCTCACGTATGATGAACGTGGAACACCGGCGATGCACAAAGCATTAAAACGGGCGAAGTACCAGGAACAATTAGGCCTGTGCGCGATTTGCAGAAACCCATTACCCGAGCGGTACGCTGTTCTTGACCGTTTTGAAGCTGCCAAGGGCTATACGGTTGAGAACATCCGTCTAATCCACAGCAACTGTGATATTACGACACAGGCAGAGCGCAGATATGCCTAACGGCGCCTGCAGCGAACTCCGTAGGAGCAAGGCGAAGTGCTGGTCCCGCTGCGTCAGCTCACCGTCGTGAGTGGCGGTGGTATCCGGGGGGTGCGCGACCCAGCCAGTCGCTGGAGGCGACGGGGCGTGGATTAAACGTTGCCATTGTCGTTTTGTGGTGTGAGTTGTTTTGTCGCCCCCGCGCGGGGGGCGTGGATTGACCTTCCGGGCTGATTTCCGGCGGGTCAACCGGACTCGCACCGCCCGCAACGCCGTGGATCGCGTTGTGGGTGTGGTTCAGAGATCCGACGCTGCTCGTGAGGACTACGTTAAAGTGGTACAGCGCGTCGTCGAGACCTGATCGGCCAGTCGCTCCGCGGAGCGCTTCATGCAATCCGCCCCTACCCCGGATTGCCTGCCCAACCCGCCTCAAGGCCGCGTCGGCATAGCCACGCAACCGCTCTTCCCGGGAGCTTTGGTTGCCTATTGCCAGGGCCCAGAGGTCAGCACGGACATGATCACTCCGTGCCGAAAAAAACCGGCATCGGAACCATGAACCCGGCCTGCGACCGGCGACACAATAAGGTCGGCGTGAAGAATCGACCTGATGTGCTGGAGCACCAAGGCGCGCTCGATTACTGCTTGGCCGAGTCCGCGATCCGGCCCCGCTGCGATCATGGCTGCAATCCGCTTGGTTTGGGCCGGTGGGGGAATGCTGACGAAATAAGCCCCGGATTCTCCAACAACAGTGTGTGGGCCCGGCGTTCTGAAGCCGGCTCAATCGGCATACGTGATCTGCAGAATCGCAGAGCAAATATACGAAATCTGCGGAGCCTGCTCGATCGGCCTCAGGATACCCGCCCTCTCCAGCTTCCGGAGATCGCTTCGCGCGGTGGGGTAGCTCACCCCAAGCGTGGAGGCGGTGTGGGTGACGATCGCTACGGGTGAAATAAAAAGCTCGTCCACGATTCGCGAGAGGCGAATGCTTCCCCCCATGTTGTTGACCTGCTCGTGGAACTGGCGATTGAGTTCGATGAGGCGTTCGCATCGAAGAAGCGTATCGCGCGCCTGCTCAACCACGCCCCGGAGACAGAAGGCGATCCACCCCGACCAGCTTCCGTCCGTGCTCACGGCGAACGTTCGATCGATGTAGTCATCCTTGTTCCGGTCGAAGTAGTCGCTCATGTAGAGCCACTGGTTCGAAAGGCCGCACCAGTCGCAGATCGTGAGCGCCAGGAGAAGACGCCCTACGCGACCGTTCCCGTCCATGAATGGATGAATTGCCTCGAACTGGTAATGGACCAGGAATGCCTCGACCAGCGGATCGAACCGCTTTTCGGAATGCAGGTACCTCTCGAGGTCATCGAGAGCGGCCTGCATTTCCGGCACGGGCGGCGGAACGTACCGGGCGGGCCATCCCACCTGATTCTGCATCCGCCGGAATTCACCCGGATTCCGATCCGATCCACGGACGCCGTTCATCAAGACGGCGTGGAGGTTCTTGATCAGGCGAAGTGATAACGGCAGCTCCTCCGAAATCTGTCTCCGGAGGCGAAGTGCTTCTGCATAGTTGAAGATCTCCCGGTGCGCGTTGACCGGATCGTCGCTCGAAAGGGGATATTTTGGATCGAGCCCGAAAAGCAGCTGCTGCTCGGGGTCGGTGTATGTTCCCTCCAGGCTCGAGGACTTCTGAGCCTCCCGGTTCTGGAGTGGTCGGAGGATGAGCTCCGGATTCGGCAGATGCTTGCCCGTGCCATCCTGGCTTGCCAGGGCCGTTCTGGCCTCCAGCAGCAGCGGCCAGAGATCACCTAGCCATTCCCACTTCGGAGGCAGCGGGTCGGGGACGAACGCGATCGAGAGATTCGCGACTCCAGTGAGCCGAGTCAGCGGCCGGACGCGCTCGCGCCGAAGAGTGACGGATTCAACCGGGCAGCGGATTGCGAGAAATTTCAATCGAACGAAGACGATTAAAATTATCGGCCAAAATTTTTACCGCAAATGGAGGTGCTTAAAATTTTTTGCCGTGCCGCGAACCTGCGAAACCGACGGTTGAGTTGGATGGCACCCGGCGGGCGACCGGGATACCGGAGCGGCCGCCGTCACACCCCAGGTTGAACGCGCTCCCCTTCCTCCGGCAGCCATCCCGCTTGAGCACCCCTTCCGCTCGAACGTTTCCCCACCCGACGAAGTACTTCCCGGGTAAAGAACGCTTCGAAAGTGTTCGCTTCCGGGACGGGAGAATCCCACGGCCGCACACCCCGGACGGGGCCAGTGGCGCCTATGAACGGGACAACCTGCATCATCACAACGGGTTACCTTCCCGGGCGAGCCCGGCACCGTTCTTCCCTTCTGGTGGGCACCGTGCGGACCCCATCGACGGCCGCAGACGAACCGATCAACCCGCGGAGGACCCAGTGACTGGACTCAACCTCGATCTCAACCTGGTCGTGGCGCTCTGGATGGGCGGCGCCGTGTTGATGGTCCCATTCCTGGGTCTCACGGCGCGGTTCGGCCTGGTGCCGCTGCTGGACGCCGTGACCCGCATGCGCGCCGCCCGGTCGGTCCACGCGCTGGACGAGGATCAGGTGGAGGAGCGCTTCGCCCGCCTCGAGAGCCGCCTGGCTCGGGTCTGCGAGACGGTGGCGGCGCTGGTCGACGACCGCGAGCCGAGCCTGCGCTGACGCCCTCTCACTCCGACCGGATGCCGTCGGGCAGAGGAGGATCTTCCGATCCCCGCCCGACGATTGAATCTCATTCCAGAACCACGCCTTATAGATCCCCATGGACATCCCACGCGTAACGAAACCGAACCGAACCCGGTGGATCCTGGGCGGAGCCGGGCTGCTGGCGGTGCTGCTGACCACCATCGCCGTGGCCCGCATCGAGCCCGCCGCCCCCAGCGTGGACCGAGCGGGCGTGTGGATGGACACAGTGGAGCGCGGGACGATGGTGCGCCAGGTCCGAGGGCCGGGCACGCTGGTGCCGGAACAGATCCGCTACATCTCCGCGGTCACCGCGGGCCGCGTGGAGCGGGTGCTGGTGCAGCCCGGCACCACGGTGACCCCGGATACGGAGCTGCTGGTGCTGAGTAACCCGGACGTGCAGCTGCAGTCCATGGAGGCGCAGCGGCAGGTGGCCGGCTCAGAGGCGAATCTGGCGAGTCTGCGCGCGACTCTGGAGAACCAGCGGCTTACGCAGGAGGCGGCGGTGGCCACCGTGCGGTCGCAGTACCGCGAGGCGGTGCGGCAGGTGGAGGCGAACCGGCAGATGGCCGAGCGCGGCCTGATCCCGCGCATGGATCTGCAGCGCTCTGAGGATACGGCCGAGGAGCTGGCCGCGCGGCTGGAGATCGAGCAGAAGCGGCTGAGCTTCATCGGCGAGTCGATGAAGGCGCAGCTCACCGCGCAGCTCGGTGAGGTGGACCGCCTGCGCGGGCTCTCCGCCTTCCAGCAGGGCTACGTGCACTCGCTGCGGGTGACCGCGGGCGCCAGCGGGGTGCTCCGCGAGCTGCCGCTGCAGGAGGGCGAGTGGGTGAACCCCGGCACCCGGCTGGCCGTGGTGGTGCAGCCGGGCCGGCTCCGTGCCGAGCTGCGCATCCCCGAGACGCAGGCGCGAGACGTGGCGGTGGGCCAGCGCGCCAACATCGACACCCGCAACGGGATCGTGGCGGGCCGCGTGGTCCGGGTGGACCCGGCCGTCCAGAACGGGACGGTGACCGTCGACGTCACGCTCGAGGGCGAGCTCCCGCGCGGCGCGCGCCCCGACCTGAGCGTGGACGGCACGATCGAGATCGAGCGGCTCGAGAACGTGCTCTACGTGGGCCGTCCCGCCTACGGGCAGGCCGAGAGCACCGTCGGCCTCTTCCGCCTGGAGGAGAACGGCTCCACCGCGCGCCGCATCAACGCCCAGCTCGGGCGAAGCTCGGTCAACACCATCGAGGTCGTGAACGGCCTGGCCGAGGGCGACATCATCATCCTCTCCGACATGTCCCAGTGGGACGCGTACGAGAGGGTGAGATTGCGATGAAGGGCGGGGGTCGGGGTCGGCATTCGGCATTCGGGGCGCCCCGCACCCTTTCTCGAAAAGCACCTCCCCGGGCCCCGAATGCCGACCACCAGTCCCCCGGCGCATCCATCTTTCGAAAGGCCGCAGATCTCATGTCCAACCGACCGCTGATCCATCTCGACGCAGTGAGCAAGGTGTTCTACACCGAGGAGGTGGAGACGCACGCTCTGAACAGCGTGCACCTGGAGATCCGCAAGGGCGACTTCATCGCCATCGCGGGCCCCTCCGGCTGCGGCAAGACCACGCTTCTCTCGATCCTGGGGCTGCTGGACTCGCCGACCTCGGGCGAGTACCGGCTGGTTGGCGAGCCGGTGGCGAAGCTGAACGCCTCGCAGCGGGCCCAGATCCGCAACCGCGAGATCGGGTTCATCTTCCAGGCCTTCAACCTGATCGGTGACCTTACCGTTTACGAGAACGTGGAGCTCCCGCTCACCTACCGGAACATGCCATCGGCCGAGCGCAAGCAGCGGGTGCATGACGCGCTGGAGCGGGTGGGGATGGCGCACCGCACGGGCCACTACCCGGCGCAGCTCTCAGG
>JACDHR010000250.1 GCA_013820915.1 Gemmatimonadota bacterium
GGGGCCAGAACTTGTGGACGGGCTGCATGCCCAACTCCTCGCCGACCAGGATGATGAGCAAGCCCAGCAGGTGCGCGAGCACGGCGGCGGCGGCGGCGGCCGCTTCTTCGTCGGTACCCGCCGCCATCGCATCGGCAAGGCCCGTGAAGCAGGCGTCCGATTCCGTGTCCAGCGTAACTCCGGCCAGGAGCGGGCGCTCCCGCTTCGCCAGATTGAGGGCGCGTCCCATCAGCGCGGAGACCCCACCCCGACCAAGCAGATCGATCAGATCATCCTTCAATCTGCGGCACGCCGCTTCGGCCGCGGCTACCGACGCCGAGGGAGCGGGCGAACCGCCCGCTTCGTGCTCCACGAGCCGCCGCGCGAGTTCACCAACGTAGAGTGGATGATGGGCCATACGTCGTCCTTGGGGTACCCTGAGCGACGGGTGCTCACCCATGCGGGGGAACGCGCCACGGACCGGCGCGGGTGTTGCGTGAACGGCAAGCTAGGCGCACTATCGCCACCAGGCAACCGCCCGACGGGGCGGCTCCCAAAATCCCGGATGTCACTATGGCCGTACCCCGAGAAAACACGGGGAATCGATTCCCCCCTCGCGCGATAATCGTGCCGGCCCCTGGTGCTGATTTGGGGGCGGATGCCGTGCTGCGCTTCCTTTCCCGGGTAAGCCGGCGTCTCGCCGAGTCTCTCGACTATCAGAGCACGCTCTCGACCGTCGCGGGGATGGCGCTCCCCTACCTGGGTTCGTGGTGCATCGTCGACATTGCCGAGCCGGACGGATCCATGCGCCGCGTCGCCATCGTTCACCCGGACCCCCTCAAACGGGAGCACGCGCGCAGGCTGGAGGGCGGCTGGCCGCCGCATCGGGACGATCCACTCGGATTGCCCCGGGCGGAGCGCTCCCGTGCGAGCGAGGTGATCCCGCACGTTTCCGACGAGCTGCTCGTGAGTGTCGCGGGAAGCGAGGCAAACCTGCATGATCTCCGGGCACTCGGCATCGGCTCGGCTATGGTGGTCCCGCTCCTTGCCCGCGGCAATGTGCTCGGGGCCATCACCTTCGTGAGCGCGGACGTCGGTCACCAGTATACCGAATCGGACCTCGAGCTGGCGGAGGATCTGGCTGCCCGCTGCGCGATGGCGGTGGACAACGCACGCCTCTTCAGAGACGCGGAGGAGGCCCGCGGAGAGGTGGAGGAGGCCCGATCCCGCGCGATGCAGATGAACGAACAACTGGTCATCGCCAGTGTGCGCCAGCAGGAGCTCGCCGAGGAGGCGCGGGAGGCGAACCGTGCGAAATCGCAGTTCCTGGCCAAGATGAGCCACGAGATCCGCACGCCGATCAACGCCATCGTTGGTTATACGGATCTCCTGGTGTTGGAGGTCGCCGGGCCGATGACGTCCAAACAGCGGGAGTACCTCACCCGGATCCACGCGAGCAGTGTGCACCTGATCGGACTTATCGACGATATCCTCGATCTTGCCAAGGTCGAGTCGGGGCGACTGCACTTCAAACAGGAGACACTCCGGGCCGACCAGTCCATCTCGGCCGCGATCTCCCTGATCGAGCCGCAAGCCGCGGTGGCCGCGGTGAGCGTGGAAGCCGCGCTCCCCGACGAGGACCACTTCTATTTGGGCGACGGAGATCGCGTCCGTCAGATCCTGGTGATCCTGCTGAGCAACGCGCTCAAGTTCACCGAACGTGACGGCAGCGTCTCGGTAAGCGGTGGCACCAGCGGGGCGCCCGATGCGGACGCAAAGCTCGATGGGGGCGGTCCGTGGACCTTCTTTCGGGTGGAGGACACGGGGATCGGCATCTCGGCCAACGAGGCGGCGAGGGTGTTCGAGGCCTTTGTCCAGGTCGATCCGGGGAACACCCGCAAGCAGGGCGGTACCGGCCTCGGGCTCGCCATCGCCCTGGAGCTGGCGCGGCGCATGGGCGGGGACTTGACGCTGCGGAGCGTACCGGGGGAGGGATCGTGCTTCACGCTCTGGCTGCCGGGCGCTGCGCCAGCGGGCGATGGCGCTGTTGCCACTGGCGGATGAGCTTTCGTCTCTCCAATCAGGCGCGCGAGGAGTTGGATCGTCGCGAGATAGCTGCCCGCCAAGCGTCACCTCCACCTCCGTGCCATGGATCTCGCCGGGATCGTTCACGGTGGGGCCAGTCAGCGCCTGGCAGAGTCGTGGATAACGAAGACATACATCGGCCCCTCCTCCTTGGTCCAGCGCGAGCATGGTGATTGCCACCCGTTCCGTGGTACCTCACCACTCCACGTCCCCGTCAGATCTCCTGCCGCCGCAGAAGCTGTGCATTGATCGCCACGATCACGGTGCTGGCCGACATGAAAATCGCCGCGACCGCGGGTGCGAGAAGGATCCCGTAGGTAGCCAGCACGCCGGCGGCGAGAGGGATGGCGACGATGTTGTAGCCGGCCGCCCACCAGAGGTTCTGGATCATCTTCCGGTAAGTGGCCTTGCTGAGCTCCACGATTCGGGGCACGTCGCGGGGATCGCTGCGGACCAGCACGACGTCGCCTGCCTCCACGGCGACATCGGTTCCCGCGCCGATCGCCACGCCCACATCCGCCGTCACCAGTGCCGGCGCGTCGTTCACTCCGTCGCCGACCATCGCCACGCGCTTTCCCTGTCGCTGCAGCTCCTCGATCTTCTTCGCCTTGTCCTCCGGGAGCACTTCGGCGAATACGGTGTCGATCCCCAGCTCCTTCGCCACCGCCTCGGCCACGGCCCGCGAGTCGCCGGTCAGCATGACCACTTCGATGCCATTCTCGTGCAGCCGCCGCACCGCTTCGGCGGATTCCGGGCGGATCGCGTCCGCGGTCGCGAAGACCGCGAGCGTGCGTCCGTTCTCGACCAGGTAGACGGTGGACTGGCCGCTGGCGGCCGCGGCTTCGGCGGCCCGGGCGAGCTCCGGCTCCGGAGCGATCCCCTCTTTGCGGAGCAGGTTGGGGCCGCCGACCTGCAGCTCCCGTCCCTCCACCTGCGCACGCACGCCGAGGCCGGGAATCGCCTCGAACGCTTCGGCGCCCGGGACCCGGATCTCCCGCTCGTCCGCACTGGCAAGGATCGCTCGGGCGACCGGATGCTCAGAGTCGTGCTCCACGCCGGCAGCCAGCCGGAGCGCTTCGTCGGGGCTGATCCCTTCGGCGGTCTCCATGGAAACGACACGGTGCTCGCCGAGCGTGAGCGTACCGGTCTTGTCAAAGACCACCGCATCCAGATTGCGTGCCTCCTCGAGGCCGCGGCGATCGCGGATGAGCAGACCGTTGCGCGCCCCGAGGGTGGTGGAAATCGCGATCACCAGAGGGATCGCGAGCCCGAGCGCGTGCGGGCAGGCCACGACCAGGGTGGAGACC
Source organism: Gemmatimonadota bacterium (assembly GCA_013820915.1). Taxonomy (GTDB): domain Bacteria; phylum Gemmatimonadota; class Gemmatimonadetes; order Longimicrobiales; family Longimicrobiaceae; genus JACDHR01. The sequence continues at coordinate 3,372 of JACDHR010000250.1, forward strand.
ACGCGCTCCACGACGAAGGAACCCTCCGCGCCCAGCGCGGTCCACGCCACCGCCGTACCGACGCCCGCCGCCACGGCCACCAGCGTCAGCCAGAAGGCCGCCCGGTCGGCCAGCGCCTGTGCGCGCGAGCGCGAGCCCTGCGCCTGCTCCACGAGCCGCATGATCCCGGCGAGCGCGGTTCTCTCACCCGTCTTCGTGACCTCAACGCGGAGCGACCCTTCGCCGTTGGACGTGCCGGCGATCACCTCGTCGCCGTCCTGCTTTCGGACCGCGCGCGACTCGCCGGTAATCATCGCCTCGTTGACGGAGCTGCCGCCGCTTCGCACCACGCCATCGGCCGGGATGCTCGCGCCGGGCCGGACCAGGACGAGGTCGCCATCCCGGAGTTGGTCAACCGGCACTTCCTCGGTCCGTTCCCCCACGACCCGCTCCGCGGTGCCCGGCAGCAGCTTCGCCAACTCCTTGAGCGCGCCCTGTGCCTGGAAGATGGAGCGCATCTCGATCCAGTGGCCCAGCAGCATTACCGTGACCAGCGTGGCCAGCTCCTCCCAGAGCGGCATGCCGGGATAGCCGAGCGTGACAACAAGGCTGAAGATGAACGCCACGCTGATCGCCAGCGAGATCAGCGTCATCATGCCCGGCAGCCGGTCCTTCAGCTCGCGGGCGGCGCCGCGCAGGAAGACCCACCCGCCGTAAAAGAAGACGATGGTGCCGAAGACCGGCGCGATCCACTGCGATCCCGGGAACATCGGCGGCATGTAGCCGGTGACCTGCGCGAGCATGTGCCCCCAGATCACCGTGGGGATCGTCAGCAGCAGGGAAATCCAGAACTTGCTCCGGAACATCTCCACGCTGTGTCCCACGTGCTTGTCGTGCACCTCGTGACCGGCATGCGCATGCCCGTGCATCCCCGCCCCTTCCTCCGCCGCTTCCTGGTGAGCGGCATGGGCAGCGCCGCGGCCGCGAGACGGCTCCGTCCGGGTGGCGGGGCCGGGGAGGCGGCCGGGCGGATGTGCTTCTTCCGGGTGCTCCGGGTAGCCGGGCTCGGCCGGCGGTTCCTCGCGCCGAGCTGCGCCCGGTTCCGCGGGATTCGTCGCGTGGTCGTGGTCGTGCCGGTGCTCGTTCGACATTGAAAGTTCCTACTCGAGCTTTGTGTGCGGGCCCGCTTGGCATCCAGCGCGGGAAGCAAGCAGCCGCGCAAGGTTTATACCTCGTAAAACCGAGGTGGTCACGGCCACGCCCGCGCCCGGGTCGCGCGGCCGTCCTCGGACTGAGCAGGACCCGCGGCAGCAGATCCATGCCCCGCGGTGAACCCCAAGGGTGTACGCACGGTAGAATCCGGCGTACATTGCTCTAGCCAACGTTTTTGTCCCCACACTGCGAGCCAGAGTGACGAAGCGGTCCACTTCTTCCAGCGATCATGATGAGGCGCCGCGCCTCCGGGACACGGTCCGCCTCTCCGCGGAGGGAGTGGCCAAGGTGCTCGGCGACCTGGAAGCGCGCGTGATGCGGGTCGTGTGGGCAATCGGCAAGCCGGCGACCGCCCGGACGGTGCATGAGCGGGTGGTCGAGGAGCACGCCGTCGCGATCCACACCGTGATCACCGTGCTCAACAAGCTGGTCGCCAAGGGGCTGCTCACGCGGGAGAAGAAGGATGACATTCTCCATTACGAGGCGTGCCTCTCGGAGGCGGAGTTCCGCAGCCAGGCCTCACGACGGGTTGTGGAAGGGATTCTCTCCCTCGGCCCCGAAGCGGTGGCCGCTTCATTCGTGGATGTGCTGGCGGATCGGAACCCGGAGCAACTCGCAGAGTTGATGCGCCTGATTCGCGAGCGGATGCATCAAGAGGAGGGATGAGCATGAGCGGGCGAAAGGCGTTTCCGGTCCGGGCGATCATCCGGCGTGAGCGGAGCCACCGCCGCGCGGTGCTGCTCGGGCTCGGCGTTCTGTTGCTGCTAAGCACCAGCCCATTGCTCGGCCACCACCTGCCGATCGGATTGGACCAGCACCTGGCCGGGCGGGATCATCTCTGGACGCTCTGCGTGGTGGCGCTGCACCTCATCATGGCGCCGGTGCACGGCGTCTTCCATCTGTTGTTCTTCGTGGGGCTGGCGTATGCCGTCTGGGACCGCGGGCGGGCGTGGCGGGCGCAGCGCACCGTGCTGTCGGCACTCGAAGCCCGAGTGCCGGAATCGGGCGACGCCTTCCGGGATGCGGCGGTTTCCATCGGCATTGAACCGAGTATGGTGCGTGTCGTGGACGGACTGCCAAGTCCGGCGTTCACGGCCGGGTGGGTGAAGCCACGCGTGTACGTGGCACGGAGGCTCGCCGAACGGCTTTCCCCCACGGAGCTGGAGGCGGTGCTCGCCCACGAGGCGGCGCACGTCGCCCGGCGCGATCCGCTCCGCCTCTCGCTGCTCCGGTTCCTCACCTGCATGCTGTTCTGGCTGCCGGCGCTGCACCGACTCGCGGAGGACATTGCCGACGAGGCGGAGATCCGTGCCGATGATGATGCATCACGCGACCGGCCGCTCGCGCTCGCGACGGCGATCCTGTCGCTGGCGCAGTGGACCCGGCCTCCCGCGCCTTCGCACGATCGGGTCGGCTTCGACGATCGGGATCTGCTGGAGCGCCGGGTCCGAC
>JACDHR010000251.1 GCA_013820915.1 Gemmatimonadota bacterium
TCGATCTCCCCGGTGGGCTGGTGGTAGATGTAGTTGCGGATGAAGTTATGAAAGAGGCTCCCCTCCAGCTGCAGGCGCGGAAGCGTAGCGCGGAGGAAGAGGTCTCCACCCAGTCCGACCTCGGGCTGGAGCTCCGGGTTGCCGATATCGTAAGAGAAGTCGCCGAGGTGCGGCCCATCAGAGTACAGCTCTTCCACGGTGGGCGTGCGGAAGGCGCGCGCGACGCTCACACCCAGCGTCCAACCCGGCCGCACCTCGTAGAGCGCGGCGGCGGAGCCGGACAACGCGCCGAAGTCGCGCTCCCGAACCGGTACCTCCCGCTCGCCGATAAGGATGGGCGCGGTAGACACCGGGGCGATACGGCTCCAATCGTAGCGCCCGCCGAACTGCAGGCGCCACTGCCCGAAACCCAATTCCTCGTAGATGAAACCGGCGAGAGCGTGAGCACGCGCCGACCGGCTCCCGGTAAATGCACCGAGCGCGCGGTTGTCGCGGACGAAGGCCCAGAGGCCGATCGCGCCCTCCGTCCGAAGCACCTCCAGCTCGTGCTCGTGCCGGGCAACAAGATTGGCGCTGCCGAAGATGTTGTCGAAGCGGGCGCCGAGAATGTTCCTCCCATCGAACTGGCCTTCGATCTCGTCGTGCTGGTAATGGACCAGATTGGCATCCACCGTCAGCGCGCTGAACGGCCCCACACCGAGGAAGTGACCGGCTTCGACACGCCCGGTGCGCCGACGCGTCTCGATCTCGACACCATCCGGGTGTGCGCCCGGAATCGCCTCGCCGTTGAACTCGCCGGGTACGCCATAGGCGAGTGCGAAGTCGCGGTACGCGGCACCGGCGAACCCCCAGCTCGCGATCCAGCTCCCGCCCACGCTTCCATTCAACCCGCGCAGCTCGCTCGAGGGGAGAACGCCAAGCGGCGTGCGCGTGTCACCCGCCGCGCGGCCACTCACTTCGCCACGGAGTGCCAGCCGACCGATACCGAAGAGGGCCGCGCCGCCGCCCGTCAATCCGCGGTTGACCGACTCGCCCTGCACATTCAAGGTGCCCGACAGCGCTTCCGGCAGCGTGCGCGGAACCTCTTCGCGAACGACGTTGATCACCCCGCCCAACGCATTGCTGCCGTACAGCAAACCCGCCGGCCCACGTACGATCTCGATCCGCTTGGCTGTGAGCGGCTCGATCGTCACCACGTGGTCGGCGGCCGTGCCGGCGAGATCGCCCGTGCGCTGCCCATCTTCCAGAACCAGCACGCGATCCCCGCCCATGCCGCGGATCACCGGCTGCGAAGCTGCGGGGCCGTTGTACTGCTGCGAGATCCCCGGCACATGCGCGACGGTGGCCGCAACGCTGCTCTCCAGGCGCCGGCGCAGCTCCGCATCTCCCAACACCGTGGTCGGCCGATACGTGTCGCCCGCCCCCCGCTCCCGACCCGTGCCGGTCACGACGATTCCGGTGATCTCCAGCGCGGTGGGGGTGAGCGCCAGAGTCAGGCGAGCCGTGTCGCCGGCCGAGACCCGCACCCGCTGCTCGATGGGTGCGTAGCCGATCCGCTGCGCGACGATCGTATAGCTGCGCGGCGCAAGGAGACGGAAGTGGAAGCTGCCATCGCGGTGCGACAGCTCGTTCCGCCCGAGCTCGCGGAGCCGCACATAGGTGCCCGGCAGAGGCTCACGAGTCTCGGCGTCCATCACCACGCCGATGATCACGCCGACACGCGGATCCGGCTGCGGATCCACGGCAGCAGCCACCACCGCACGGCCGGCCGGAAGCGTGTCCGCCGGCACGCCCATCGCGTGAGCGCGGGGCGGGAAAAGCATACCCGCCACGCCAAGAACGCAGCACGTAAGGAATAATCTCTGGCGCATCGACCACTGTCAGCTACGGGACAACAGGCCTGCCCCTGCACCCAAGGTGCAGACGTAGGAAGGAACCTAATTTTTGTGCTGGAGAGTGCGGACGACGGACGTCGTCCCTAGACGAAGGGGGGAGCGCGCGACTGCGGAAGGGCGAATGTGGAGGATGCGCGACTGCCGGTAGACAGCCGAAAAGCGCTAGGTGCACGGATCAGGTGGTCCGCCAGCACGAGGCCCCCGTCGGGAACCACGAGCGGCCCGGCAGCCTTGCAGAGAAGACACTGCGACTCGTTGTGCGGAACCGGAGAATCGGACTCGTCGGACCCACTCTCCACCGCGTCGAACAGAACCACCATACCACCCTGCGCCTGAACTGGATTTGCATGCAGCAGCGGCTCTGCTGCCGCGCCCAGGAAATAGAGCACGCCAGCGAGGAGCAGGAACACCCTCGAGAGACTGGGGCAGCGGTGGTGATGATCGGGCATGTTCAATATCTAACGAAATTTCGCATTCCGCGCAAGAAGCGAGCCTCTGTCATTGCGTGGTTTCGCGGACTTTCACACCCCGTCGGTCCCCATCGTGGGCGAGATCCACCGGTCCCTGGACGAGTACGGAATATCCTACACCATCTCGCACGACGCGGAGCAGCGTGTGGCATTGACCCGCACCTTCCGGGCGGCACGAGCGAAGCATCCGGGCGGAAGCTGTAGGGATCACCCTTACAGCGGTTCCTCCATTTCCCCTGCGCCAAGACCAGGACTTCCCGACAGATTTCACGAACCTGAAGCTGTAGCTTTCAGCCGTGGACGACATCGGCCGTTCCACGCTCTCAACTTCGCTACGGAGCCGCCACGCGTACACGCTAGTACGCCGCTTCATCAAAACCGGGATCGGCTTTCTCGCCGCGGGACTGCTCGTCGGGTTGTACATGCTTACGCAGCGCGAGCTGTTCGGTGTCTGGCCACACCCGTATCTCAGGTCGGCGCACATGCACGCGGTTTTCCTCGGGTTCGTGATGTTCCTGATCCTCGGAGTGGCGCTCTGGCTGTTCCCCCGCGCCGAGACGGGAGACACGCGCTATCGGCCGGAACGGGTGGAGGCGGCGTACTGGATCCTCACGCTCTCAACCTCCGCGCGGTTCCTCGGAGAGGTGGCGCGCGCGTGGAGCGATGCCGACGGGCTGCGGTGGCTGGTGCTGCTCGCGGGAGTGGGGCAGGTGGGCGGGTTCGCGATCTACTTCTTCACCATGTGGACGAGGATCCGGCCGGTGGGCAGCCATCTGCGCGAGGCGAAGGGGGAGCGGTTCTGATGGAGCCGGGGGTGTGCGGGCCACTGCCGGTGATTGTCGACTCAGGCGTGCTGCCGGCCGGGGTGCGCCTGGCGCGGGGAGGATGAGATGAGAATGGAAGCCGTGGCGATTCTGCGAAAGCTCCCGCTGTTCAGTGGGCTGAGCGAGGAAGCGCTGAAAATCGCTGCGGATCGGACGGTCATCCGCTCGCTGCCGCGAAACACCACCCTGTTCCGCAAGGGCGAGCCGTGCCGCGGTCTGCATGTCGTCGTCGGCGGACGGGCAGAGGTTTACCGCGCCAATCGCGAAGGGCGCGAGCAGGTTCTGCACGTTCAGGGGCCGGGGGAGCCGCTTGCGGAGGTGCCGCTCCTGGATGCCGGACCGTATCCCGCGTCTGCACGCGCCGTCGAGGACACCCGAGTACTCTTCCTCCCTCTGGAAAGCTTTCAGTGACCGCGGCGCACTCCGGCGGGACCATGGTCCACACCCCGGAAGGTCTGCCCGGAGCCAAGGACTGGCGGGAGATGGACCGGATGCACGAGGCAGGGGTGAGGGCGTTCCCCGCGCCCACGCAGGGCCACGGAAACCAGCCGCTGGAACACCGGAGGGTACGCGCCGCCGTGGTGCTCACCATCATCGGGATGCTGCTCCTGATTGGCATCCTCGTGACCATCAACGCGCTCGCGGTCGGGCTCTTCATGCTCGGCTCGCTGCTCATCACGCTCGGGATCGCACTCTACCTGATCGCCGTGCTGCACGAGCTACGTCAGCGGAAAGCGCTGTAGTGCAACCTGTGACCGGACATAATCCGGTCCGGTTAGGCGATCTGCGACGGGAAAAACCTCGGCCCGCATAGCAGACCAGCCCCGCCCGGCATATTGCCGATCGGGGCTGGTCTGTCTCTGATCTGCCACTTCAAGGTCAATTACACCGGTGGCGATCCAGCAAGGGCTCACAAAAACTCGCACGAATGCTGGACCTTATCACTTTGCGTAATCTTGAGATAGCGGAGGGCCTGGGATTCGAACCCAGAAGTCCTTTCGGACGCCGGTTTTCAAGACCGGTGCAATAGCCGTTCTGCCAACCCTCCTAACCTTGATCACCCAACCCTTCATGCCATACTGCCATTGATCGGGACAGAAATGGGACTGGATTACCGCCCCGCCCAACTCTGGCGGGACAAAGCCGTGGTACACTCCTTCAGTCGGGGTGATCCCTCGCGTACCGGAGAGCACGAAGTGCTCGCAAAGGCATCCCCGAACCACCACTTCCGACATCATCCGGCTCTAGGTTGCTGCCGGCCTGACCGCGCGGCCGGGAAGCTCGCCGGTCTGCTCGCCGTCGCGGATCACGGCGCGGCCGTTCACCCACACGTGCGGAATCCCGGCCGGATATTGATGCGGGTCGCTGAAGGTGGCGCCGTCCGCCACGCGGTCTGGGTCGAACGCAACCAGGTCCGCGAAGGCGCCCGGTGCGATGCGGCCGCGCCCCGCCAGCCGCAGCCGCGACGCGGGCAGCAGCGTCATCTTGTGGATCGCGGTTTCGAGCGGGAGCGTACGCAGCTCGCGGCAGAAATGGCCAAGCACACGGGGGAACGTCCCGTAGGCGCGGGGGTGGGGTGCGCCTTCCGAAAGCGGGCCGTACGGCGCGAATGCGCCACCGTCCGAGCAAACGATGGAAAGCGGGTGCGCGAGCTTCCGCGCGACGTTCTCCTCGCTCATCCCGAACGCGACCATGCCGGCGCGGTTCCGGTCCTCTACGATCAGCCGTACCAGCAACTCGTACGGGTCGTCGTCGCGCTCCGTGGCGAGCTCGCCCAGCCGGCGCCCGCGCGCCCAGGTGAGCACATCGGAGTGGGTGGAGGTGACCTGTACGCTGTCCCACGAGCCGAGCTGGTCGATCTTGGCGCGCACCGCCCGTTCCAGTGCCGGCCGCTGGGCGGGGTCGCTGAGCCGTGCGATAAACGCCTCGTCACCGCCGTCGCGCGCATGGATCGGAAAAAGGTTGGCAAGGCCCGTGCTGAAGGCAATGTACGGGTACACGTCGAACATCACGTCGTTGCCCGAGGCGCGCGCCTCCGTGATCGTCTGGAGGGCGGGATCGACCTTCCACCAGTTACGCTCACCCTGGCACTTGAGGTGGGAGATCTGTACCGCCGCGCCGGCCATCCGGCCGGTGTTGATGGCCTCTTCGATAGCGGCGAGCAGGCGGTCGTCCTCGTTGCGCATGTGCGTCGAGTAGGGCAGCCTCGTGTCCCGCAGCGGCTCGGCGACCGCGGCGATCTCCGTGGCGGTAGCGAAGGCGCCGGGCGTGTACTCGAGACCGCTGGACAGGCCACACGCACCGGCGCGAAGCGCCTCGCGCACCTGCTCCTGCATCCGCACGATCTCGGCCTCCGTGGCGGGGCGGTCGTCCTCACCCACAACGAAGCCGCGGATCGTTCCCTGTCCCACCATGCTCGCCACGTTGACCGCCGCGCCACGCTGGTCCAGTGTCCGGAAGAAGCCGGCGAGATCGCGGAAGCCGAGGCCCACGTTGTAGCGCTCGCGGTACCCTTCGTCGATCCGCGCCGCCTGCTCCGAAGTCCACGGCCCGATCGACGAGCCGTCCTGCCCAACGACCTCCGTCGTCACGCCCTGCCGGATCTTGCTCTCCGCGCGGGGGTTGATGAACAGCGGCAGGTCTGCGTGCGAGTGGATGTCCACGAAGCCGGGTGCCAGCGCCAGCCCGCGCAGATCGATCTCCCGAGCGCCGGCGGCGCGCAGCCGCGGCCCCACGCCGACGATGCGATCCGCAGAGAGCGCTATGTCGGTCTCGAAGGGTGGCGCGCCAGTACCGTCGAATACCAGCGCGCCGCGCAGTACCGT
>JACDHR010000037.1 GCA_013820915.1 Gemmatimonadota bacterium
TCAGGATCTCCCACATGGCCACCTCTCGATATGCCATCTGACACACCTCCGATTTAGGGGTGCAATCAAGATGGTCGAAGCGGCCTCAAAAAGGGTGGATCAAGCTCGTGAGAATCTCGCCGTTTCCCTGGATCAAGCTCGTGAGAAACTCGCTCTTTGCCTGGATCAAGCTCGTGAGAAACTCACCCAATCCACTGGATCAAGCTGGTGAGAATGTCTGGATCATGCTCGTGAGAATTGACGTGCGCCGCTCTCGTCTGGCGAGAGCAACGGAAAATAGCACTCCTCAAGGACGCTTTATTAGTACTCCGCAGCTTAAGAGGGGTTCCGGCTAAACTATGCGATAGCATGCTATTTACGACATGGCGAAACCGGTAGGTTGGGTGCGGCCGTAGTGTCGCGTTTTTAAACGCTCCGGATCGGGATGGCTACATCGCGTTGGAAACACACCGGCCAGCGATTTTCATGGCAAAGCCAGGGACGGAAGCAAGCATCGTGGGACGGGTTCGGGACCGAGCGGCAGAGCATCACCGCACCGCTGCGGCGGCAGATGGGGGGGAGCCGCTCGGAAACGCTAAAGAACGCCGGCCGGAAACCCGATACCTTACCTGTAGCTTAAACGCACGGGGAGCACCGAGCCCCGCGGTTTCCAGATTTCGCCCCACCATTCATGCAGATCGAACAGCGACAATGGACCGAGTCCGGCGGCTGGAGCGTCGTGCGCGCATGTGCAAGTCTTGATTCGCCGCAGCTCGTATTGGTCTTCGGGTCTCGCGATGCGCTCCAGCGCCCACACGTACTCGACGACCTTCGCGAGCGCTACGGTGCCGCCCACCTCGTCGGCTGCTCCACGGCAGGGGAGATCTGTGGCACCGCCGTCCAAAACGAAACGGTGGTAGCTACCGCGATCCAATTCGAGCATACCGCCGTCCGCGCCGCCTGGTGCGCGGTGGACGACCCCGCGGAGAGCGAGGCGGCCGGCGAAGCGCTCGCAGCTTCGCTGAACGCGCCGGGGCTGACCCACGTGTTCATCCTTTCCGAAGCGCTCCGGATCCACGGCAGCCACCTGATCCGGGGATTGTCGCGGAATCTGCCGCCCGGCGTCGGCATCACGGGCGGAATGGCGGGTGACGGCCTCGCGTTCGTCCAGACGCTGGTCACGTTGGATGGCGCCGTGCGGGATGGCATGGTCGCAGCGGTCGGCTTCTACGGCGACCGCCTCAGCATCGGGTACGCCTCGGTAGGTGGCTGGAAGATCTTTGGCCCGGACCGGCTGGTGACCCGCTCCGAGGGCAACGTGCTTTTCGAGCTGGACAACCAGCCGGCACTCGACCTGTACAAAAACTACATCGGCCCGCACGCCGACGCCCTGCCCACCAGCGGTGCGATGTTTCCCCTGGCCCTACGCACCGAGTATGAGGATGTCGGCCTCGTCCGCACGTTGATGCTGGTCGACGAAGCGGCGGGCAGCATGACGTTCGCGGGGGATATCCCGCAGGGCAGCTACACCCGGTTGATGAAGACGAACACGGAGCATCTGATCGACGCGGCGGCGGATGCCGCGTCGGCAGCCCTCGAGATGGGCGGCGGCGCGGCACCCGAGTTGGCCTTGCTGGTGAGTTGCGCGGGACGAAAGATGATCCTCGAGCAGCGCACCGCGGAAGAAGTCGACACCGTGCACGAGATCCTCGGCGCCGGCACGGTGCTGGCCGGCTTCTACGCCTACGGCGAGATCTCGCCGTTCACGTCCTCGGCCCGCTGCGAGCTGCACAACCAGACGATGACGCTGACCACGCTTTCCGAGCGGTAGCCGTGCACAAGCTGCTCGAACGCCAGCTCCGCCGCTGCTACGGCTCGGCCGAGGCCGCCCCCGAAGCGGTCCGGCCACTGCTTGCGCTCGTCGACGAGGCCTACCATCAGGCCGAGGCGGACTACGAGCTGCTTGGCAAGTCCATGGAAACCGCTTCGCAGGAGCTGCTCGAGCGATACCGCACACTGCAGGCGGAGCAGCAACGGCACCAGCTCGCACTCGAGGCGACACAGGACCTGATCTACGATTGGGATGTCGTGACCGACCGCTCCACGCGCAGCGCGGCCTTGCGCACCGTCTTCGGGCACGAGGGCGGCGATGACTCCGCGAGCTGGTGGATGGACCGGATTCATGATGAGGACCGTGACCGCTTCGGCCGGGTGATGCACGATGGAATCCGGAGCTCGTCCACGACCTGGACGACTGAATACCGCTTCCGGCGCGCGAACGGGTCATATGCCTTTGTTCTGGACCGCGCGCTGATCGTCCGCGACGGTGAGGGAAATCCCCTGCGCATCGTCGGCTCCGTCGCCGACATCACCGAGCGCAAGGTGGCGGAGGAGGCACTGGAACGCTCGAACCGCGAGCTGGAGCAGTTCGCCTACGTGGCTTCCCACGACCTGCAGGAGCCGCTACGGAAGATCCAGGCGTTCGGTGATCGCCTGAAGGGGCGGTATGAGGAGGTGCTGGACGAGCGCGGGCACGACTACCTCGACCGGATGCAGCACGCCGCGAACCGCATGCAGGGGCTGATCAACGACCTGCTTTCCTTTTCCCGCGTGGCGAACAAGCCGCAGCCGTTTCAGCCCGTGGATCTCGCCCGGGTCGCCGCGGAAGTCGTTTGCGACCTGGAGGTCCGCATCCAGGGAACGGGCGGGCGCGTCGAGATCGACGACCTACCGGCACTCCACGCGGACCCGCTGCAGATGCGGCAACTGCTGCAGAACCTGATCGGCAACGCGCTCAAGTTCCACCGCGCCGGGGAGCCCCCCGTGGTGGTCCTCCGAGGTACGATGCACAAGCCGGACGCAGGCTCGCGCCACCCACGGCTTTGCGAGCTGACTGTGACGGATAACGGGATCGGCTTCGAGGAAAAATACCTGGACCGCGTCTTCAACCCCTTCCAGCGGCTGCACGGCCGCGGCGAGTTCGAGGGCACCGGGATGGGCCTGGCCATCTGCCGTAAGATCGTGGAGCGCCACGGCGGCGGGATCACCGCACGCAGCACGCCCGGTGAGGGCTCGACCTTTGTGGTACACCTCCCGCTCGGCCATACCCAAGGAGATACAAGGCCGTGAACGCACCCGAAAAGTCGATCGTCATCCTGATCGCCGATGACGACGCGGATGACCGCATGCTCGCCCGCGAAGCGCTGGAAGAAGCGAGGCTCGCCAACACGCTGTACTTCGTGGAGGACGGCGAGGAATTGATGGACTACCTGCTCCGCCGCGGCCGCTACATGGATCCGGCCAGCTCGCCGCGACCGGGGCTGATCCTGCTGGACCTCAACATGCCTCGCAAGGACGGCCGCGAAGCGCTTTCCGAGATTAAGGCGGACCCGGAGCTGCGCCGCATTCCGGTGGTGATCCTGACGACCTCGAAAGCGGAAGAAGACATTTTTCGCACCTATGATGTGGGCGCCAACTCGTTCATCACCAAGCCGGTGACCTTCGAGGGGCTGGTCGAGATCATCCGTGCGCTCGGCCACTACTGGTTTTCCGTGGTCGAAATCCCCACCGCGCGGAGGGCCTGACATGTCCGTACCGCGGATCCGGGTTCTTCTGGTGGAGGACGACGAGGACGACTACGTGCTCACGCGCGAACTGCTGGAGGAAATCGAGGGTGCGCAGTTCGATCTGCAGTGGGCCGGCTCGCTGAATGCCGGACGCCGCGAGCTAACCGAGGGGGGCCACGACGTGTGCCTGGTCGATTTCCATCTGGGCGAGGGCAACGGCATCGATCTGCTGCGTGAGATGGTCGAGCGCGGCGTTCAAACCCCGCTGATCCTGCTGACCGGACAGAACGACCGGAAAACCGACCTGGAAGCGATGCGCTCCGGAGCTACGGACTACCTGGTGAAGGGGGAGATCACCGCGCCGGTCCTGGAGCGCGCGATCCGCTATGCCTGCGAGCGCCATCGGCTGCTGGAACAGATCCGCACCATGTCGCTGATGGACGAGCTGACCGGCGTACACAATCGGCGCGGCTTTTTCACTCTCGCCGAGCAACAGATCCGGATCGCGGAGCGCAAGGAGCGAAACACAGTGCTCCTGTTTGCCGATCTCGATGGGATGAAGGAAATCAACGACCGGTTCGGCCACCAGGAGGGCGACAGCGCGCTGATCGAGGCAGCGCGGGTGCTGCGCGCGACGTTCCGGCAAACGGACGTGGTCGCACGCCTCGGTGGCGACGAGTTCGTGATGCTCGGGGTGGAAGCATGCCCGGGATCGGCGGAAATCATGGTCAGCCGGTTGATCGCGAACATCGAAGCGAGCAACGCCGCGCCGGACCGCGCGTATCCGCTGTCGATGAGCACGGGCTGCATTTGCTACAACCCCACACACCGCCGTACCCTCGACTCCCTGCTCGCCGAGGCAGACGCGCTGATGTACGCGCAAAAGCAGGCACGCAAGCGGCACAACGTTGCCGCCTGCTCCAGCGCGGAGTAAGGAGCCTTTACCGAAACAGCGCGACGGCCTTGCGGGTGAGCCCCTCGCAATCCGTGGCATCGGCAACGCGGACCAGCGTGAACCCGCTGCGCGGCGCGTCCGGGCGGATGGCGGGGGTGCGGTTGAAAAAGCCCGGCTGCGCACCGAGCGTGCGCTGTTCGAGGAGGCGGATGTCCACATCACCTTCGATGCGGTCCTCCCCCGTCTGTACTCCCTTCAACACCAGGTGCGAGCGCTGCGCGATGAACAATCGCACCCGCCCGACTGCCGGCACACGCAGCTCGACCGTCGCACCGGGAGATCCGTCCTCGTCGGTATCCTGGACGCCGGGATCACCGATCGCGTCGGGAAGGCCGCCCCCCGTAACTGCCGGGTCGTAACCGATCGCTTCCACACCCATGTCCGCCCGGTAGCCCCACCCATCGTCGCCCGGCCGCAGGACAGCCGGATACCGCCGCACCTGAAGCCCGCTCACGAATGCCGGCGGGATCACCATCCGGACAGCGGATGATCCCTCGACCCGCACATCGCACACGTGATGGCGCTGCGTCAACATGCCGCTGCGGGAGCCGCGCTGGATGTCGACCAGCAGCAGGCTCACGGTTGTACTCTGCTCCGTGGGCAGGAGCGGCATCTTGGCGGTGGTCGCCACACGGAGTTCCATGGCGTATCGCCCGAGCCAGGCATCGACATCGGAATCCACACCAGCCTCCACGCGCGCGGGTTTCGCCAACAGCAGGACCAGCAACAATAGGCTCAAACAACTCCACGAATTTCCCCTTCCTCCCGTTCTCACTCCCATTCCGTCTCCAACGGTTGCATTCCCCGATCGGATAGCAGCGCCTGCGCGGCCGCGCACCCCGACAGAAGGCAGAGCGGCATCCCGCCGCCGGGGTGCGCGCTACCGGATGCCAGGTACAGCCCGCCGACGCCGCGAACCCGGTTGGCGGGCCGGCGAAAGGCGGCGAGCGGCGAGTTAGATGCCGCCCCATAGATGCTCCCGCGGCTGCCCGGAAACTGCCGCGCGAGTTGGGTAGGCGTACGCTCCCACACGAGCAGGTCGTCCGCGGCACAGAGCCCGGCGCCGTGCAACCGGTCGAGCACGCCGGCTCCCAGCGCGTCCCACACGTGCTCCGGCGTTGCATCGCTGCCGGGCTCCGCGGGGGCGTTTGCCATTAAAAAGATTGGCTCGTGCTCCGCCCAGCCTGAGCGACCATGGCAAACCTCCTGGGCGCACAGGTAGACCGTGGGCTCCTGAGGCGGACGGTTGCGGTCGAAGATATCGCGAAACTCCTCCAGGTAGTCCGTCGGGAATAGCACGGTGTGCGCCACCCGCGCCTGCGGTCCTTCGCGGCGCCGCGCGCGCAGGATCCCCGTCCACCCGGACATCGAGGGCGCCCCGGCAGCCGCCGCGCCGCCGCGTTCCGTGCCCGGAATCAACTCGCCGAAGACCTGCGCCACATCGGCATTCGCGATGACGGCTCCGGTCCGCCACCGCGCCCCGTCGGCCGTTTCGACCGCGGCAACTCCGCCGCCCTCGACGGTGATGCGGGTCACGCGGGCGCCATAGTGCAGCCGCACCCCGAGCCGCTCCGCCACACGCACCAGAGCACGCGTGATCTCGTACATCCCGCCTTTCACCCCATAGCCGCCCAGCGCCAGCTCCACGTGCGCGATGCAGTTCAGGGTCGCGGGCGCGGTGCGCGGATCGGAGCCGTTGTAGGTCGCGTATCGCGCGAACAGCATCCGCAGATGCTGCGAGCGTACGCGGCGCCGGATCACGCTCCACATGCCGCGCAACGGATCAATGCGGCCCAGCAGCTTGACACCACTGAGCCCCACCTGCATCAGCGACGCCGGGGAGGGCGCGGGCCCAAACACGAAGTGCGGCGCCGCCGCCTCCCAGATGCGGCGCCCGTAGGCCAGAAACGCCTCCATCTCCCGCGCTGCCGCTCCGCCAAGCGTTTGCTCGACGGAGCCGAGCGTACGCGGGAGATCCGGGTAGATGTCGAGCGCCACGCCATCCGGATACAGGTAGCGGAACGCCGGCGCCGCTGCCCGCAGTTCCAGCTCGTCTTCGAGCGACGTCCCTACGAGGCGGAAGATGCGGTCCAGCACAACCGGCAGGGTAAGCACACTCGGGCCGGTGTCGAACTCGGTGCCGTCCACAATTCCTATGCCCAGCTTGCCGCCGGGGCGGTCCGCGGCCTCGAGCACCTCGACGTTCAGCCCGCGCGCCGCGAGCACCACGGCGGCGGCGAGCCCACCCACGCCCGCTCCCACCACCAGCACATCAGCCATGGGCGGGTTCCTCCGTTTCCGCGCGAGCCGCGCGGGCTGCGCGCGGGCGCAGCAAGGCGTTGAGCAGCCGGGTACCGGGGTCGGCGTTCGCGCCCCACTCCCGCGAGGGAATGAGCGCCTGGAACGGCTCCCCTGCACCCGCGAGGTTCGCATCGATCCGCGCGAGCGCCTCCTCCACCGCACGTTCCAAGCGCACGACCCCTCCGTGCTCCGCCACTTCCCGCGCCGGCAGCGTTGTTCCGAAGCATGCATAGGATACCGGCCCCTGTGCCTCGGCGAACGCGTACTGCAGCGCCACCGGCACCACGGCGGCGTTCGGCGCGAGCCGCGCGAGCAGGCGGATGCCCGGCTGAAAGTCCAGCGGGCGCAGGTGCGCGGGGCGGTGCCGGCCCTGCGGAAAGAACCAGACGGCGCGACCGGGCCGATCCAGCAGCGCCGCGCCCGCCCGTAGCCCCGCTCGCGGGTTGCCGCGCTGCACGGGGATCGCGCCGAGCCGGGCGAAAAACGGGATGCGGCAGAGGTTCTCCGCATCCATCAGCGCGTAGCCTTCCGTACCGAGCGCTTCGTCCAGCACCACGAGCAGAAACGGGTCCCACCACGCAACGTGCGTCGCCGCGAAGATGACCGGCTGCCGCCGCGCCACCTCGCGCGCCTCTCGCAGCCCCGCAACCCGCAGCCCATCCAGCGTGCGGCGGATCTCACGGCGCGCCCACCAACGCGCGGCGGCAAGAAAGCGCGGAGAGCGGACATCCTCGGGACGCATCAGGAGGCGCTCGCGGGCGGCACGGCGCGCAAGGAACGCGACGCGTACACGCGGCCGCGCCAGCGGATCGCTCCGCGCCGCGCCCAGCGGAAGGAGTTCAGCGCGATCCCCATCAGCGCGGCGACCGCCAGCGGGTGCAGGATCACGCCCTCCCACGGCTGCCGGTACCGCACCGCCATCGCCCCGCGCATCGCCACGTTCGCGCCCACTCCGATCGCGGCGGGCAGGAGCAGCGCACGCGCGCCCAGGGCCGCTGCGCCGAGCGCCGCGTACGGGGCCACAAAGATCCAGCCGTGCAGCGCGAGTACCAGCGCCAGCGCCGCGGGGTGCCCCCCGATCCCCTCATACAGGTTCTTCGAGAAACCCTCCCACAGCTCCCCGCCGCCGTGGTACATCCGGCTAGTCGCCATCCGGTGGCCGTCGGCGAAGACGACGCGGCGCCCCGCCTGCTTCACCAGCCTGCAGAACGCCATGTCGTCGACGACTTCGGCCCGCACCGCCGCCCACCCTCCCACTGCATCGTAGGTATCCCGACGCACCGCGACGAGTTGCCCGTTGGCGATCAGCAGGCGCGGATCCCGGGTGCGCCATACCAGGGGGATCGGGAGCCATGCGAGGTAGCTTAGGTGCAGCAGGGGGATCACCAATCGCTCGGCGGCGGTGCCGGTCACCTGGCGGATTCCGGCGGTCACCACATCGGCGCGGTAGTCCTCCAGCACGGAGCCGATGCGCGCGAGGCCGCTCGCATCGAGCGCGGTGTCGGCGTCGACGAAGACGAGGACGTCCCCCGTTGCCGCTTCCGCCAGCCCATGGCAGGCGTGCGGCTTCCCCACCCAGCCGGGCGGCAGCGGCATGCCGGGGATCACTCGCACGCGGGGGTCCTCCGCGAGCCGCGCGAGGATGTTCGGGGTCGCATCCGTGGATCCGTCGTCGTAGACCAGCACCTCGTCCGGCGAGCGGGTGCCGCCGAGCGCGCCCCGCACGCACCGCTCGATGGTGCGCTCCTCGTCGCGGGCGGGGATCAGGACGGAGACTCTCTCCCCGATCCGACCGTCCGGCCGACCCCGCGGCCACCGGAGCATGTTGAACAGCGACACTCCCAGTACCGCCAGCGGCGGAGCGGCGAGGAGACCGGACGCGAGCGCGCGCGAGATCATGAGCGGGCTCCCCGCAGCGCGTGCCTCATCAGCCGCCCGATCCGCCCGCTCCGCGGTCCGCTGAAGAGCGGCACCCAGAGCGAGCTGCGCCGGTGCGCACGGTGTACGCGCATGCGCACGAAGGGCCGATGCAGCGCCCGGTCCACCCGATCCGGGTAGCACATCTCTCCCCATCCGACGGCGCTCTCCCCCTCCGCATTCCTCGCTTCTGAGAGGAAGCGCAGATAGAAGGGGCCGCTATCCACCGTCGCCCGGTGACGAACGTCCAGCCAGAGGCGACCGTTCAGCAGAAGGCGTAGCTGCCGGAACCAGGGGATCCCCGCCAGCGTTCGCCGCTCCCCCACCAACCGCACCTCCAGCCCCTCTACGATGTGCGTGTTCCCATCCTCATCGATGGTAACTCCGATCCCGCGCGGAGGCTGCGCCGGATCCGACGGCCAGAGCAGATAGTAGATCAGCTCCCGGTCCGCGAGCGGAAAGCGCCCCCACATCCAGTGGTCGATTCCCAGCGCGTGCAGCGGAACGCGGCCGCCGTTGCGGTCGTGGTACGCACGCCCCACGAACCGGACCAGCGGCCGTGCGCCGAAGTCCAGCGCGACGTCTCCCGTTGCGGGGCCCGTGAGCGGGGTCCACTCGTGTGGCACGTCACCGGCGCCGGCCCCGTCGGCGGCACCGCCCGGGCTCGCGCGGCGGGCGGCGCCCTCCACCCGGATCGTGCCCGTCAGCCGCCGCTGCGTGCCGGGCACGGAACAGCCGAGATCCACCTCCACCACACGCCGATCGCCCTGGACAAAGCTCCTGAAGTGCGATCCACCGATCCGCACGCTGCCCGCCCCGTCCCACCCTGCATCCTGCTCCCCGTGCTCCTGCAGCAGGTAGAAGCTCGGTGAGCCGTTCTCGTAGAGCACCAGGTTGACGCTCGGCCGAGAGGAAGGAAGCACCGGCCGGCCGCGGCGTGCGTCGACCGCATACCCGGGGAGGAACGGAAGCCCGTACGACCAGATCAGCACCAGGCCGCTCCCCTCCGGCGTCACCACATCGACGTACCACCAGGCGAAACCGCCGGACGCACGTACGAAGCTGGTATCCATCTCGCATCCGGCGTTACCGATCTGGATCATCGATCCTGGAAATCCTGAGTTTACGTGCTGAGCGTTGCTAGATATACTCCGCTTCGAGGAGGCGTGCAAACCTTCGACTGCGCTCACTCCCCGCTCCCCGTTCCCCGTACCCGCCCTCAAATGCCCGTTCTGGACGTACTGGTGCTCGGCAAAGGACCTGCAGGGATCGCGATCGCCGCGGAGCTGGCGGACCGCGGGCTCACCGTCGGCGTGCTCGGGCCCTCGGGCCCCGTCTACTGGCCGGCGCAGTACGGCGCCTGGAAGGACGAGCTTCACTCGCTCGGCATGCCGGAGCTGGCGGAGCATACCTGGCCCGAGACGGTGATCGGGCTCGGCGAGGAAGGACGCCGAACCCTTCCTCACGCTTACGCACGGGTGAACAAGCAGCGGCTCCGCGAGCAGCTGCTCCATCGCTGCGAGGCGGGACGCGTCCGCTGGGTGGACGGGCGCGCGGCAGCCGTCGAGCACACGCAGAGTGGCTCCCGGATACGCTGCGACGACGGGCAAATCCTGGAGACACGGATCGTCGTCGACGCCTCCGGCCACCGGCCCGCGCTCGTTCAGCGCTCCTCCTCCCCCGCCCCGGGGTTTCAGACCGCGTTCGGGCTCCTCATCGAGTGCCATGATTCTCCCTTCTCGCCCGACCAAGCGGTGCTGATGGACTGGGACGATTCATGGCTCTCCAGCGCCGACCGGGAATCGCTGGCCACCCCGACCTTCCTCTACGCCATGGACTTCGGGAACGGACGTGTGTTCGTGGAGGAGACGGTTCTGGTGAGCCGCCCCGCCGTTCCCTTCGATGCGCTGGAGCGGCGGCTTCACCAGCGGCTGAACGCCCTGGGCATCACGCCCCGGCGCATCCTGGAGACGGAACGCTGCTATATCCCCATGGGAGGCGCGCTCCCCGATCCGGGCCAGAGAACCGTCGGCTTCGGTGGCGCCGCCGCGATGGTGCACCCCGCCACCGGGTATCTACTCACCCGCGTGCTCGGGGCGGCACCCGCGCTCGCCGAGACACTCGCCCGCGAGTTGGCGCGTGACGGAGCGACTCCCGTCCGCGCGTCCCACGCCGCATGGCAGACGCTCTGGCCGCGTGACCGCCGGCAGCGCCGTGCTCTCTTCCGCTTCGGGATGGAGCTCCTGCTCCGGCTGGACCACCGCCAGACGATGGCTTTCTTCGATGCCTTCTTTTCGCTTCCCCCGGCCTCCCGGCAGCGATACCTCGGCGACGATCTCACCGCCGCCGAGCTGCGCGGTACGATGATGCACCTCTTCCGCTCCGTGCCCGCATCGCTGCGCGTGGCCATGGCGCGCACCGCCTTGGCGGCGCCGGGCATGGAACTGGCGGCTTCGCTCCTGAGGGAGCTTCCACCCCAATCCACCCGGTTGTGACGTAGATGAATGAAATCGCAGGCACCCCCTTGCTCGCGAGCCCGTTGTGTACAATCTTTGCACAATGTAATCCCGTACTCCGGCCGCCGCTACGGGCGCGCCTTCATCCCGGGAGAAAGGATCGGCCGTGCCGTACTCTGCCCCCGCGACCGTGACGTCCGCGGTCCCAGCGCCGCGAATCGAGTCCTCGCGGCGCACTTCCGCACCGCGCGGCCTTCGCGTCGAGCTACGCCCGGCAGTGCTCCACCCGCGGGAGATCCCGCTGATCGTCGCCGTGGAGGCTCTGATGGAGGGGCTGGCGATGGGCGCAACGAATGAATTCGCGGGGCAGATGGTGCGGGAGCACCTGCATACCGGCGGCAAACGGCTGCGTGCGCGGCTTGCGATCGCGGCGCTCGATGCGCTTGGCGGCAGGGCTGAGCTGACGGTTCCCTGGGCCGCGGCCTGCGAGCTGCTCCACAACGCCACGCTAATCCACGACGACGTTCAGGATGGCGACCGCACGCGGCGTGGACACCCCACGGTTTGGGCGCGACACGGAAGGGCGCAGGCGATCAATGCGGGCGACCTTCTTCTGATGCTCCCGTTCCTGGCGATCGACCACGTACAAGCGGACGCCGAGCTGCGCTGGACTTTGGGCCGGACGCTCGCCACCTGTGCCGCCGCGATCGCGCGCGGCCAGACGGCCGAGCTCGTCCTGTCGGCGAACCGCGACGCGACGTGGGGCGCGTATCACCATGCGGTTGCGGGGAAGACAGGAGCGCTCTTCCAGCTGCCGGTAGAGGGATCTGCGTTGATGGCGGGACGGAGCGCGGAGGAGGCGCGCTGGCTCTCCAGCGCCTTTCAGCCTCTGGGGCTGCTCTTCCAGATGCAGGATGACGTGCTGGACCTCTACGGCGACAAGGGTCGCGGCGCGCGGGGATCTGATTTGCGGGAAGGGAAGATCAGCGTTCTGGTGATCGAGCACCTCGCGTCCACGCCTGCGGACGCGGAGTGGCTCTGGGCGCTGCTCGCCGCGCCGCGAGAGCAGACCAGCTCCGCGCAGATCGACGAAGCGATCCGCCGGTTCCGCAGCGGCGGTGCTCTTAGCGCGGCCGTCGCACGGATCGAGCGTGAAGCCGCGGCCGTGCTGGAGAGTCCCGCGCTGGCTACCGTACCGGGCCTGTGGGCGCTCGCCGCCGCCTTAGTGGACAAGGTCCTGACACCGATCGCACACATCATGGCCGAGCACGGGGTGGCCGGCTACGGCGCACACAGCCCGCTACCGCATTCGCGAGCCATATCGGTCTCCGCAGCGGAAGCGATGGAGGCAAGCCGATGAGCACGGATCCGGTGGTCGTAATTGGGGCCGGGCTCGGTGGGCTCGCCGCGGCGATCCGGCTGCGCGCGCGTGGGTACTCGGTTATGGTGCTGGAGGCGACGGACCAGCCGGGGGGGCGAGCCTCGGTGTTCCGGCGCGACGGCTTCACTTTCGATGCCGGCCCGACCGTCATCACCGCGCCGTACCTGATCGACGAGCTCTTCCAGCTCGTGGGCAGAGACCCTCGGGACTACTTCACTTTCGCCCCCGTCGATCCGTTCTACCGCGTGGAGTACCCGGACGGCTCGCGGTTCGACTACGTGGGCGACGAGGAGCGGATCCTCGCGCAGATCGCGGAGATGAGCCCGCGCGACGTGGACGGATACCGCCGGCTGGCCGCGCACGCCGAGCGGATCTTCGACATCGGCTACACCCGGCTCGCGGATCAGCCCTTCAACACGCTGGGCGAGATGCTCCGCGTGGTGCCGGACATGGTCCGCCTCGGCAGCTATCGCACCGTCTACGGGCTGGTAGCGCGCTACATCAGCGATGAGCGGCTTCGGCAGGCCTTCTCCTTCCAGCCGCTGCTCGTGGGGGGGAATCCGTTCAGGGTCACCTCCATCTACATGCTGATCCACTGGCTGGAGCGGAAGTGGGGCGTACACTTCGCCCTGGGCGGCACCACCAGCATCGTGAATGCGATGGTGCGGCTGCTGAATGAGTTGGGGGTGGAGGTGCGCTGCGGTGCGGCGGTGGAACGGATCGAGGTGGAGCGCGGGCGGGCGCGGGCGGTCCGGATCGAGGGGGGCGAGCGGATCCCCTGCCGCATGGTGGTCGCCAATGGCGACCCCGTGCACATCTATAGCCGCCTGGTCGCGCCCGCGCACCGGAAGACGCACACGGACCGGGCGCTGCGGCGGCGCAAGCTCTCCATGGGGCTGTTCGTGGGCTACTTCGGCACCCGCAAGACCTACCCCGATCTGGCGCACCATACCATCCTCATGGGCCCGCGCTACCGGGAGCTGCTGGAAGATATCTTCGAGCGGAAGGTGCTGGCCGAGGATTTCTCGCTCTACCTGCACGCCCCCACGCGCACGGATCCGTCGCTGGCACCGCCGGGGCACGAGGCGTTCTACGTTCTCTCTCCCGTTCCGAATAACCGGAGCGGCATCGACTGGGAGACGGAGGGGCCGCGCTATTTCGACCGTATCCTCGACCATCTGGACGCCACCTACCTGCCGGGCCTGCGCGAAAACCTCGTGACCCGCTTCCACGTCACGCCGAACTACTTCGAGCAGGAGCTGCGCTCGGTGGATGGCGCGGGGTTCGGGATCGAGCCGCGGCTCTCCCAATCGGCGTACTTCCGCTTCCATAACCGCTCCGAGGACGTGGAGGGGCTGTACTTCGTGGGCGCGGGCACTCACCCCGGTGCCGGCATCCCGGGTGTGCTCTGCTCCGCCAAGGTGCTGGACCGCGTGATCCCGCCCGCGGGGCCGGTTCCCATGGCCGCGGACGCGACCCGCGTCGTGGTGCCTGGCCCCCGCGCCACCTCCGCATGAGCGCGCACGCTGCCGCGGGCACGCCGGTCCTAGCCGCCAGCCACGCGACCTTTGCACGCAAGGCCCGCACCTTCTACTGGGCTTCGCTCCTGCTCCCGCGCGATGCGCGGAACGACGCGGCGATCGTCTACGCGCTCTGCCGCGAGGTAGACGATACCGCCGACGAAAGCCACGATCCCATAGCGGCCGCGTGTGCGCTGGACTGCCTTGCCGCCGAGGTACAGGGCGTTTCACCCGCCCGCCCACTGGTGGCGGCGTTCCGCTCCACGGCGCAGCGGCTGGACCTCCCCCTGAGTAGCGCGCTCGAGCTGATCGAGGGGGTCCGCTCCGACCTCGGGCCGGTGCGGATCGCCGACGACGCGGAGCTGCTCCGCTACTGCTACCGGGTCGCGGCCACGGTGGGGCTGATGATGTGCGCCGTGCTGAAGGTTCGCAGCCGCGATGCGCTCCCCTACGCGGTGGACCTCGGCGTGGCGATGCAGCTCACGAACATCGTGCGCGATGTCGCGGAGGACGCGCTGCTCGGCCGCGTATACCTTCCCGCGCACCGGCTGCAGCGCGCGGGAGTGGACCCTGATGCGCTCGTCCGCGGCACAGCGGAGGCACGGGCGGTGGCCGCGGTGGTCGCGGAGCTGCTTGCGCTCGCCGATACCTTTTACCGGAGCGCCGATGGCGGGATGCGTGACATTCCCTGGCGGGCGCGCCAGGCGATCCTGGTGGCCAGCCGCGTGTACCGCGCGATCGGGCTTCGTCTGCGCCGCCAGGCGTGCGACGCGCTCGCCGGCCGCACGGTAGTCCCCTGGCCGGGGAAGCTGCTCTGGGGATCGCAAGCCCTGATCGCGAGCCTGCACCCGCGGATCCTCGGCCTCGCACCGCGCCTTCCGCACGACGCCTCGCTCCACGCCGCGTTGCGCGGACTTCCGGGCAGCAACGCCGGATAGCGGACCTCCGTAGAAGGGGGCAGACAGCTGCTGCTTGAAAAGGGCCCTATCTTTCCTGACCCAAGTTCGTATCTTCCGAGATCTTACTCCTCGCCGCGCCGGGATCGATGGCTTATCGGATCAAGAGTGTCGCGGCACTGACAGGGCTGAGCAGCTCGACCTTGCGTGCCTGGGAGCGCCGGTACGGGTTGCTCTCCCCCAGCCGCACCGCGAGCGGGTACCGCCTCTATACGGACGAGGACGTGGCCCGGCTGACCCGGATCAAATCGCTGCTGGACAACGGCTTTAAAATCAGCGAGGCGATTTCGCTTCTGGAGCGCGAGGCACCGTTGCTGACGCCGTCGGACGTCTCGCCGCAGTTGCTGGAGGAGATTCGCAGCGAGCTGCGCGAGACCCTCTTCGCGCTGGACCGGTCCGGCGCCAACTGTGTAGCCGAGCGGTTGACCGCGCTGACCTACGAGCGGCGCCTGGACGAAGTGCTGCTCCCGATCCTGCGCGAGGTGGGCGACTGCTGGGCCCGTGGAGAAGCATCCATAGCACAGGAGCACTTCGTCTCCGCGTTCATCCGCGAGAAGCTGATCGGTATGTTGCATGAGCTGGATTCCGGAATATCCCAGGGCGCGGAGGCGGTGTGTGCGGGGGTGCCCGGAGAGGCGCACGAGATGGGGCTTCTTGCCGCAGCCATCCACCTCTCGCTGCGCGGGTGGCGGGTGATCTATCTGGGGCTGGATCTCCCATACAAGGAGCTGGAAACGGTACTCGCCGCACGCCGGCCGGCGCTGCTCTGCACCTCGCTGATGCGGCCGCGAAGTCCGCAAGAGTACTCCGAGATCGCGCACCGGCTCGATGCCATCGCTCCAGAGCCGACGCTGGTGGTGATCGGGGGTAGAGACATCTCCGTTCCGGATCACGGCGAGCTATCTCCACGCCTGCGGCTGGCGCAAGATATCCCTGCCCTGCTCGGTTCACTGCCGGAGGCGCGCTGACCATCCGGCAGGGTGTGAATGAGATCGTACCTGCAGCTTCAATCGTACGGAGTGGACTACGATGCTAGGCTGCCAGGATCTGGAGCTTGGGGAAGTAGGTACGGTACCGGGCTGCATCACGCGTAAGCAACGTCATCCCGGCGACTGCCGCATGTGCGCCAATGTAGAAGTCAGGCAAGGGAGAGCGCCGTTCTCCTCCGCGGCGGCGGTACTGAACGAAGCTCTTACCCGCCAGGAAGGCTCCATCCCACGGGAGAGCCTCCGGATGGAATCGCTCGGGTGGCAACGCAGCGTCCAGATCTTCCTTACGGCGGAATCCGGATGCCACTTCCGCATAGATAATTGGGTTGATCGACAGGACCGAATGCTCGGCACACGCACCTAAGGCACTCTCGGACCAGTCGAACCAGGTTGGACCTTCCGTGAGCACGTCAAGCAGGACATTGCTATCGACGAGCACCTGGTTCACCCCTCGCCTCGCGTCAGCGCCATGATTTCATCCGTGCTCAGACCTGCGTCGGCGCGTCCACGCAGGTGCTCGATCCCGTGCGCCTTCTTGAGCAGCACCGCGCCATCCTGGATCTCGAACTCGACCTCCGTGTGCGGGAGCAGCCCCAGTTCCTCACGGATAAACTGCGGGATGGTGACCTGTCCTTTAGTGGTGATTTTCATGATCCGTCGTCGTTCGGTATTACACTTCATTGTAAGAGTACCGGGCACTGACAAGTAGAGCAAGACCCTGTCCCCGGGCAGCGCATAATCGCACACCCGGTGCGTAGCCACCCGTCGCCGCGGAAGCTGCTTTGGTAACGGCGCTGCACGCCTCGGCAGACGATCTGCTTGGCCGGGAGCTCGTCGAGTGCGTGGTGGAAGCTCTGCTGGAGAAATGCAAACCGCAGGCGTCTCAAACATCTTGGCAGGCGGCGGGGATCTCAGGAGCGAGTGGACGGGCTTACGCTCAGGCTGGACGATCTCGCACGCGCACGGCGGAGATCCCGCGGTGCGCGGCCGCAGCGTCACCGGCAGTCCTCGCTCACCACCTGCCCGCCGATCACCACACCGCAGACTTTGGAGGTGTACTCGAACGGGTCGCCATCGAAGAGCACGACGTCGCCGTCCTTGCCACGCTCCAGAGAGCCGACGCGGCGGTCCGCCCCGATGATCCGTGCGGCATCGATGGTGATGGTGCGTAGCGCTTCCTCGCGCGAGAGCCCATTCGACGCCGCGATCGCCGCCTCGAAGAGCACCACGCGCGTCTTCGGCACATATGCCTCGAAGCCGCTCTGCAGCGCCACGGGGATCCCCGCGTCCATCAACTTCTTCGCGGTCTCCAGAGTGGCGTTCTCCGTCTCGCCGCTGGTGCGGACCATCGTGGGATGCAGGATGACCGGCACGCCCGCGGCCCTGATCTCGGGGATCACCAGATAGCTCTCCGCGGCGCCGTCGAGCACCAGGCGGAGGTTGAACTCCTGCGCCAGCCGTATCGCCGACAGGATCTCCGTGGCGCGCTGGGCGGTCACCAGCACGGGCATCTCGCGGTTCAGCGCGCGCGCGAGCGTCTCCAGTCCCAGGTCGCGCGCGGGCCGCCCGTCGGCCGGGCCTCTCTGCTTGCCGGCGTAGTCCTGCGCCTTGACCAGCTCGGCGCGCAGCATGGCGACGCCCTTGGAGCGGGTGCCAGGCGAGCGGTTCTGGAAGTTGCCGCTCACGCTGGGGCCCAGCGTCATGGCCAGCATGGTGGCGGAGTCGACCATCGCCTGGTCCACATTGTCGCCCCACGTCTTGACGATCATGGTCTGGCCGCTGACCAGCGCGCCGGGGCCGTGGCCGGTATGCAGCGTGGTAACGCCGAAGCCGCGCAGCCAGCCGACCAGCTCCTCGCGCGCGTTGTAGGCGTCCACCGCCCGCAGTTCGGGTTGGATCGGCGAGCTGCGGTCGAGCTGATCCTGGTCGTGCGGCTGGTTCATGTATCCCGCCATTCCCGTGACCGTGTGCGCGTCGACGAGCCCCGGGGTCACGACCTTCGCGGTGAGCGTACGGTACCCCTCGGGGATACGCACCCGGGCGGCCGGCCCCACACGCTCGATCTTGCCGTCGCGGATCAGCACGACGCCGTCCGGGATGGGCGCGCCGTTCATGGTGTAGACCGTGTCGCCGCGCACCGCCACCTGTGCGCCGAGCGGAGCGGCCCCGAGCCAGAGCCCCACCAGTGCACTCACCACCGGCAGGATGCAGACGCGACGC
The DNA here is from genome assembly GCA_013820915.1 of Gemmatimonadota bacterium. Lineage (GTDB taxonomy): Bacteria > Gemmatimonadota > Gemmatimonadetes > Longimicrobiales > Longimicrobiaceae > JACDHR01. The sequence continues at coordinate 18,241 of JACDHR010000037.1, forward strand.
ACTGGAGCTTCGATAAAACGCCTCATTCGTGTTCCTCCTCACCATCGTGAACGTGCACGGCCTCACCGCGGAACACTCCGTAGCCGCCCACCGCGTAGACGCGGTCGCGCGGGTCGGAGCGGTCGAAGACCTTCGCCCCCTCTACCCAGGTCTGCTCCACGTGGGTGTACGTGCTGAGCGGGTCGCCGGATAGGATGATGAAGTCGGCATCCTTGCCGCGCTCCAGTGAGCCGACGCGGTCCGCCATGTCCATCATCCGCGCGCCCGCGAGCGTCATCGCCTCCAGCGCCTTCTCGCGCGACATCCCGGAGCGCACGCCGAGCGCGGCGGAGCGGATGAACCAGCGCGAGTCGGTGATCCCGTCGTCGGTGTGGAAGGCCACGTCCGCACCCGCCCTTTCCAGCGCGGCACCATTGATCATGAGTATGTCCACTGCCTCTAACTTCCCACCCGGCGAGTCGATCACGATGATCGAGGAGGGCACCCCGGCCGCGGCGATCTCGTCGGCCACCTTCCACGCCTCGCTGACATGGTGGAGCACGACGCGGAAGCCGAACTCCTTCTGCAGGCGCAGCACGGTCAGGATATCGTCGTGGCGGTGGGTATGGTGGTGAACGATACGCTTGCCGTCGAGCACCTCGGCGAGCGATTCCAACTCCAGGTCGCGCGTGGGCATCTTCGCGGCGTCGCCGTTCGCACGGCGGACCTTCTCGCGGTAGTCCTGCGCCGTCACGAAGCGCTCGCGCACCAGGGCGGCGGCCTTGCCGCGGGTGCCGGGGAACGGCGGGTCGCGGCGCGGGTTGGTACCGTTCGCCATCTTGATGCCGCCGCAGATCTCGTTTAGCACGTCCCTGCAGAGCAGCAGATCGTAGATCGTGCGTCCATTCCGAAGCTTGAGATACGCGGTCTGCCCGCTCATCAGGTGCCCGGAGCCCGGCATGACGTTCACCGTGGTGATGCCGCCGGCACGGGCACGTTTGATCCCGTCGTCCTGCGCATCGATCGCGTCGAGGATGCGCACCGACGGGTGCAGCGCGGCCGAGCGGTCTCCGCCGTCACCGCCGCCGATGTGAGAGTGGGAGTCCACCAGCCCCGGCATGATCGTCTTGCCGGCAGCGTCGTGGATCGTGGCTCCCTCGGGGATCGCCACGCTCCCCTCAGCGCCGACCGCCAGGATCTTGTCGCCCTGCACGAGAAGCACACCGTTCTGAATGGGCGCGGAAGCGATGGGGTAGATCGTGCCGCCCCGGAAGGCGTGGACGGGCTCCTGCGCGACCGCTGGAACGGCCGTGGTCAGTGCGCTACCCAGGAGGAATGCGAAGGTCGTTCTCCTCATGCGGATTGTTTCTCCGGACCGGGAGTGAATGGGAAAGAAGAGCCCGTGCAATATACGGGATATCCGGCTCGTCCGCACCCGGCTCCGGCCGGGATGCACGATACTTGCAATCTTCCACCTCCGCTTGGCAGTTGTTTACCCATACCGAGGAGGGAACATGGCTTGGTTCAATGACTACAGCCGGGACTACAACCGCGCTGAGGGCTACAACCGCGCAGGACCGAACCCACGTGACAGGCCGGGTCAGCGTAGCACCAACTACGGCTATGACGCCGGTTCGGGCTCCGCCCGCGGCGCCCGCGGGCCCGCGTATGGAGGCGACCGCTATGGAGCCGGCCGCTATGGAGGCGAATACGAGTACGCGCAGCGGCACCCGGAGCAGAGCCCGCTGTACGGCAGCAACGCGGACCAGGCCGTCCAGCGTTGGGCGAACCGGTACGGCTACGATCACAGCTACCAGATCCAGCCCCGCAACACAGGCGGCCAGCAGGGCGGTGGCCAGCAGGGCGGTGGCCAACAGGGCGGTGGCCAGCAGGGCGGCGGGAACATGAACCGTAATCAGGGCGGATACGGTAACACGGGCGGCAACCGCGGTCAGTATCAGGGCGGCTCCTCCCGCGGTGGCGGATACGGCGGCACGAGCGGTGGATACGGCGGTAACGAGGGGTACGATCAGGGATACCGCTACTAGTAGCGGGTGCACGTTGTACGGCGAGGCCGCCCGCTCCGGGTGGGGTGGGTCTCGCCCTTGTCATTTCTGAACGGAGGCGGCGGACGCCTGACGGATCCGCCGCCTCCGTTCACCACGGCATCCAACCTCCTGTTCGCACCGTTTCAGCAGGAGACGGTGACTGCGCTGGAAGGGCTCAGTGAATCGGCGATCATCGGGGCGCAGAGCACCGGCGGTGTGATCGGCAACGAGCCCGCCGACATCCAGGTAGTCCCGGCCGGCGATGCTCGAAAGGAGGATCGATAAGCCGCCCGAATGGCCCGCGCGCCGAACGCCGGCATTACGGCTGCCGCGAGCGCCGATCGTTAGCACCTGCACGACGACTACGCCCACCTCCAGCCCCGATTACTGCAAGGATACGGTGATCTTCAACGCCAAGCAGTGCTGGGGCTTCGTGATGGACACGGG
>JACDHR010000252.1 GCA_013820915.1 Gemmatimonadota bacterium
GCGAATGGCACACGCTCGTCCTGTTTCGCGACGGTCTCGAGCAGGGGCACCTTCGCTTCGAGACGCCCGAGGCGCTGCGGCTGGACCATCCCGCACTCGCCGCCGCGGCCGAGTGGCTGGAGGTCCCGATCCACGCGCAAGGGTGATCCTCATCACCCCGGCACCAGCACCTTCACCCCTGCAGGCACCACACGCGCCACCAGCGGCGTCTCGCCGGCGAGATCACCGTCCACCTGCTTGATGACAGGCGGATCGGTTTCGATCTCGATCTCGCGGGCTTTGAAGTAGATGATACGGTCATCTCCCGCGTGTGTGCGGCGAGCGAGCTTCCACAGAACGGTGGCGACGTCGGGCAGGTTGCGTGGTGCGAAAATGCAGATGTCGAGCAGGCCGTCGTGAAAGGATCCGTGCGGTGCGATGCGCAGGTCGACGGGCAGCAACTCGTGGAAGAGCGTCCCTACGTTGGCGATCAGCACGGTGGCGGCGCGCACCTCGAACTCCTCCCCGTCGGCGCGGATGCGGAAGAGCGCGGAGGGGGGAGTGATCGCCTTGCGTAGGCAGGCGTAGAGATACGCGCCGAACCCCCACCGGTCCTTCAACTCACGCGTGGCGAGGGCCATTACCTCCGCGTCCCAGCCGGCGCCGGCGATGAGCGCGAAGTACCGCCCATCCCCCAACTGCCCTATGTCCATCGGCACCGCGGTGCCGGTGACCGCGACCTCCACGGCGCGCTCCACGTCAGAGGGGATGCGGAGGTTACCCGCCACCTGGTTGGCCGTGCCCTGCGGGATGATCCCGAGCGGAACGGTGCTCTGCGCCAGGCCGCCGATCACCTCCGCCACCGTACCGTCGCCGCCGACGGCTACGACCGCGCGGTATCCGCGCTCCACCGCGATGCGCGCCGCGATCGTCGCGTCCCCCGCGCGGGTGGTCTCCACGAGATCGAACGACGCCCCGCGCGCGGCGAACCCCCCGCCGATCCGGCGCCGAAGTCGCGCGGGATCCTCCTGCCCCGCCGCGGGGTTGAGGACGATCAGTGTGCGGCCGGCATACGGACCGGCTGCGCGTTCCTCTAAACTGTCCACTCGACTCGCGGGGGTTCCCTCCGCTCCCATTCGGCACGGTGCTCCGCGAAGCCCGGGCGCCCCATGATCCCGTAGGTGAGCTGCTTCCCGAGCTCTACGCCCGGCTGGTCCAGCGGGTCCACGCCGTACAGCGCGCCGGCGTAGACCGTGGCGACCTGCAGCATGTGGAGCAGCTCGCCGATCGAGCGGGCGTCCACTCGCGGCAGCTCGATCGTCATGTTCATCCGTCCGCGCCGGGTGAGCGCGGCGGCGGTCGCCTCCATCTCCGTGCGCAGCAGCTCGCCAAGCGTGTGGCCACCGAGGTAGGCAAGCTCGCCCACATTGCCGTACAGCGACGGGATCTGCACATCCTCCTCGGGGTTCTGCTCCACGAGGAAGCAGATCGTCTTGTCGAACGGGCCCTCGACGTAGAGCTGAACCTGCGAGTGCTGGTCGGTCGCGCCGAGCGCCCTGACTGGGGTGGGCCCCGCGAACACCTCCTCGCCGGCACGATTGCGCTGCTTCCCGAGGCTCTCCGCCCAGAGCTGCCGGAACCAGTCGGCCAGGTCGCGGAGCCGATCGACGTATGGCATCATCACGTGGATGGGCGCGTCCTGATCGGTATCGGCCAGCCACTGCAGCGCGGCGAAGAGCGCTGCGGGGTTCTTCCGCAAGTCGGCCGTGCGGCAGCGCTCGTCCATCTCACGAGCGCCGTCCAACAGCTCGCGGATCGGGATCCCGACGAGGGCGGCGGGGAGCAGGCCGACGGCGGAGAGAACGGAGAAACGGCCTCCCACATTGGAGGGAATCGGGAGCGCGGCGATCTGCTCTTCGCGCACGAGCTGCCGGAGCACGCCGCTCTCGGGGTCGGTGGTGAAGAGCAGGTGCCGCCGGTACCCGTCGCCCAGCTCCGCCTCCAGCATCTGCCGGACGATCATGAACTGGCTCATCGTCTCCGCCGTGCCGCCCGACTTGGAGACGACGTTGAAGAGGGTTCTGCGCAGATCGATTCGGCGCAGGAAGGTGCCGAAGGTCGCGGGGTCGATGTTGTCCAGGACGTAGAGCCGGGGGAAGAAATCTCGCTCGGCGGACTCCAGCTCGTTCCAGAACGGATCGAGCAGCGCCGTACGGAGCGCGATCGTGCCGAGCGCCGAGCCGCCGATCCCGAGCACGACGATGTTCTCGAAGCTCTGCCCCGGCCCCTCGCCGAAGCGCGCGATCTCCTCCACCAGCTCGCCGCCGTAGGGAAGCTCGAAGAACCCCATCTCCCCCGCCTCGCGGCGGCGCTCCACATCGGCGTGCACATCCCGGAAGCGTTCCGACAGTGCATCGAGCCTGGCGGGATCGATCCCGCGCTCGCCGCCCAGGCGCGGGCGGAGCATGTTGTTGAAGTCGAAGGTGATCATAACGGCAGAGTATAGGAAAGAGGGAACCGGAGCGGCGTAGCCGCGGAAGCCACTGAGCCGAAGGCGAAGAAGAGGGAGGAGAGGCAGTCTCTCCGCCGCACGCACGCACTCGCGCACTCATAGTTCAGACGTCTACTACCAGGCCGTCGTATGCAGGGAGGATGCCGGGCGGAAGATCTCGCGTCAGCTCTTCGTGGCGCACATGATGGCTCAGGTGCGTGAGGTAGGTTCGCTCCGCACCGATCTGGCGGGCCACATCCACGGCTTCCTCCACGGTGAAGTGGGTCGGGTGCGGCTTGCCGTACCAGAGCGCGTTGAGCACGAGGGTGCGCACCCCCTCCAGCGAGGCGCGGGTGCGCTCTGGTAGCCGTTTGGCATCGGTGATATAGCCCAGATCCCCAACGCGGAACCCGTACACCTCCACCTCCCCATGCGGAACCGGGAGTGGCAGCAGCGGAATGCCCGCCACCTCGATCAGTTCGTAGGCGTGGAAGGGAAGAAGCCGGGCTTCGGGCTTCGTCGTCCCTGCGATGGGCCGGATCGACGCGTCGAACACGTAGTCGAACCGGCTCTCCAGCGTCTCCAGGCAGGGCTGCGATGCGTAAACCGGGAGCGGATGCTCGCGGCGCACCGAGAAGACGCGCAGGTCGTCCACCCCATGCGTATGGTCCGCGTGGCAGTGCGTGTACCACACCGCGTCGATCCGGGAGACGCCGGCGGCGATGAGCTGAAGGCGAAGCTCGGGCGGGGTATCGATCAGCAGGCGCCGGTCGTCCTCTTCGAGGATCGCGGCGTGCCGGGTACGCGCATCCCGTGGGTCGGCGGAGGTGCACGTCGCACAACTGCACCCCACCACGGGAACGCCGAAGGACGTTCCGGTACCCAGGAAGCGGAGCCTCATCGCGACCCGCTTCGCGGGAGTAAGAAAGTACGTCCCCTCCCATCTCCGTTCCTCCGAAAGACGAGAGTACGAAATTCCAGCCGCCGTTCACTCTCGTACTCTCGTGCTCGCGTACTTTCGTACTCGCCGTTCACACCACCTCCACCCGCAGCGTGTTGGTGGTTCCCGGCGTGTGCATCGGCAGGCCCGCCGTGAGCACGACGCGCTGGCCGGGCCGCGCGAGCTCGCGATCGAGCGCCGTCTCCCGTGCGCAGGCGACCATCTCATCGTACGACATCGCCTGCGGGCACAGGACCGGGATCACTCCCCAGACGAGGGCGAGCTGATTGTACGTCTTGCGGGAGTCGGTCAGCGCCAGGATCGGCACGGGCGGGCGGAACGAGGAGACCATCCGCGCCGTGAACCCGCTGCGGGTGAAGGTGAAGATGAGCGGCGAATCCAGCCGCCGCACGGCCTCCACCGTCGCGGCGGCGATCGCGCGCTCGGTCAATGTGATGGTGGAGACGAAGGTCTCCAGCGGAACGTCGTAGTGCGGCCCCGAGGCGAGAACATCGGAGCGCTCGATCTCCTGGGCGATCCTCACCATCGACTTGACCGCCTCGATCGGGAACTTCCCCGTCGCGGTCTCGGCCGAGAGCATGACTGCGTCCGTGCCGTCGATGATCGCGTTCGCCACATCCGAGGCCTCGGCTCGGGTGGGGCGCGGGTTCTCGATCATCGACTCCAGCATCTGCGTGGCGGTGATCACCGGGCGGGCGGCCAAATTGCCGAGCTGGATCATCCGCTTCTGCGCGAGCGGGACCTGCTCGAAGGGGAGCTCCACCCCGAGGTCGCCGCGCGCGACCATCGCCACGTCGGCAACGGTGAGGATTCCCGGCAGGTTCTCGAGCGCGAGCCCCTTCTCTACCTTCACGACGATCAGCGGACCGCCTTCGGGAATCCGGCTCGCCAGGTTCACCACGTCGTCCGGCTCACGGACGAAGGAGAGCGCAATGTAATCCACATTGTGCTCCAGCGCGAACTGCAGGTCGCGCAGGTCCTTCTCCGTAAGAGAGGGGACGCTCACCCGCACACCGGGGAGATTGATGCCTTTGTTGGAGGTGAGCGTGCCGCCATGGATCACGCGCATCCGGGTGCGCGGCGGAGCCGTATCCTCCACGATCAACTCCATCAGCCCGTCGGCGAGGAGCACCACGTCCCCGACCTCGAGATCCTCCGCAAGCTGCGGGTAGGTGGTGGGGAGCTCACTGTCCTGGTGCTCCCCCTCCGGCGCGAAGGTGACCGTGTCGCCCGGCCGGAGGATCACCGGCTCCGGGAGCACGCCCACGCGGATCTTCGGACCCTGCAGGTCGGCGAGCACCGCGATGGGCCGACCAGCCGCCTCAGCCGCACTGCGCACCGTGCGGATGGTCTCGGCGTGGATTTCCTGCGTGCCGTGCGAGAAATTGATGCGAGCGACGTTCATGCCCGCCTCGATCAGCGCCGCGACACGCTGCGGTGAGGAGCTTACGGGGCCGAGTGTACAGACGATCTTGGTGCGTCGATTCATAGGTCTCGGATGTCGGTCAGGTGCCAACGGTCAGCTGTGGGGTGACAGTTGTCGGTTATCGGCTATCGGTTATCAGCTATCGGCTTCTCTTCCCTCTTCCCTCTTCCCTCTTCTGCGCGCTCAGTGGCGAAGAACGTTCAGCGCCTGTACCAGTGCGGGCAACACCTCCCCGGCACGACCCTGAAGGAACACATCGGCGATGCGGGTGATCTCGCTGGGGTCGGGGTTGATCTCGATGATGCACGCTCCGCTCCGCTCCGCCACGAAGGGAAGCTCGGCAGCCGGCCAGACCATGCCGGACGTGCCGACTACCAGCATCACGTCGCACTGCTCGGCGAACTCGCGGGCGCGCGTGGTCGCGGCGGCGGGGAGCATCTCTCCGAACCATACCACGTCGGGACGGAGCGGAGAGCCGCAGTCCGGGCAGGGCGGCGGATCCTGCTCGGCGTCTTCCCCACCGGCGATCTCCTCGTCGAAAGCGCCGGCGAACGGGTGGCCGTGGTCCAGGCACTTCGAGCGGCGGATGCTGCCGTGCAGCTCGATGACGTCAGCGGAGCCGGACGCCTGGTGTAGCCCGTCGATGTTCTGCGTCACCACGACGAGTTCGGGAAGGAGCCGCTCCAGAGCCACCAGCGCGCCGTGGCCCGGGTGTGGCTCGCAGCTCATGATCGCGCGGCGGCGGTGCGCATACCATCCCCACACGCGTGCCGGAGCAGTACGGAAGCCGCGCTCCGTCGCCAGCTCCTCGGGGTTGAAGCGCGCCCACAGCCCTTCCTGTGCGTCACGGAAGGTGGGGATCCCGCTCTCGCGAGACATTCCGGCGCCGGTGGAGACCACCACGCGCTGCGCGGACTGCAGGATTTCAGCCGCGTGGATCAGGCCTTCCGGGATCATCTCGAAGCGCTCTCGTGCTTGTGAACGATCTCGCCACCCGCCACGGTGAGGATGCAGCTCATTTCGAGCAGCTCGTCCGGGGAGGCGGCGAGCGGATCCCGATCCCAGGCGACCAGGTCCGCATGATAGCCGGGAAGAAGCCGCCCCTGCCGCCCAACCTCTCCCGCCGCAGCCGCGGGGCCCTCCGTAT
>JACDHR010000038.1 GCA_013820915.1 Gemmatimonadota bacterium
CCGCGACACCGAGCGTCGCCGTCGCGATCGCTGCCGTCCCCACGCCGCTCCAGAGCAGCGCCTGCTTGCGGCGGCGCACTAGCTGGTCTCCGTAGCGCCACGCGGCGAACTCCCGGGGAAGTGCCTCCCCCACACGGATCAGCCGCGTACCATCCGGCAGCTTCGCCAGCCCGATGTTCTCCGAGTGTACGCGGAGCCGCGAATCGCGGAAGAGCTTCTCCGCGGTTTCCGTGGCCTCCCAGCGCTCCTCGATCGGCGCGAGGTTCCAGCGCCCGCAAGCGGGGCACACCGCCCATAGCCGGCCCTTCCATGGATCGAAGGCGAGCCCCCGCCCGACCGGAAACTCCTCGATGGCCTCATTGCTGCCGAGGTTGGCGGAGCAGAAGATACAGGTGCGGTACACGGCGAGTACGAAAGTACGAAAGTGCGAAAGTGCGGGTTACCGATTATTGATTCTGCACCTGCTTGTTCGTCATTCCCGCAACGACGGGAATCCACAGGCGCGGGAATGCCGGGAGAAACATTCGTCCGGCTGTTCCCTGCCTCTATCCCCTTTTCCCGATCCACCGCTCCACCACGCGGTCCCGGTCGCGCAGGGGATCGCCCGTACCGCCGCGGCGCAGGCGGACGAGCTCGGCGGCGATCGCCACGGCGATCTCCTCTGGAGTCTCGGCGCCGATGTCGAGCCCGATGGGCGCGTGGATCGGGAGCAGCCGTTCACGATTGATTCCATCGCGCGCGAGTTGCTCCAGCGCGGCGCGCACCCGGCGGCGGCTCCCGACCATCCCGATGTACGCCGGTTGGATGGAGCGCCACAGCACGTCGCTGAGCGCGTCATAGTCGTACTTGTGCCCGCGCGTGACCAGTACGAGGTGCGTACTGCGGCGGAGCGGCACATCGCGGAACGGGTCGCCGAAATCGGCGCGGATCACACGCGCTGCTTCGGGGAATCGTTCGCGAGTCGCGAACTCCGGGCGGTCGTCCAGCACGGTGACGCGGAAGCCGAGCATGGCACCGATCCGGCAGAGCGGCCGAGCGATGTGCCCCGCGCCGACGATCACCAGCTCCGGCGGTGGGCGGTACGGCTCCAGATACAGGAGATGGGTCTGCTCGTCTATTTCAACAGTGCGCGTGACTGCCGCTGCACCGGTTTCCAGCACCTCCCGCGCGAGTTCCGCGGCCCTGATGTCGAGCACCGCATCTCCCAGCGTTCCGTCCGTGCGGCCCGCCCGGACGAGCAGCCGCCGGCCCGGCGGCGTGGACGCGCCCGCCTTCCCAAGAAGCGTACCGGTCTCGAGAACGACCACGCCCACAACCGGCTCGCCACCATCGAGAGCCTCCAGCGCGGCGGCGGCCGTCTCCGCCACCCCTACCCACGGGACCGCGGCGGCCATCAGGTGCGCTCCGTCTCCAGCAAACGCCGGTAATCGGCAGGTGTATCCACGTCCTGCAGAACCCCCTCGTCGTGCACCGTCACTTCCTCCAGCTCCGCCCGGTGCGCGTGCACCACGCTGCGGGCACCTTCGGGAAGCGAGCCGGTCAGCAGCTCGCGGAACACGTCTCGCGCGAAGAGCACCGGGTGCCCGTGTACGCCACGGTACGCGGGGAGCACGATCGGCGCCCGGCGCGCGCGGTATGCCTCGACAAGCGCGCGCGTCGTCTCCGCGCGGACGAGCGGGAAATCCACCGGAGTGACCACGACCGCGCGTACGGAGTCCGGTAGCGAATGAAGCGCCGTGCGCAGCGAGTCGATCTGCTCCAGCTCGCCCGATGGGTTCACGACCACCTCCGCACCGTAGTCGCGAGCGGCGCGGGCGATCTCCCGCGCCTCCACCCGCACCGGCGGGGCCACGACTACGAGGACCGGATCGCAACCGCCGCCACGCAGCGCCTCGATCACATGCCGCAGAAAGCTGGCTCCCGCCGCCGGGAGCAGCGCTTTCGGCTGTCCCATGCGGCGGGAGCGCCCCGCGGCGAGCACGATCCCCGCGATCAGGAGCGTCTGGCTCGTGTCATCCGGCACGGGAGGCATTTCGGTACAGGCACGGATTTCCGGGACGGGGCACAAGCGAATGCGAAGCGGCTGCCGTTCGGACGATCGAACTACACCCTCTCTGGATTATGAACCCTTCTGGACGTGGAGTCAACCCGGAGCTTCGGTAGCAACTCATGCCGCCGCCCCCTATCGAAGCGGCGGGAGGCGAAGCCGCCGGTGATGGGGAAGGGTATCATGAATTATCGGCGCAGGCCCGCGCATACTTAACGAGGGTCCGGTGCATGGGTTGTGGAGTGGAAGAACGGATCGCACGCTGATACGCGCTCGGCCGCGGCTCCGCGGGGCAGACGCGTCGCACAAAGGTGTGGCACGGGATTGCTTGACACGCGTTCGGCGGCTCGGTAGTCTCACGGGTGGGGCCAGGCTTTCGTAGATCCGCACTCAGGATGGGACCCTTCATGAAGGACCTTCTCACGCTCCGCATCAACGGCGACAGTCACGAGGTCGCGGTCCCCACGCACTTCACATTGCTGGAGACGCTGCGCTACGTGATCGGCCTCACCGGCTCGAAGCAGGGGTGCGACAAGGGCGACTGCGGCGCCTGTACCGTATGGTTGGACGGCGAGCCGACGCTCTCCTGCATCACGCCGGCGTACGAAGCCGTGGACCGCGAGGTGCGCACCGTGGAGGGGCTCGTCGGGCTGCATACCGCACCCGGGGTACCGCACCCACTGCAGGACGCGTTCGACCTCTGCGGCGCGGCACAGTGCGGCTTCTGCACGCCGGGGATCCTGATGAGCGCCGCGGCGCTGCTGGAAGAAAACACCGCGCCCACGCGCGAGGAGGTCAAGGAAGCGCTCTCCGGGAATCTCTGCCGCTGCACCGGCTATACCAAGATCCTGGACGCGGTGGAAGCCGCCGCGGAGCGGATGCGCCGGCATCCAGCGGACGCGTGACGGGCGTTTGCCAGGCCCGCCGAAGCTCAGCGCCAGCACAACACGCTGCCCGCGGAAGCGGGGCGTCCGGAGCAGGCGCGTGAGCGGTTGGAGCGTCTGAAGTTGTTGCTGCCATCCGCGTTCCTGTTAGCCGATGCGCCGGAACGGATTGCAGCGAGGCTCGGACGGGTGGCGCTAGCTTCCTGGCGGGCAGGCGTAGCTTTGGGACTCAGCGCCCCCGCGTCGCTCGGCGCGGGGGCGGTTTTGTGTGCTCGGCTCCCGTGGCGTTCGCGTTACCGGCTTGTCACCGGCGCGGGACTTCCGCCTCGTATCATGCGGTTCACCCAAGGTGTTCACCCGTGCACATCGCTGGATTCCCATGTTGAATGCAACTGGTATCAGATCCTTCGCCGCCGGGATGCTGATCCTGGCGTGCGTCTTGTTTACCGCTGATCATGTCGCCGCCCGGGCGACGGACGCCTCTATTTCCGGGACGGCGCTCGCCGGGGATGGTGGGCCGCTTGCCGGCGCCCGGATCACGGTGCGCAATGCGTCCACCGGCTTCTCTCCGTACCTGAGACCGGCGGTTGATCGCTGCGAACGGGGGGGGTTGACACGTGCAATGCTGTGCTGTATTCTTAGCATAATGCTGCTGAATTAGCATCTAATCGCGAACCCGTTGCCTCCGAACCGCCGATGTCACCGCCATCCCCCCACGTCGAACTTAGCCGCCGCGAGCGGCAGATCATGGACGTCATCTACCGAAAGGGCCGCGCGAGCGTGGCGGAGGTGCTGGAGCGGATGCCGGAGCCGCCCGGCTACTCCGCGGTGCGGGCCATGCTGCGGATCCTGGAGGAGAAGGGCCACCTCCGGCACGAGGAGGACGGGCCGCGCTACGTCTACCTGCCGACGTTGCCGCGAGACGAGGCGCGCGACTCGGCGCTCAAACACGTGGTGCGCACCTTCTTCGGAGGCTCGCGCGAGGCGGCGGTCGCCGCGCTGTTGGACGATGAGAACATATCCGACGCAAACCTCGACCAGCTCGCCGAGCTGATCGACCACGCCCGCGGGCAGGGACGATAACCATGACCATTATCACGCTGTTCGGCCTCGCCGCCGCTCCCTGGCTCGTGGAGGGGCTGGCGATCCTGCTGAAGGGAACGCTGCTGCTGGCGGCGGCGGGGCTCCTGATCGCCGTGCTTCGCGGCGCGTCGGCCGCCCATCGGCACCTGCTGCTCTCGCTGGTGCTGACCGGCCTGCTCGCGATGCCGCTGCTCTCCCTGGCCGTGCCCCGCTGGTCGGTGCCGGTGCCGGGCGTCGAGGCCGTTCTGCCGTCCGCACCCACGGCGCAGGCTCCGGCGCCCCTGTCCGCGCCCTCGGACCGCATGGAATCCTCCGGTGCCGCGGCCGACGGGTTTGTCACCCCTCCGGCGGAGCGACTGGCAGTACCGAGCGCGGCGCAGGGCACCCCCGCGGCGGCCGACCCAAGTCTCTCCTGGCTCTCCTGGCTGCTGATCGCCTGGGGCGCCGGCAGCGCGCTGTTCCTGACCTGGATGCTGGCGGGGCAGTGGGGCGTGTGGCGGCTGGCGCGCCGCGCGGCGCCAGTCACGGACCCAGCCTGGACGGGGCTTCTCGCCGAACTGCGCGAGCGGCTCGGGCTGCACGCTCCCGTGCGGCTGCTGCGCACCGATCGCTCCAGCATGCCGATGGCCTGCGGCATCGTGCGGCCAACGGTGCTGCTCCCCGCCGAGGCGGACGGCTGGTCGGCCGGCCACCGGCGGGCGGTGCTGCTGCACGAACTGGCCCACGTGAAGCGCCGCGACTGCCTCACGCAGAGCATCGCGCAACTCGCCTGCGCGCTGTACTGGTTCCACCCGGGCGTCTGGTGGGCGGCGCGGCGGCTGCGCGTGGAGCGGGAGCGGGCGTGCGACGACGCGGTGCTGGCGGCCGGGACGCGGCCGTCTGAGTACGCTGGCGGTCTACTCGAGCTGGCGCGGCGTTTCCGCCCGGCCCCGGGGATCGCGGCGGCCACGGTCTCGATGGCGCGTCCTTCTCAGCTCGAGGGCCGCGTGCTGGCCGTGCTGGACGGCACGCGCGACCGGCGCGAGCCGTCGCGGCGCACCTCCCTGGTGGCGGGCGCGCTCGCGATGATGGCGGTCGTGCCGCTGGCGGCGATGGCGCCGGGCAGTGCATCGGCCGAGGCGGGGCAGACGGCTTTGTCCCCGGACTTCGTGGATCTCGCCGAGGTGGCTCCCGCCACGATCCCCGTGACGGAGGGAGATGAGGACCTCCGCTGGCGGGGACGGCTGGGCGAGGGGCAGACCCTGGCCATCCACACCGTGAACGGGCCGATCCGCGCGGTGCGTTCGGATTCGGAGGTAGCCGAGGTGGTCGGTGAGCGGCGCGAGCGGCGCCGCAACCAGCAGGAGGTGCGCATGGAGACGGTGCAGCACCCCGGCGGGGTCACCCTCTGCATCCTTGCGGTGGATGACGGTGCCCGCTGCACCGCGGATGGCATCCGGGGCGACGACGACCGGCAGGGCGACCGCGGGCCGCGCACCGTCGAGCTGGTGGTAGCCATGCCCAACGGCGTGACGCTCCGCGCCGAGACGATGAATGGCGCCCTCGATCTGCAGCAGGTGCGCGGCGATGTGTACGCCTCCACCATGAACGGTGCCATCCGTGCCTCCGCCGCGCGGGTGGTGCACGCCAGGACCATGAACGGCGCCATCGACGTGACCATGGGGCGCACCGACTGGACCGGAGACCTCACGCTCAGCACGATGAACGGCGCCGTGAACGTCCGACTCCCGGCCGATGCCAGCACCGAGATCTCGGCGCGCACGATGAGCGGCCGGATCACCTCGGACTTCCCGCTCGATATCGATCGACGGCCGGGCCGCACCACGGCGAGCGGTACCCTCGGCGAAGGCGGCCGCCGGCTCACCCTCTCCACCATGAACGGGGCGATCCGGATCGAACGGGCCGGCCGGGAGGCCTCGGTACGCGAAGGCGCGCGCGAATGGGTGGCCGATTCGGCAGGCGAGCCGGACGGAATGGAGGACATCGAGGGCTGGGCCGCCTTTGGCGAGGCGATGGGAGAGTTGGGCACCGACATCTCCCGCATCGTAACCCAAAGCGTGGCGGAGGCGCTGGCCGAGGTCCGGTTCGAGGTGCGGTCGGCCCGGGAGCCTCCCTCGCTACCACCACCACCGGAGGACCGCTGAACCCGTAGAGCGAGATACCCGCCGTGGCCGTTCGGCGGCCACGAGTGCTAAAAAAACAGCATCTTATTTCCTTGTTTCGAAACTTTCGGTCGCTCCCCGCCGTAGGGTGTGCAGCCGATTCACCAAACACCATTGCAACCGATCATGCACTCACTTCTCTCCGCAACCGCTCTTCTCGCCGGCCTCGCCCTGTCCGGCCAGGCCTCCCCGGCGCTGGCTCAGACGGCTCCGGAGCCAAACGAGACCCTCGCCCGGGCGCTGCACGCCGCGCCCCTCGAGGGAGAGATCACCCTCGATGGCCGGCTGGACGAGGCCGCCTGGGAGGCCGCCGAGGTGGCGACCGACTTCGTGCAGCAACGCCCGGGGCCGGGAGAGGCGGCCAGCGAGCGTACCGAGGTGCGCGTGCTCTACGACCAGCGCAACCTCTATGTGGGCATGCGCATGTACGACGAGGACCCGTCCGGCATCGCCGCGCAGCTCGGACGGCGCGACGCCGTGGGGCTGTACTCGGACTGGGCGCACGTGGTGATCGACAGCTACCTCGACCGGCGCACCGCCTTCCGCTTCTCGGTCACGCCGGCCGGCGTCAAACGCGACGTGCTGCAGTTCGACGACACCCGCGAGGACGGCGGCTGGGGCGCGGTGTGGGACGTGGCGGTACACACCGACGACCAGGGGTGGACGGCGGAGTTCCGCATCCCCTTCTCGCAGCTCCGCTTCAGCACGGATGGCAACGGAGAGCTCACCTGGGGGATCAACTTCATCCGCGACATCGCACGCCGGGACGAGCGCGCCTTCTGGTCACCGCATCCCCCCGACGCGGGACGCTTCGTCTCCCTCTTCGGTACGCTGCACGGACTGCGGGACATCCCCTCGCCCCGGCGGGTGGAGCTGACCCCGTACATGCTGGCGCGGGCCGATCGGGCGCCGGGAGACGCCGCCAATCCCTTCCGGGCGACCGGAACGCCGGGTGTGGACGCCGGTCTGGACCTGATGTACGGCCTGGGGCCGAACCTGACCCTCTCGGCCACGGTGAATCCGGACTTCGGCCAGGTGGAGGTAGATCCCGCGGTGGTCAACCTCTCGGCCTTCGAGACCTTCTTCCCGGAGCGCAGGCCCTTCTTCCTGGAGGGCTCTGATATCTTCCGTTTCGGCATCAACATTGGCGATGGCGGCTCGGAATCCCTCTTCTACACCCGCCGGATTGGCCGGGCGCCGCAGGCCGGTGTACCGGGGGATGCCGCCTACGGCGACGTCCCTGGCAGCAGCCGCATCCTGGGGGCGGCCAAGCTCTCCGGCAGGACCTCCGGGGGCTGGTCGCTCGGCGCCTTGAGCGCGCTGACCTCCGCGCAGAGCGCCCGCTACCTGGACGGCGCCGGGGAGCTGCATTCGGTGGCGGTGGAGCCGCTCACCAACCACAGCGTCCTGCGCGCGAGCCGCGACTTCCGCGACGGGCAGAGCGCGCTCGGCGGCATGCTCACCGCCGTGCACCGTGACCTCTCCGAAGATCGACTCGGCTTCCTCTCCCGCGAGGCGTACAGCAGCGGGCTGGACGCGCGGCACCGCTTCGCCGGGGGAAACTGGGAGATCCGCAGCTGGCTGGCCGGGAGCCACGTGCGCGGCAGCACCGCGGCCGTGGAGCGGCTGCAGCGCGCCCCGAGCCGCTACTTCCAGCGCCCGGACGCGGATCACCTGACGGTGGACCCGGAACGCACCTCGCTCACCGGCGCGGCCGCCGACCTGACCGTCGCCAAGGTGTCCGGCGGGAACTGGCGCGGCGGGACGATTCTGCACACCCGCACCCCCGGCTTCGAGGTCAACGACCTCGGCTTCCAGCAGAACACGGACCTTACCGCGGGGGGTGGCTATCTCGGGTACGCCTCCTTCCAGCAGGGCCAGGTCTTTCGTCGGTGGAATCTGTTCGGAAGCGGCTTCACTGGGTTCACCTATGGTGGTGAGCGTACGTTCAACGGCCTGAATCTGAACGGTAACTTCGAGTTGCGCGGCGGCTGGGGCGGGTACGGCGGGACGGAGCATCAGCCCTATGCGCTCACCACCACGGCGACGCGGGGTGGGCCGGCGCTGCACCGTCCGGCCCGCACCAACTTCTGGGGCGGTCTGTACACCGACCGCCGTCGGCCGGTGAACCTGGACCTCAATCTGAACGGACACCGCGACCACGAGAGCGGCACCGGACGCCTGAACGTGAACCCGAACCTCACCGTACGCCCGGCGCCCAGCTTGCAGCTCTCCGTGGGGCCGAGCTGGACGAGCAATGTGGACCCCTGGCAGTACGTGGGCACCCGCCAGGCCGAGGGAACGCCGCACTACCTGTTCGGGCACCTGGAGCAGACCACGCTCTCCCTGAACACCCGGCTGAATGTTACCTTCACGCCGGACCTGACGCTGGAGCTCTTCGCGCAGCCCTTCCTGAGCGCGGGGGCGTACGACGAGTTCCGGCGGGTGGACGACCCGCGGGCGCGTGGCTTTGACGAGCGTTTCCACACCTTTGCCGAGGGGAGCGAGCGGCGGGTGGTGGGGGAGAGTGGTGGCCGCACGGTCCACGGCATCTTCGCCGACGGCGACGCGGAGCAACCGCTGTACACCTTCGCCGACCCCGGCTTCAACGTGCGGAGCCTGCGCGGCAACGCGGTGCTCCGCTGGGAGTACCGGCCCGGCTCCACCCTCTTCCTGGTCTGGCAGCAGCAGCGCAGCGGCTTCGCCAGCGACGGCGACTTCCGCTTTGGCCGCGACACCTCTGCGCTCTTCCGGGAGCCGGCCCGCAACGTCCTGCTGCTGAAGGCGACCTACTGGTTCGGGGGGTGAAGCCCGTTGACGAGTTCCGCGACTGCGGCCTTCCGGCGAACACGCTCTTCAACGGGCTCGTGAGGATCGCGGCCCCGCGCCGCTGGCCGCGTCCGCCGGTTCGTACACCATGAATGCGGCGGACTGGCTGTACGCGGGGTCACCATGGAAGAGCCGTAAGTGCTGCGCGTGGTTCCGGTGGAGCTATAAGAGGCGCGGGCCTATGACGGTCAGGTGGCGTAGGGGGTGATGGAGAAGCACGACCCGGCGGCACGGGGTGGCACCGGCGCTACCTGGCCGAGAAGCTCCGGTTGACGGGCTTCCCGGTTTGCCTTCCGGGTTTCTTCGCGCGGAGTCATGGGAGGCTGGTCCGCGGCCTTGTTGGTTGCGGCGGGCTCGGTTATGATATGGTGCGCATACCCGGATGCCCGGGGAAGGGTACCTGGAACGGGTTCCGAATACTGATAAGTTCAGCGGGCGCTTCGCGCCGCGGAACGAGCGGCTGAAGCCGACGCTTGCTGCGGCGAGCTGGAACGCAGAGCGTGGACCTCTTCGTCGGCAACACGCAGGGTACCCGGCTTCTCACCATCCAGGTCAAGACAGCGGAGTGGGGCGAACGGACGCGAGGGATAGGCCCTAGCAAGCAACTCCACCACTTGGACTTCCAGCTCGGCCACAAGGCGGCGCGGACCAACGACGCTGCGATATTCTTCGCCTTCGTCGATCTGAGAGGGCGCAGGCCGGAGTCCGTGCCGGACGTCTACGTCGTGCCCTCGCCGGTCATCTACGAGCGCTGCGTGAGTTGGGCGGAGTCAGCCGCAATGGTGCGTTGGAATCCGCTAGTAGCCGAGGCCGAGCCGTACAAGAATACTTGGTCGTTACTGACGGATTTCCTCGGAGTCGGCCCGCCGCCGAGCGAGGAGCCAGAAGGTGCCGTATAACCCGCCGCTTCAGCGCACGCCCACGGTCGGCGGGCTGGGCGGCTCCGCCGGGGCAGCATCGACGCCCACCGTCGGCGCCCCCGCGACCGCGGGGCGAATGCAGCGCGGCCACGCAGTCCACCGTACGCGAACACTATCACGCCCCGGGGGCTCGCGTCTTCTTCGCGCTACGCGCTCAGTGGCCTGACGGTTCTTCGCGCTACGCGCTCAGTGGCCTGACGGTTCTTCGGCGCCATCGACCACTGCACGGGAGAGACCGTGGGCCATCATCTGGCGAAGAAGGGAGATCGCTGGGCGGCTCTGGAGCCTGTACGCCAGGGAGTGCGTAGACACTTCGGCGCCTGCTCAGCAAAGATCGCCCTGGGCCTGGGAGTGCGGCACGGCTGGGGGCCGCAGTACACGGCCCGGCAGTTCTACGCCGAGTGACGCACCCGCAGCGGAGCCGAAACGCCGCCGGGCTTCTGCCCGGCGGTACTTTCCATAGGACCCTCTTCGCGGCAAGCCGGGTCAGCCGTCCGCGAGTTCTGCCCGCAGCGCGTCCCGCAGCTCCGGGTGCTGGAATCGGAACCCCGCTTCCTGAAGCTTCCGGGGCCGGGCGCGCTGGCTGGCCAGCAGCGTGGCGTCCGCCATCTCGCCATACGCGAGGCGTAGCGCGAAGGCGGGGACGGTCATCACGGTCGGCCGGCCGAGCACGTCGCCGAGCGCACCGGTGAACTCCGCGTTCGTCACGGGATGCGGTGCGACAGTGTTGACGGGGCCCTCGAGCGTGGCGGTTTCGAGCGCGAAGCGAATGGCGGCCACTGCATCGGTCAGCGAGATCCAGCTCATCCACTGTTGGCCGCTGCCGACCTTCCCGCCCACACCTATCCGGAAGGGGAGGAGCATCTTTTCGAGCGCTCCTCCGCGCGGGCTCAGCACCACACCGAAACGCAGCTTCACTACCCGCGCTCCGCACTCCGCCGCGGGCTCGCTGGCAGCCTCCCACTCCTGCCCTACGCGCGCGAGGAAGTCCAGCCCGGCCCGGCTGTCTTCGTCGAGCATCTCGTCGCCCCGGTCGCCGTAGATCCCGACGGCGGATGCGCAGACCAGAACGCGCGGTGGCTCGTCCAGCGCTGCGATCGCCTCGGCGAGCAGGCGGGTGCCCCGGACGCGGCTGTCGCGGATCCGGGCCTTCTTCTCCGCCGTCCATCGCTCGCCTACGTTCTCGCCCGCGAGGTGAACCACCGCGTCCACGCCCACCAGCGCCCCGGGATCCAGCGTTCCGGATTCCGGGTCCCACAGGATATGCTCGCTTCCCGGGCTCGGTCGCGAGCGGACCATACGTCGGATTTGGTGGCCGTCGCGCCGCAGCGAGTCCACCAGCGCTGAGCCGATCAGCCCTGTCGATCCGGAGACCGCGATCATCCATGAAGTGCGCTGCGAAGAAGGCACGGCATCTGCCGTATCTGCGTCCGTCATCCCGTACCCCGCATGGAAGAGTTGGATAGTACCCCACATTCGCACCTGCAACAGCGGGGCCGGACCCCGCAGCGAGCCAACGAACCGGATATGCATTTCCACGACGACCAACTCGACCACGATTTTCCTCTCGGCGACGGCACCGCGGATATGGATGCAGTTGTGATCTGCCCCTACTGCGCGGAGCCGAACCCGATCCTGCTGGATCCGGGGAGCGGCACGCGCCAGGAGTACGTGGAAGACTGCCAGGTCTGCTGCCAGCCGTGGCGGGTTCGGGTCCTGTATCGGCACGACGGCTCCGCGGAGGTTGAGGTCGAGACAGCGGACGGACCCTGAATTTCACGCCGTGTGGCAACCCGATATCGGCCGGAAGGGACCCGATTCTGCGCATGCGTGTACAGATATTGCTGTTTAGGAAAGCCCGTGCATCGGAAAGCCCGGTGTACGCCGCGGCGGCGACGATGTCGCCCGATTATTATCGAGAAAAAAGGAGTCGTTTTGCATCGAACCACTGATTTCGACAAAGCACGTGATGAGCTGTTCGCCCACATCCACCGCTGCGATGTGCTGCAGGCGAACGAGGAGCAGCGGGCGGAGTGGATGAAGGAGACGGTCGACTATCTTGGTGAGCGCTACCCGGCACTCGCGCCCGAGCAGCTCGACGAGCTGAAAGCGATCGGAGCACGCTTCTGCCAGCCGGCGATCCCCCATGGGCGTGGCAACACCGCCCTCACCCTCGAGGACGAGACACCCGAGGAAGACGGGGCGGATTCGCTGGTTGGAGCGGCGTAAAGAATCCGACTGATCAGCAGAACGAGGCGGGCGCAAGCCCGCCTTTTTTATTGCCCCTCCCCCGCCATGAGGCTGCTACCGCGGCTGATCGATTCGGGAATTTCCTTACAGAACAGGGTGGATTGCCCCTCAGCGCCAGCATCCGATACCACTAGCTTTTGGGTACCGGACGGATGGTCCGCCGGTGGAATCCGGAAGCGAAGATGAACACCCTGTCACTACGAACCCGATTTGAGCGCGCCGATCTGCGCATCACGCGAACCATGGCGAGGCACGGCGTTACACTGCTCCGCATCTCCGTAGGAATCGTATTTCTCTGGTTCGGAGCAATGAAGCTGTTTCCCGGCCTCAGCCCCGCCGAGGACCTGGTGCGAGCAACGGTCACGCTCCTCCCGATGAGCACCTTCCTGCCACTGCTCGCGGTGTGGGAGATGGCGATCGGTCTCGGCTTCCTCACCGGGCGGTGGCTCCGTCTCACCATCCTGCTCCTGTTCCTGCAGATGCCAGGCACTCTGAGCCCCGTCTTCCTTCTCCCGGAGCGGGTCTTCACCGTTTTTCCCTTCGGGCTGACGCTGGAGGGTCAGTATATCGTCAAGAACCTGGTGCTGATCAGTGCCGCGCTGGTAGTCGGCGCAACCGTCCGTCAGCGGCGGAAGGGCTCGGGGGAGGAGCGCTCAATGCGGGGATAGCTCATCACAACGTGGTTTGGAGATTGCGCATATGCACGGGGTTCCGAGAGTGGGATCACACTTGCGGAACCTCCGGAGTTGGCGGCAGTCGCAGTGCACGTTACTGCGTGATGGCTACCAAGGAGGACGCCAGCGTCTTCTCTGCCGCAGTTGCCGCCCAGCTTTCGGCCTCACGTACCACACACCGCTGAACCGGTCGCGCACGCCGGCCTATCCCACGGCCCCCTCCCCACAACCGAATAACTTTGAGATTAGTCAGTTGCCACACTCTCCACGAGCTTCTTCGAATCCCCGGCTGGATGACGTGCGCGTGCGCGCCGCGTGGGATTCAGCGTTGGCGATCGGCTACCCGGGCTCAGGAGCCTTCGATTACGAACATTACCCGCCGCCCGGCCGTCGCGACGCTCCCAAACACCCCGTAGGCACCCGTCAGGCCGGGGGAAGCGCGGTCTTCGCGGAGCCCTCGCCCGTCCCGTCGATCCGCATGCACCATGTACGCCGAGTCGTAGGCGGCGAGCAGCAGAGAAAATGCAGCGCTATCGGGGCGAAGTGGGGTACTGCCCGGCGGGTCGCCGCGCCTGGTGCAGTTGGTAAGGTGCGCGCGGACGCGGATGGAATCGCCCTGCACCAATCCGGTGCCATACGCCACGAAGCTTCCATCCGGGTTGGTCAGGTACAGAGCGCAGGAGTGGGCGTCTGCAGCTTGGCGGCCGGCGTACACCTCGTACGATACGCTGATCGGGATCTCCACTGCGGCCGCGGAGCTGCGCCAGCGGAGCACCACGGATTCAGCTTCCGCAACGGGGTAGCCCATTTGCAGATTCCACCGCATGGAGATACGCTCCGCCTCCCGCGGGTAGATCCATCCCGGCGTGGCGGGCACCGTCGTCTCGCCGCGCGCGCGCTCCCCGCCGGGGGTGTCCACCTCCAGCGTGTACCGGGCATCGGCTTGCACTCCGCCGGGGAGGATCGCCGTGTAGCACCCGAGGCCCGCCACGGTGGGCGGAGGCGACGGATCTCCGTTGTAACGCGGGGTCAGGCAGGCGGCGAAGCCCTCGGCTGCCTCCCGGAGCAGCACCTCTGCGCCGCCGCCCGCGATCCGCACCCGGGCACCGGAGACGGGGATTGGAGCTGGAGCGCGGTCGAAGGATTGAGCGGAGGCGGGGCGCGTCAGCAGGACCCTCACCGTATCCGTGCCGGCCGAGAGCACGGAGTGGACCAGCAGCTGGTCCCGTGGAATATCTACGACGGTCGGGGGCCGGACGAAATCACACGCACTTCCCGCGAGCAGGAGCGCCACTGCCGAGTACCGGATTAAAACTTCCATTCTACCCCCAGCGTTGGGAAGATCGGGAACTGCGGAGCATACGTGAGCCGCGTCTGCCCGCCGTAGCCACCCTCAGGATGGGCGAAGAGCACGTTCGGTGTGTTCAGCACATTGAGCACGCTCAGATACGGGGTGAGCGTGCCGGGTTGGCCGAACCAGCGGCGTTCGAAGCTGCGCCTTGCGCCCACATCGAGCCGCAGGTAACCGGGCAGACGGGCGGAGTTGTGGGGCCCGAGCACTGTCGTGTGGCCCCCGAAATCGTCGGCGAAGCTGCCGCTCGCGGGATCGTAGCGGAAGCGCTGTGTCGTTCCCGCCAGCGGGGTGTACGGCTGGCCCGAGGCCACGACGAAGCGAGCCGTGAACTGGCCGCGGCTTCCCCAGGGGGCGTGCCCGTTCAGATCCAGCGAGTGGCGACGCTCGAAGCGGGGGGTGAAGCGCACCCCATCGATCTCCCGTTCGGCCTTCGCCAGTGCGTACGCGGCCGACAGCCCCGCCCCGCCGCGCGTGTAGCGGGCGAACACTTCCAGACCGCGCGCGGCGCCGCTCCCCTCACGGAAATCGTCGGGGAGCACCACCAGCGATTGAAACAGGTCCTCCGGGAGCGGCGAGACCGGGAGCCGGTGGATCCGCTTCTCGTACGCCTCCACGCGCAAGCCGAGATTCGCTCCGGTCCACTCTGCCCCGAGCACCACGTCGTCGGCCCGCGTCAGGCCGATCTCCGGTGGCACTGCAGCCATCTGATCGTAGGCGATCACGCTCGCGGCGATCGCCTCCTGGTCATGCAGGGAGTGCATCACCTGCGCGGAGCGCCCGGCGCCCAGCGAGAAGGCCCAGCCGGGGAGCGGCGCGTAGCGCAGCCCGAGCCGCGGCATCCACGCGGTGCCGCGTGCGCCCGCCTCCAGCACCCGCACCCCCGCGCGCACGCTGAAGGCATCGTTCGGCGTCCACTGGTCCTCCACGTAGGCCGAGAGCGTGCGGGGTCTGGTCGTGAGATCGAAGCGGGGGAGGAAATCCTCGAGGTCCTCGTTATGCTCGACGCCGTAGTGGAAGCGGTACCAGTCCGCCTGCACCCCCGCGCGGACCTGGTGCCGCTCGCGGTACGCGGTCACCCCGGCACCGAGCAGCGCGTTGCGGGTAGCGGTCCCGGCGCCGAGCAGGGGAACCATCTCGGTTCCGCGGCGCTGCCGCTGGTTGTCCCACCGGTGCTCCGCGGCGTCAAACTGCCCGCTGAATTCGCTCCACGCGGCCTCCGCCTCCACCGTCAGCGCTGAGCCCCACGGCTGCCAGTAGCGGAGCCCCGCGGCGCGCGAGCCCCAGTCGAAGTCCAGGTTCGTGTGGCTGTTCCTTTCCGCACGGGGGCGAACTACCAGCGACTCGTCGTTGACGTACGCCGTCGCCGAGAGCCGGCCCAACGGACCGACGTCGTGCACGGCTTTAAACTGCGCATCGGTGAAGCTGTAGGGAATGGCCTGGGGGATGATTCCGGCCGCCTCCGCGCCACGGGTGAAGACATCCAGGTAGGTCCGCCGCACGGACGCCAGGTAGCTGCCCCGCCCCCCCGGGAGCGGCCCGTCGAGCCCCGCGCGGGAGGAGACCAACCCCACCGCGCCAAAGCCCCGCGTCCGGTCCCGCCCGCCCTCTCGTGTGCGGATATCGATGGCGCTGGACAGCCGGTCTCCGGTATTCGCCGCGAAGGCGCCAGCGAGCACGCCGACGGACTGCACCACATCCGGATCCACCGCGCCGAAGAGTCCGCCCAGGTGGTACGGGTTGAAGAGCGGAATGCCATCCAGCGAGATCAGGTTCTGGTCCGGGGAGCCGCCGCGCACGTACATCGCGCTGCTGAAGTCGGAAGCCGCGGCAACGCTCGGCAGCGTCTGGACGGCGCGCAGGATGTCCGGCTCGCCCGCCGTAGGCACCGCCCGCAGCGCGTCGCCGCTCAGGCGGATGGCGCCCGGCCCCGCCGCATCGGAAGCTTCCACCGTGCCCCTTCGCGTGGCCCGGACCTCCAGCGGCGCTACCTGGATCGGCCGCGCGGCGAGCTCCAGCTCCAGACGAACCGCACCGGAAGCCGGAACGTCCACCCCCAGCTCCAGAGCTTCATGGCCGAGCGCCGTGACCCGCAGGCTCCAGCTACCCGCCGGGACGTTGGGGATGATGAAGATCCCGCGCTCGTCGGCAGTCACGCTCCGGCGAAGCTCGGACAGGTGGACGACGGCCGAGGGAATCGGCACCTGGGAGCCTTCCGTCCGAACGACGCCCTGGATGGTTGCCGAGGGGAGGAAGACGAGCAGCAATAGAGTGGAGAACGACACGTGAGTCTCGCTGGAAGAAAGATCGATCAGGAGCGGACCGGAAAAGGCGACTTCGGCGCGCCGCTCGGGGGATCAATACCTCGCGCTCGCCGGCCCCCGCCTCATCGACAGTTACACGGCCCCGTACCGGCCGCGGGAGGTCTGTAGAGTAGGAACGCGCGAGCCGCGTCTTTCCTGACAGCCACTCGACCGGGGTGGCTCATAAGCGTGGAAGACCGGAGCAGGCTCGCCAGCGCGAGTGGAAGCGCCGGACGGATGCGGCAGGAACGGATCAGATGTGCGCCGGGAGCAGGCCGCGCAGTGTTTGCAGGGAACGCTCCGCTGCCTCCAGGTGTCGCATGCGGGTGTCGCCGGAGGTGATCCGGGCACGAGCCACCGCGTGGCGGACGGTGGTGAGGAAATCCGCGGTGCCGGAAGGCAGGAGCGCCGTATCGGGGCGGAGCGCCTCGCGCTCCAGCTCCGCCAGCATCTCCTCCACTACGGCGATTTCCGTATCGCGCGCGTACTCCCACCCGTCGGCCAGCCGGTCGAGGTATCTCCACAGCGCGAACGTACGTCCGGCGATCGCACCGGCCGCGGAGGGGGCTCGGTAGGTTATCTTCATTGTAGAAACATGGTTAGAGGGTCGCACCGGACGGGATCTGTGGAGCACACGGTGCTCTCGTTCAGATGCCGCGAGTCGGCGATTGGTTGCAATCGGTGTAGGAACCGGGTGGTGTCCGTTGCACCGCTGCTCTCCCTACGAGAGTCCGGCAGCCGGAGTTTCACCGGAACGCTCTTGTAGAGGCGCGGGCTTGGCTTCGGGCGCCTTCCGCCGCATCTTTCTCAGAGCCGGAACCGCACCTTCGCATCAGGAGCCCATGCCCGTCTTGCCCGCTATCCACACCGTGCCGAGGCTCGCGTTCACCCTCGCGCTGCTGCTTGCAGCGGGCTGTTCGGGAGGAGATCCTCCGGCGCGCGTCGCGGACGACCCCGCATCGGTGCCGGAAGAGGAGCGCTACGGCGGCACCGCCGTGCTCCCGATGGTCACCGGGCTGGAGACGATGAACCCGCTGGCAGTGAGCGACTACGGAACACAGGTCGTTCAGCGCTCGGTGCTCTTTACTCCGCTCGTGAGCTATAACGAGCGGCTGGAACCGACCCCGTCGCTCGCCGAAAGCTGGGATACGGTGCGCGTGGCGCCGGACACGCTGGAGCTCACCTTCCGCCTGCGGCGCGACGTCTTCTGGCACGATGGGGAGCCGACCACCGCAGACGACGTTCTCTTCACCTTCGAGCGGATGCTGGACCCTCGCGTTGCCTTTCCCGGCATGGCGAAGCTCGCGCGCTACCGTCCGCACGCCGAGCTGCTGGACCCCTACACCATCCGCTTCTGGCTGCGCCCCCATGCGGAGTTCCTGGAGGTATGGTACACCACGCCCGCGGTGCCCCGCCACATCCTCGGCAATGTACCCCCCGAGCAGCTGCGGCAGCACCCGTTCGGGGTTCGTGAACCGGTAGGGAACGGTCCGTTCCGCTTCGTACGTCATACACCCAACCAGGAGTGGGTGTTTGAAGCCAACCCGAACCACCCGGAAGCGCTGGGTGGACGCCCGTATCTGGACCGGCTCGTGTACCGCGAGATCCCCGACTACACGACGCTGCTCACGGAGGTGCTGACCGGCCGCCTCGACGTGGCCGGGGTGCGCCCGGAGCATCTGGACCGGGTGCGCGCCGCACCGGATGTCCGGCTGCTGAGCTTCTCCATCCCGCAGTGGACGTTTATCGCCTGGAACACGCGGCTCCCGCTGTTCCGCGATGCGCGCGTGCGGCGGGCGCTCTCGCTGGCCCTCAACCGCGAAGCCATCGTGCAGGGCGTCCTGTACGGGATCCCCGAGGTGGGGCGTACCCCGGTGACTCCCGCGCACTGGGCGTACGCGGGCGACGATCCGGAGACTCTCCTCCCCTACGACCCGGCCGAAGCGCGGCGGCTGCTGGCCGAGGCGGGTTGGAGCGACCGGGACGGAAACGGCGTACTGCAGGACGAGGCGGGCCGCGAGTTTCGCTTCACGATGAAGACGCGGCTGGGGAACGACTCCTGGCGCGAGATCGCCGAGATCGCGCAGGCGCAGCTCGGCGCGCTCGGGATCGTCGTGCGCCCGCAGCTGGTGGAGAGCGCCACCCTGCTTCAGCAGATCCAGGGGCAGCCGGGCGCGCGCGGCGAGCGCGAGCGCGACTTCGATGCGGTGGTGCTGAACTGGGTGGAAGGCTTCGGGAAGGACGACTCCCCGCTGCTTCACTCGCGCAGCCGGAACGAGCCGCGGGGCTTCGTCGGGTACACCAACCCGGAGGCGGACCGGCTGCTGGATACGCTCGCCGTTACGATGGATCGCGAGCACGCGCGCCCGCTCTGGCACCAGTACCAGCGGTTGATGGCGCGTGAGGTGCCCTACACCGTGATCTACTACGGCAAGCCGCTCGTGGCCGTGTCCCGGCGGATGCAGGGCGTGGAGATGGACCCGCGCGGCTCACTGGCCAGCGTCGCGGGGTGGTGGATTCTCCCCGCATCACGGCAGGAGCGCCGCCGGTGAGGCAGTCGCCCGGATCAGCCGAGCAGCAGCGCCCCGGCCGCAAGGATCAGGGCCGTGATCAGGCTCGCCGCCAGAGCCGCACTCCGCACCTCGTGCCCGCGAGCCTCCCGCACCCCCTCATGAGCCGCCTGCAGGCGCCGGTTCTCCTGCTCCAGGCCATACAACGCCTCCCCGCTCGCCCGTAGCTCTCCTCGCCTATCTTCCAGCACCGGGAGGAGCAGGCGGCGTGCGTAACCGCGGAAGTGGTAGCGGACCGCGTCGGCCGCTCCATCGGCGAGCAACCCGCTACGATCGAGATCGTCCGCCACGGCCCGCGCGAGCAGATCCAACGAATCGTCCCACTGCTCATCAGCGGAGGACGTCTTCGCCGGGAGAAGGTTTTGCGCTATCCACGGTGGCTCGATCATCCGTTGCTCTGCGGGATGGAGGCGGGGGAGCAGCGTCAGAGGATCGCGCCGAACTCCCTATCTTGGAGTATCGGCACGGGTTCGCCAATGGTTAAGCCTCTGAAATGATGTTATGGAGGATCGCCGGGTGATCCCGCTTCCACCGTGATTTGCGCTGCATCCTCGCCGCAGGTGTCGTAGCCACGCTCCAGTTCGGGACCGCTGATGCCGATTCTTGTTCACAGGCACGCCCCCTTCGTGCTACATCCGCTGCCCCTTCCCCGTGAGGCCGTCATGCCGCTGTTTTCGATCCCCGCCCCCGACCGAATCGCCCTGGAGATCTGCGCCGTGGTCGGCGCGATCTCCCTCGCCCTGGTTGTATTCCGTGCAGCCGTCGCAACCCCGCCGCCGGTACCCGAAGCGAACACCGACCTTCCCTGGCTCTTCGACGACATGGGGACGGTTCCGGGTGGACGATAGCGGAGGTTGCTCTCGGGCACCGATCATGCGAAGCGGGTACCACACATCTGAATCTGAGCGCCGCCGGCTCCGCCTCCACGCGCGGGTACAGCCATGTCCGGCGCATTCCACCCACTCAGGAGAATCTATGAAGAATCTGCGCCGTCTGGCCCTGCTTGCGCTCGCGCCCGCCCTGCTGGCGGGCTGCGCGCGTGGCGACAGTCCCGTCGATCCGATCGTCGAGGACGAACACATTCGTTTCACTTTTAATGGCACCACCCACACAGGCTCGTTCGAAGCGCAGGGCGAACCCCGCGTCGACAGCAATCGAAACCTTCAGTACGGCACCATGGCCACGGGTGTGACGCTCACAGGTGTGAGCGAGGACGCGATCCTGGTGTTCGGCTATCAGGCTACCGGCAATAACCGCGGAAACGGCCTCGGGTTCTATCTCTCGCACGCAGCGACCGGGCAGTTCACCGTGGGGCAGAGCTGCGACCGCGCGGTCCAGCAGTGTGCGAGGCTGCAGTTCTCCCCCAGCACTCCCCTGTCCCTGACCGGCAGTGAGCAGCCCGAGAGCGTCTACTTCGCAACGTCAGCTGTGGTGAACGTCGCGGAAATCACGGCAACGATGATGCGCGGCTCTTTCAGTGGTACGCTGGAAGCGAAGAACGCGCAGGGTCAGGTGGTGGAAACGACGACCGTCACGAATGGGTCGTTCCAGGTTGCGATTCGGCCGAGCAACTTCTTCGGCGGCAGTGTGTCGACTTTCAACCCGAACTCGCCCGCGGGTGAGCCGGGGTTCGTCTAC
>JACDHR010000253.1 GCA_013820915.1 Gemmatimonadota bacterium
GGGCGGAGCTACGCCCTCAGGCGCCGAGGGTCTGATCGAAGTCGAAGTCCGGGATTGCTTCCGGCTCGGTGGGATCGAAGGCGGGCGTCTGGTCGAGGTCGAGGAGAGGATCGGCGTCGTATGCGGGCTCGGCGGGCGGGGAGCGGGCGGGGGTGAGCGGTGGTGGGGTGGTGGGGAGGTGGGGAGGTGGGGAGGGCGGGAAGTCCGAGATGGCGGAGGATACCGGCCATGGTGAAGGGATCGGTGAGGAAGGCGAGGATCCGCATCTTGGCGCCGCAGTCGGGGCAGCTGAGCGGCAGGGCCTCGTAGATCCGAGCGATCAGGCACGCCCAGCGGGAGCAGGCGGCGCTCTGCGCGGGTGTCGGGGGCTTCGGGTCGGTGGAAGCCGGGTGCCGTGGATGTTCGCCGCGTCGCGGGTAAGAGCCGTGACGCGTTGGCGCAGGGCGGCATGGGGAGCCAGCATGCCGCGGTAGCGGTGCCGGTGGACGCCTGGAGCCGGTCCTGCGGCACCTCGACCGAGACCTCCAGGACGTTGCCGCTGATCTGGGCGGGGTGCCCGTAGACGGATGACGCCTCCTCGGCCTGGGGGAGCAGCACCTCCCTGTCTCCGGTGCACGCGCCAACGAGTGCCACGAGCGCGGCGCTCCGCGCTCGTCGACGACACATCCGATCGGCTTGAATCGTCACTCCTCCGCCAGGTAGAGGATTTCCTCCGAGCCTCGCCAACCCATCGCCAGGGATATAGATTCCGCTGACGCGCACCTCATCCGCCTGATCCGAAGGGGTTGAATGACATCCCTCCCGATGGCTCCCCTCGCGCTCGTCGTCGACGACGACCCGGTGACCCGCCGCCTTCTGCACCGGGCGCTCGACGAGCTGGGCTGCCGGTCGGTCCTGGAAGCCGAGGACGGGCTGGCGGCACAGGCCCTCCTCCTGGAGCGATCGGACGTCGATCTCGTCCTGACGGACATCCTCATGCCCCGCCTCGACGGGCTGGAGCTGCTGCGTTGGGGACGGGAGCACGATCCGAACACGATCTGGATCATCCTTTCGGGTCTCGACACCTTCGACTCGGCCGTGGAGGCGATCCGCCTCGGCGCCTTCGACTTCCTCTCGAAGCCCCCACGGGTCGCGGAGCTCGAGGTCGCTGTGCGGAACGCGCTGGAGCGCCGCACGCTTCTCCTGGAGCGGGAGCGTCTGCACGCCGACCTGCGCGAGAGCAACGAGCAGCTCGCCGCGAAGCTCCGGGAGCTCGAGGAGAAATCGGCCCTCCTGCAACGTGATCTGGAGGGCGCCGAGGTGATTCAGCGCGCCCTGCTCCCGTCCGCTCCCCCGCCGATCGATGGCTACTGCGTGCATGCTCTCTACCGCCCGGGGCATCATGTAGGCGGCGATCTCTACGACGTCGCTCGGCTCGACGAGCGGCACGTGGCGCTCTACATGGCCGATGCGACGGGGCACGGTGTCACCGCAGCCATGCTCTCCGTGCTCTTCAAGCTCCACCTCGTGGTCCGGGACGAGAACAGCGGCGAGCCTCTCGGTCCGGCGGCCGTTCTGGAGGCCGTAAACCGTGAGCTGCAGGAGGCAGTCGCCGCGCGCGGACTCTTTCTCACCGCGGTATACGCTCTCCTCGATACGGAGACCGGGAGCCTGCGGCTCGCCTCCGCCGGTCACCCCCCGGTGCTCCACATCCCCGCGGCCGGAGAGGTTCGCCTGATCCGCCGAACCGGGCCCGCGCTCGGTCTCTCCGCGGCCGCGCACTTCGGGGAGCAGCGGCTGGAGCTGAACCCGGGGGACCGCCTGTTTCTCTATACCGACGGCCTCGTTCAGTCCGGCGCTCTCTCGCCGGAAGATCATTTTGCCGGGCTGCTGCGCCCCGCTCAGGGTAATGGAGCGGCGACGCTGAGGAAGCTGCTGAGCGATGCGCAGACCGCCGCGCGGGAGGAGGATCAGGACGACGTCACGCTCCTGCTCCTGGATGTCCACTCCAGCCCCTCCTCATTCGATAATGGAACGACGGACACCCGACCAGTGACATCAAGGGCTTCGCCCTCACGTGCGGGAGTCGTCTGCCAGGGAGAAACAGCGGACAGCGGCATCCTCGCGCTGCATGGCAGGGCGACCTGGGGACCCTGCGCCGCGTTTCATCAGGCGGCGGTCCAGGTTCTGCAGAGCGGTAAGCGCCTGCTGCTCGACCTCTCCCACTGCGAGTCGCTCGACAGCACCTGCCTTGGTACGATCCACGAGCTGGTGGGCAGTGGTAAGGTAGGGCTGCAGAATGTCCGGCCTGAGGTGCAGGAGCTCTTCGCGGAGCTCTGTATGGAGAAGGTCATCGCGAACATACAGCCGGAGAGTGTGCTCCTGCCGCGCATGTCTCCGCTGGCCGCGCCGCCGACCAGCACCGAAATGGCCAGGAAGCGGATTCTCGAGGCGCATGAGGCCCTCTCCTCGCTGAGCGAACGCAATCGCGAAACCTTCCGGTCGGTGCTGGAAGGGGTGCGGCAGGAGGAGGGGAGCGGATGAATGGCGCGCACATGCGCGGAGGCTGAATCGTTCCACCTGCGAGGATGATCCATGGAACAGAACCACGTCAAAGTCCTGCTCATCGAGGACAACCCCGTCCAGGCCCGGCTGATCCAGAGCCTCCTCGCGGAAGCCAGCGGGCCGGGGATCGAGCTCGAGACGCTGGATCGCCTTCGGACCGGATTGGAGCGCGTGGGGCGGGGAGGAATCGATCTGGTGCTCCTTGATCTGATCCTTCCCGACGG
Source organism: Gemmatimonadota bacterium (assembly GCA_013820915.1). GTDB lineage: Bacteria > Gemmatimonadota > Gemmatimonadetes > Longimicrobiales > Longimicrobiaceae > JACDHR01. The sequence continues at coordinate 2,769 of JACDHR010000253.1, forward strand.
GCAGGGGCTCGAGACGTTCCTTCGCTTCCGTGCCGAGGCACCGGACACGCCCGTAGTCGTGCTGACCGGGCTCGACGATCTGCGGATCGCGACGAAGGCAGTCGAGGGCGGCGCTCAGGATTACCTGGTGAAGGGACAGGTCAGCGGAGCGGTGCTCACCCGTTCGATTCGCTACGCCCTCCAGCGCGCCCAGGCGCGCAGCGGAGAATGGGCTTCTCCCATGTTCCGCCTCGCACAGCAGCAGTTTCTGAAGGCGGCGCAGATCATGGGATTGGACGACAACCTCCGCCAGCGGCTGCTCTTCCCGCAGCGCTCGATGGTGGTTTCCTTCCCGTTCCGCCGCGACGGATACGAGCATGTGGAGACGGTCTTCGGCTATCGGGTGCAACACGTTCTCAGCATGGGCCCCACCAAGGGCGGCATCCGCTACCACCCCGAGGTTGACCTCGGCGAAGTCTCGGCGCTCGCGATGTGGATGACCTGGAAGTGCTCCCTGATGCATCTGCCCTACGGCGGCGCCAAGGGAGGCGTCCGGATCGATCCGACCTGGCTTTCGCGCCAGGAGCTGCAGCGGCTCACGCGGCGGTTCACCTCCGAGATCTTCACGATGATCGGGCCGGACAAGGACATCCCGGCGCCGGATATGGGGACGGATGAGCAGGTGATGGCGTGGCTGATGGATACGTACTCTCAACAGGTCGGCTATGGCGTTCCGACGGTGGTCACCGGCAAACCGGTGGTCCTCGGCGGCTCCCTCGGCCGGAAAGAAGCTACGGGGCGGGGGCTGGTCTACATGGTCGAGGAGGCCGCCCGGCACATCGGCCTGGGCCTACCCGGCTCTACCGCGGTGGTGCAGGGCTTCGGCAACGTGGGAAGCAACGCCGCGCGCTTCCTCACGGAGGACGGCGTGAAGCTCATCGCGGTGAGCGACGCCTCCACCGGGATCTACAATTCTGACGGACTCTCCGTGGACTCGCTTCACGCCCATCTCGCCCAGAACCGATTCCTCGAAGGTTATCCTGACGGAGACGCGATCACCAACGAGGAGCTGCTCGAGCTCCGATGCGACATCCTGGCTCCATGTGCACTCCAGAACCAGATCACGGCCGAGAATGCAGCCCGGGTCGACTGTCGTATCCTCGCAGAGGGGGCCAACGGCCCGACCACGCTCGAGGCCGACGAGATCCTCGCAGAGAAGGGAATCCTCATCCTGCCGGACATCCTCGCGAACGCCGGCGGTGTGACGGTTTCCTACTTCGAGTGGGTGCAGGGACTGCAGAACCTCATGTGGACGCTCGATGAGATCAATGACCGCCTCCGCGCCATCCTTTCCGAGGCCTTCCAACGCACCCTCGCGCGCGCGGAACGCGACAACCTCGACATGCGGACCGCGGCCCTGATCGAAGGGATCGATCGCGTCGCGCAGGCGAAGTTGAAGCGGGGGCTCTTCCCGTGAAACCCGCGCAGCCGGGCCCGATCGTGGACGACGCCAATCCGCGGTTTATTCGGCGGATGGAACCCGTCGCGAGCGGCGCGGCAGTGGTGGCGGTGGCGGGCGGGCTCGCGGTGCTCCTCGGCTGGTGGCTCGATATCGAGGTGCTGAAGAGCCTGCTGCACCCTGGCCGCATCGCGATGAACCCGCTGACGGCGGTCGCGTTCGTCCTGGCGGGCGCGTCGCTATGGCTGCTCCGTGGCGAGCAGGTACCCGAAGGTAGACGCAGGGTTGGAATGGGGCTGGGGCTGGCGGTCGTGGGGCTCGCACTCCTCGTGCTTCCCCGCTTTGCGCTGGGCCTCGATCCGGGAGTGGACCGACTGCTCTTCCGCTCGCGACTCGGCACGAACGTCATGGCCCCCAACACGGCGTCCACGTTCCTCCTGGTGGGCCTCGCTCTCTCCCTCCTTCAGACCCGTATCCGCCGCTTCTGGCCTTCGCAGCTCCTGATCCTGGTGGCGCTTGGCCTCACCCTCTTCTCGCTCACAGGATATCTCTTCGGCGTCCGCGCCCTCTACGGCGTCGCTAGCTACATCCCGATGGCCCTGAATACGGCGCTCGTATTCCTCTCGCTCTGCATCGGAATCCTCGCCGCCCGCCCGGAGCGCGAGCCGGTGGCCATCGCCCTCAGCCCAACGGCTGGAGGGGCGCTGGTCCGCCGCCTCCTCCCGGCCGCCCTGGTCATCCCACTTTTCCTCGGGATGCTGCACCTTCGGGGTCAGAGGGCGGGGCTCTACGAACCCGAGTTCGGTCTATCGATCTTCGCGCTCGCCACCATCATACTCTTCAACTTGCTGATCTGGTGGTACGCGGCGGTGATCCGCCGCACCGATCAGGAACGGAGGCAGGCGGTGAAAGCCGTTCGGGAGAGCGAGGCGCGGACGCGGCTGATCATCGATACCGCGCACGACGCCTTCATCGCCATGGACGCGGCGGGGGTGATCACCGACTGGAATCGCCAGGCCGAGGCGACCTTCGGCTGGACCCGGTCGGCGGCCATCGGCCGGATCGTGGCCGACACGATCATCCCTCAGCAGTTCCGTGAGGCACACGCCCAGGGTCTCGAACACTTCCTCCGCACCGGAGAAGGCCCGTTCCTGAACCACCGGATCGAGATCTCGGGACTGCACCTGGACGGTCGCGAGTTTCCCGTGGAAATGACGATCACCCCCATCGAGCGCGCCGACGGGTGGATCTTCTCCGCATTCGTTCACGACATCTCCGAACGCAAGGAGGCCGAGAGACAGCTCCAGGAGAAGAACCGCCTGCTGGAGGATGCCACACACGCTAAGAGCGATTTCCTGGCTAACATGAGCCACGAGATCCGCACTCCGATGAATGGCGTGATCGGAATGACGGAATTGCTGCTGAATACCGAGCTCTCGGATCAGCAGCGCGAATACGCCACCCTGGTTGAGCAATCGAGCGAGGCGCTCCTGCGGCTCCTGAACGACATCCTCGACTTCTCCAAGATCGAGGCGGGGAAGCTGGAGCTGGAATCGATTCCCTTCTCGCTGCGCGAATCCCTCGGCGACACGATGCAGGCGCTCGCCGTTCGCGCCGCGGAGAAGGATCTCGAGCTGCTCTACCACATTCCCGCCGAGATGCCCGATCGGCTGATCGGCGACCCCGGCCGGCTGCGCCAGATCGTCGTTAACCTGGCGGGTAACGCCATCAAGTTCACCGAGCGCGGAGAGGTGGTAGCGACCGTCTCGACCGAGGCGGCCACGGG
>JACDHR010000254.1 GCA_013820915.1 Gemmatimonadota bacterium
TCATCTTCGGACGGACGAGCAGCAGCAGAATTCCCAGCAGGACGATGTACGCTCCCCAGACCCAGGTGTTGAACGCCAGGAACAGCCCGAACGCGGGGCTGATCAGGAGGAGCAGGCTGCGAATCGGGGTCCCGGCCCAGAAGAGCGAGGCAAGCAAGATGAACGAGAAAACAATCATGGTGCCGAGATCGGGCTGGCCCAGGACGAACACCATGGGGATCAGCACGATCAGGATTGGCTTCCAGAGTGCCCACAGCGTCTGCGGCGGCTCTCGCCACTGGGCGAGTACCCGCGCGAGCATCATGATGACCGGGATCTTGGCGAATTCCGCGGTATGGATTCGGATAGGCCCGATCACGATCCAGCGTGGCACGCCTTCCGCCGTTCCGACGCCGGTGCCGACGACGAGTGTCAGCGCGAGCAGCACGACAGCCAGCACGTAGAGCGGCGGCGTCATGCGCTCCAGCCATGCGATCGGCACCCGCATGATCACCGGGATCGCGAGGAGGCCGAGAACGAACCAGAGCAGCTGCAGCCGCCAGAGCCCGGCAACGAGCGTAAAGGGTACGTCCAGCATCCCGGCGCTGTAGACCATCGCGATCCCGAAAGCCGAGAGTGCCAGGACGAGCACAAACAACACCGGATCGCCGAGAGGGAGTGTTCGAAAGCGTGCCATATCGTTCCAACGTTGAGCAGATGAGAGGGTCTGAAATCCCCGATTAGCACGGATCGGACCAGCGGTGAGCCGCCGCGGGCAGCAGAAGCGATCCCGCGGCGCGGGATCACACGACCGGAATCTTCAGCTCCGCCATCGCGTCTCCCACCGTGTGGATCGAGCCGGTAACCAGTATGGTTCCGTATGGGGCAAGCGTCAGGGCGCGCTGCAGAGCAGCGGACAGCGCGGGGATGACGCGCGGAGTCGATGCCAGTTGCGGGGCAAGCACGCGGGCCGCCTCGCCGGGATCCCAGCGGCGAGCCGGTGGAGAGGAGGGCGGGATCGTGAAGACCGAGGCGTCGACGCGCGCGCATAGGGGAGGGAGCATCGCGGCCCAGTCCTTGTCGGAGAGGATGCCGGCCACCAGCACGAGCGGCCGCGGCAGATCCAGGAAATCAAGGGAGTCGCAGAGCGCGCCGACTCCCGCGGCGTTGTGCGCCACGTCGAAGACGAAGGTCGCCCCATGCGCCCGATGCACGGTGAGGCGGCCGGGCCAGCGCACCGCCGCAAATCCGGCTCGCAACGCGCTCCAGGTGGGGCGGAGGTCCGGGGGCAGCAGGGCGAGCAGCTCCGCGGCGAGGAGCGCGTTGCGTTGCTGGAACGCGCCTGCGAGCGGTACTTCCAGCACCCCTTCGCCCCACTGCCGGGAGCGGAAACGGAGCCGTGTTCCGTCAAGACTACTCTCGGCTTGCTCCACCCGCGCGATCTCATCCAGCACGGCGAGCGACGCACCGACCCGTTTCGCATGCGAGCGCATCACACGAAGCGCGTCGGGGTGCGATGCTGCGGTTACGGCGGGCACCCCCGGCTTCAAGATCCCGGCTTTCTCGGCGGCGATCTCCGTCACCGTATCCCCAAGGTACTCGGTGTGATCGAGCGCGACGTTGGTGATGCCGACCGCTTCGGGCAGGATGACGTTCGTGGCATCCAGCCGCCCGCCCAGCCCGACTTCCACAACGGCTATCTCCACCCCGGCCTCGGCGAAGCAGAGGAAGGCGATTGCGGTGGTGGCTTCGAAGAAGGTAGCCTCCAAACGCTCGATGGTTGGCCTGAGTCTCTCGGCCGCTGCAAGAAGCGGATCCGCGTCGACAGGGCGACCGTCGATGCGGATCCGCTCGGAGAAAGAGACCAGGTGGGGCGAGGTGTACAGGCCGACCCGCAGGCCGGGCACGACGGCGCGGAGCGCCGAATCGCAGAGTGCGGCGACCGAGCCCTTCCCGTTCGTCCCGCCGATGTGAATGCTGCGGAACCGGGTATGCGGATCCCCGACCTCGGCGAGCAGCTCCCGAGTCCGCTCCAGCCCCCACCGGATTCCACCGGCCGTGCGTCCGAAGAGCCACGGCGCCAGCTCCTCGATGGTCACCCGGCGGCGGCTTCGATTTCCGCGGAGACCACCTCCGGCTCGGGGAGCCCCAGCATATGGCGGAGAAGCCGTGCGATCCCGGCCTTCATCTCGCGCCGGTCCACGATGCGGTCCAGCATTCCATGCTCCAGCAGGAACTCGGCACGCTGGAAACCTTCGGGAAGCGTCTGCTTGATCGTCTGCTCAATTACGCGCGGGCCGGCGAACCCGATCAACGAGCCCGGCTCGGCGAGGTTCACGTCCCCGAGCATCGAATACGACGCGGTAACTCCTCCCGTAGTGGGATCGGTCAGTACAGAGATGTAGGGGAGCCCGGCCTCGTGGAGCTGCGCGAGCACGGCGGACGTCTTCGCCATCTGCATGAGCGAGAAGATCCCTTCCATCATCCGTGCACCGCCGGACGCCGAGATGATGATGAGCGGGGTGCGGGCATCAAGCGCGCGGAGACCAATCCGCGCGATCTTCTCACCCACCACCGAGCCCATCGAGCCGCCGATGAAGGCGAAGTCCATCACCGCTAAGGAGACGGGGATCGTCTCCAGCTTTCCCTCTCCGGTGATGACGGCGTCTCCGCGGCCCGTCTTCCGCTCGGCATCGCGGAGCCGGTCGATATACGGCTTCTGATCCACGAAGCCGAGCGGATCTCCGCTACGAAGATCCACATTCCGCTCGAGGAAAGACCCCGAGTCGAGCAGCAGCTTGATGTAGTCCGGGGCGGGGAGACGCAGATGGAACGCGCACTCCGGACAGACGTTCCAGTTCTCCTGCAGCTTCTGCCGGTACAGGATCTTACTGCACGACGGGCACTTGTCCCATACATCTGCGGGGATGTCGCGCTTGTCTGCCGCCTGCAGCGGAGTTTTCGGCTTTCGGAACCAGGCCATAGTCGTTGGAAGTCTCGGTACGGGCGGCTATCGCCGCGCTTCGGCAGCGATCCGCTGCACCATTGCCATTGCCAGCAGGTTCACCAGCAGGAAAGATCCTCCATAGGAGAGGAACGGAAGCGGGATCCCGGTGATCGGCATCACCCCAACCGTCATCCCGGTATTGACCATCACGTGGGCGAACCAGCTCCCGAAGAGGCCGAACGGGATCAGGCTGGCGAAGGGATCGGGTGAGTGCTCCGCGATCCGCACCAGACGCCAGAAGATGAGCCCGAAAGCAATCAGAACCAGCGCTACGCCGAGAAAGCCCCACTCCTCGCCGATGACGGAGAAGATGAAGTCGGTATGCTGCTCCGGGAGGAAGGCCAGGCGCTTCTGGGTTCCATCGAGAAACCCTTTCCCTGTCAGCCCGCCGCTCCCGATCGCCACCTGCGACTGGATCAGGTTGTACCCCGCTCCGCGCGGGTCGACGGACGGATCGAGGAAGACCAGGAAGCGGTTCCGCTGGTACGGAGCCAGCTTGCTCCAGAGCGTGTACGCGATCGTGCCGGCCGCGACGTTGGCCAGCAGCACCGTCGCAGCTTCCCAGAGCCGCGTTCGGGTGAAGTAGAGCACTCCGAAGAGCAGAATGATCCACGCGCCCCAGATCCATGTACTGAAGGCAAGCAGCAGACCGAGCGCCGGACTGACCAGGAGGAACAGGATGCGAACGGGCGTGCCGGCCCAGAACAGCGCAGCAAGCAGGATGGACGAGAAGACGAGCGCGGTCCCCAGATCGGGCTGCAGCATGACCAGGCCCATCGGCACCAGCACCACGGCGATCGGCTTCCACAATTCCCAGAGCGTCTTGGGCGCCTCACGCCACTCGCCCAGCACGCGCGCTAGCATCAGGATCACTGCGATCTTCGCGAACTCACTCGGCTGAACACGAACGGGCCCGATCGCGATCCAGCCGGAGACGCTCTCCGCGGTACCCGCACCGGTCCCGATCACCAGCGTCAGCGCGAGCAGGACGAGCGCGAAGAGATAGACGGGCAGCGCCGCGCTCTCCAGCCAGATCACGGGAACGCGCAGCACCACCGGAACGGCGAGGAGCGCGAGCACGAACCAGAGGAGCTGCATCCGCCACAGCCCGGCGACGATCGTGGACGGGACATCCAGCACCCCGGCGCTGTAGACCATCACAACGCCAAAGCCGGCAAGCAGAAGAACGAGGTTGAAGAGGATCGGGTCACCGATCGGGAGGTCACGCGCACGACGCATGGTGCATCCTTATGGGCTAACTGACGGCCCGATACATCGATACCGCAAGGAGACCGACCGCGACCAGATATAGCGCGGCCAGAGGGGAGACGAACAGCAGGGCCGAAACCCCGCCCGTGCGCAGCGCGGCGCCGGTGAGGACATGAAGAAGCACGTCGGCGGCCCACTTCCCCACGAACAGGTAGAGCGCGAGGAAGACCAGGCTGTCGCCTGCAAAGAGCTCGCGGGTGCGCGAGCCGAGGTACCCCAGCACCGTGAAGACCACGGGAAGAGATCCCAGTGCGAACGGGATGACCGAGCCTTCGAGGATCCCGAGCACCAGGCCGAGCGCGGCCGCGGAGCCGGCTCGCAGCTCCCGCGCCGCGAGCAGAAGAGCCATTACGAGCAGGTCCGGCGCGAGTTCGCCAAGGCCGAGGCCAACCCGGAGCAGGAAGTGCAGGATTACCAGAACAGCCACGAAGGTGAGGATCGGCAGCCGATTGCGTCCTCTTACCATCACTCCTCCCTTCTGCCCGCGGGCGTCGTATCCCCGGGTTGCGGGCGTTGCTGCACCGGTGTGCCCACCACCGTCGGCGCGGGGGGCGCCCGCGGAGCGGGTGCGGCGATCTGTGGCGTCGGCTGACGGGGAGCCGCCGGGGTCCGTACGGTGGCGGGCGGAGTCGCGGCCAATTGCGCCGTATCTACCGGGGGCGGCTCCGGAGGACGGATGCCCCAGCTCAACGCCAGATCCTGATCGATCGTGGCCTGCGGGTCCCCGAGCACCAGCACGTGCGTCATCTCGCCCGGGCCGACGAACGGCTGCAGCAGGTAGCTCCTCCGCCACCCCTCCTCCTCGTCCTCCATCCCGACCACGGTCCCGATCGGGATTCCCCTCGGGTAGACTCCGCCGCGGCCCGCGGTCACGATCACCGCGCCCTGCGGCAGCTCCGTGTGGAAGGCCGTGCCGGTCAGCGCGAGCATCGGCTCGGCCCCACCGCGCGAGCGCGGCTCTACGATTCCGAAGGTCTCGCCATCGACGGTCATCGCGCTGGCACGGAAGTCCGGGTGGGTCCAGTCGATCGCCATCGCCATCTGCTCGTCGGCGTTGCGGACCATGCCCACCAGCCCGGCAGCGGAGATGATCGGCGCACCGGGGCGAAGCCCGTCCGCGCTGCCGGCGGTCAGCAGGAAGAAACCCTCATACCCCCGGCCGGGAACACGTACGGCCTCGGCAGGAATGAACGAGGGCGGCAGGCGCTGCCGAAGCCCCAGCAGCGAGCGGAGCTGCCGGTTCTCGGAAGCGAGTGTGGCGTGCCCCACCAGGTAGACGGCGAGACTGTCGCGTTCGGCGCGCAGCCGAACCGGGTCGGCGAAGCGCACGTCGCGCTCGACCGCGCCCTGCTGCAGCGCAAGCACGGGGCGAAGCACGGTGCCACGGATCCCCGCCGCGATTGCCTCGAGGTATCTGCCCGGCAGGGCCGCCAGGACCAGGGCGAGAAAGAAGAAGATCGCGGCGACGCGAAGATCCTTCTTCTGGCCCCGGTCACCTCCTTCCCGGATGTACGGCTTGTACGAGCTCAGCTGGTCAACACTCCACGATATTTGTTGAGATCATCCAGGATCCGCCCGGCGCCGCGAACCACACAGGTCAGAGGCTCCCCATCGATATGGATTGGCAGACCCGTCTCCCGCGCGATCAACTGATCCAACCCTCGGATCAGCGCGCCGCCGCCCGTCATCACGATGCCGCGGTCCACGATGTCGGAGGCGAGCTCGGGCGG
>JACDHR010000255.1 GCA_013820915.1 Gemmatimonadota bacterium
GGTCGGGACGGAACTGGCGGAACACCCCGGAGAGGCCCAGCGCGGAACCGAAAAACGCCGGAACGAGCTTCCAGTTCTCCAGCAGCTGTCCACGTCGGATGGGCTCGAAGGGGAGCAGCTTATGCGGCACACCGCGTTCGGGAAGCACCCGGGCCTCCACGCCGCGCAGGGCGCCGACGAAGAATACCTCGGTATCGGCATCGCGGCGGCGCAGCGCTTCCGCCAGCGCGAGCGCCGGATACAGGTGCCCACCCGTGCCACCGCCGGCAAAGAGAACGCGGGGACCGCTCATCGTACCACCTCCATGCGGGAACTACGGTCGATGCTGAACAATACGCCCACGGCGATGAAGCAGACCAGCAGCCCGCTCCGCCCGAACGACATGAACGGCAGGATCACACCGGTGGTGGGGAGCAACGCCAGCGCCACACCCATGTGCAGGAACGCCGAGACGACGATCAGGTTCGTCATCCCGATCGCGACGAGGCGGCCGAACAGGTCGGGAGCGCGAAGAGCGATCCGGTATCCCACTACTGCGAAGCACGCATACAAACTCACCACGAAGAGGACCCCGATCAGGCCCCACTCCTCACCGACCATGGCGAAGAGGAAATCGTTGTGCGGCTCGGGAAGGAAGCCGAATTTCTGCTGGCTCCCGCCGAAGCCCACGCCGGTGATCCCGCCCGACCCGACGGCAATCAACGACTGGTGGATCTGGTAGCTCACCCCGGCGGGATCCGCTCCGGGGTCCAGGAAGGCGACGATCCGCTTCAGCCGATAGCTCGCGCCCTGGATCTGATGCCAGAGCACGGGAACAGCCGCGATGCCGAGCACGATGAAGTGCCCGATCCGCGCGCCCCCCGCGAAGAGCACCAGCGCGGAGAGCAGCGCGAGCAGCAGCGCCGCCGAGAGGTTCGGCTGCACGAACACCAGGAGGATCACCACACCCCATACCAACAGAAACGGGAGAAGCCCCTTCCGCATCGAGTGCAGCCGGTCCTGCTTCTTCACCGCCAGCGCGGCCGTCCAGAAGATCAGCGCCAGCTTCGCGAACTCCGACGGCTGGAAGCTGAGACCCGGACCGAGCTGCAGCCAACGTCGCGCCCCGTTGATCCGGGGCGAGATCGCCTCCGTGCCCGGCATGATCACGACGATGAGGCAGAGAGTGATGAAGACGAGGAGCGGCCATGCGTACTGCTCCCACCTGCGGTAATCCAGGCGGGAGACCAGCAGCACGAGCACGGCACCCACGGCCCCGCCCAGCAGCTGGCGTACGGCGTAGAAGTGGCCGGGCAGGTTCTCGGACTGGGCCATGAACGCACTTGCGCTATAGAGCTGGACCACCCCGAACGAGAACATGAGCAAGGTGAGAAGCATGAGCGCGCCTCGCTCCCATCCGTCCGCGGCAGCTTGCGAAAACTTGCCCGATCCCCGGCGCGACGGATCCGCCGCCGGCTCCCGCTCGGCGCGGCGGATCCGGGGCGGAGCAACTCGGGTACGGGCGATCGTCTTCATCCTCACACCTGCGCGGCGAGCTCGGCAAAGCGCCTACCCCGCTCCTCGTAGTTCGGGAACATGTCATAGCTCGAGCACGCCGGCGAGAGCAGCACCGCATCCCCCGGTCTCGCGAGCATGGCGGCGCGGCGAACCACGTCTTCGAAGCTCCCCGGCACGTGCTCGACCGCGACGTGCTCTCGTAGCTCCGCTCGCACGAGATCGCCCGCCTCGCCGAACGCAACCACGCACCTCACCCGCTCGCGGATCGACGGGAGAAGGCCGGTGTACGGCTCGCCCTTGTGCCGTCCACCCAGAAGAAGAACGGTGGGACGGTCCATCCCGCGCAGCGCGACCTCCGTAGACGCGAGGTTCGTCGCTTTGGAGTCGTTGATCCACAGCACTCCACCGCGCTCGGCGACCGGCTCGAGCCGGTGCGGCGGCGCGCGGAATGAGCGCAGTCCCTCCGTGATCGTCCCCGCGGCCGCGCCCGCGAGCCGCGCGGCGATGGCGGCGGCGAGCGCGTTCGCGACGTTGTGTGCACCGAGGATCCGTAGCTCGCTCGCATGAAGCAGCGGCTCGTCACGCTCGCCATCCAGCCGGAGCGTGAGCCGTCCGTCCGGGGCCAGGAAGCCGCCCCGCTCGCCGGGTTCGGGCTGTGAGGCGACGCGAAAGAGAAACCGCGCCCCCGGCGCCGCGCCGGGCAACTCGCGCGCGCGCGCGTCCTCCGCGTTCAGCACCCACTGGCTGCGGTCGGTCGCTTTCTGAAAGAGGCGCGCCTTGTCCGCGTAGTACGCCTCCACGTCGGGATACCGGTCCAGGTGGTCGGGCGCGAGGTTCGTCAGCACCCCGATTGCCGGAGCGAACTCTTCTGCCAGACCGAGCTGGAAGGAGCTCACCTCGACCACCGCGATGTCTGGAGGAGGGTCGCGCAGCGCGAGTTCCGAGAGAGCGGTCCCGATGTTCCCGCCGCTGGGCGCATCCTGGCCGGCGGCCTGCAAGAAGTGCGAGAGCAGCGCGGTCACCGTCGTCTTCCCATTGGTGCCGGTCACCCCGATCACGGGGGCGGAGAGCTCGCCGAAGGCGAGGTCGATCTCGGGCACTACCGGAATCCCCGCCAGCGCTGCTTGCCGAAGGACGGCAGCATCCGGCGGTATGCCGGGGCTGAGGACGATCCGGCTGCACCGCGCCAGCTTCTCCACATCGTGCCGCCCCGTGTCGGCCTCTCCACCCGCGCGCCGGATCTCTTCGGCCGCGGCGCGCGTCGCCGCGATATCGCAGAAATCGCTGGCGTAGACCTCCGCCCCACGCGCGAGCGCCAGCCGAGCCGCCGCGAGACCGCTGCGTGCGAGGCCCAGCACCCCGATGCGCTCTCCTGTCAGAGAACTCATCAGCGGATCTTCAGCGTGGCGAATGCGACCAGCGCGAACATCACACCCAGGATCCAGAACCGGATGATCACCTTGCTCTCGTGCCAGCCGATCTGCTCGAAGTGGTGGTGCAGCGGTGCCATGCGAAAGATGCGGCGTCCCGCCCCTGTTTTACGCCTCGTCCATTTGAAGTAGAGCGCCTGCGCCATGACGGACAGCGCTTCCAGGACGAAGACGCCGCCGATGATGGCGAGCAGGAACTCCGCTTTGAGCATCACGGAGACCGCTCCGAGTGCACCCCCGATCGCCAGAGAGCCGGTGTCGCCCATGAAGACTTCCGCCGGGTGTGCGTTGAACCAGAGGAAGCCGAGACACCCTCCGGCAAGCGCGACGCAAAAGATCGCCAGCTCACCCGCGCCGGGTAGATAGAAGAGGTTAAGATAATCCGAAGTGTCGATGCGGCCGAAGAGATATGCGAAGATCCCGAACGTCACGGCGGCAATGGCGCTTAGCCCTGCGGCGAGGCCATCCAGCCCGTCTGTCAGGTTGACGGCGTTCGAGCTGCCCGTGATCACGATGGTGACAAAGAAGATGTACGCCAGCCAGTGCAGATCGAGGTGCCACGTTTTGAAGAACGGGATCTGGGTCCACGTGGCCGGCACCTCGCTGAAGGGGATCAGGATGAGCACCACACCGAGCAGCACCCCCACGGACACCTGCCCGACGATCTTGTAGCGGCCGACCAGCCCCTCGGTCTTCTTCCGTACCACCTTCAGGTAATCGTCCAGAAACCCTAGTGCTCCGAGCCAGAGCAGAACCACCAGCGCGGCGAGCGTGTACGGGTTCGCCAGATCCGCCCATAGGAGGGTCGGTACGATGGTCGCTAGCACGATCAGCACCCCGCCCATCGTGGGCGTCCCGGTCTTGCCGAGGTGTGTCTTCGGCCCCTCGGTGCGCACCACCTGCCCGACCTTGAGCATGCGCAGCCGCCGGATGATCGGCGGGCCGAAGTAGAAGGCGACCAAAAAGGCCGTCACCACCGCACCCGCTGCCCGGAACGTCTGGAAGCGGAAGAGATTGAAGATGATGTGGTACTCCGCCAGCGGCACGAGAAGGTGGTAGAGCAACGGACGTATCGGGAACGGGGAACGGGAACCAGTGATCAGCCTGCCGAAACAACCGCGAGCCGGGGATCTCGCTTCTCCTCAAATCTTCTTCGGGCTTGCCGGGTCGCTGGCTGGACCCTTCCCTGCCGTTCCGCCCCACGCTTTCTCCAGCAGCGGCAGCCAGCGCTCCAGCGCTTCGCCGCGTGACGCCTTGAGCAGGATCGTCTCCGTGCCCGTCAGCGAGGCGGCGATCGCGGCATAGGCTTCCACCGGATCCTCACGCAGCACCAGCCGGTCTCCAAGCTCGCCGGCAAGAGGCTCGAAAGCACGAACGAAGGCGCCGGTGGCGACCACCCGGTCGACTTCTCCCGAGCCGACGCGGGCCGCGATTTCCTCTGCCGAGCGGCGGTGGAGCGAATCGCTCCCCTCGCCCATCTCGAGCATGGTTCCGAGCACGGCGATCTTCGGCCCGGCAGCGGGCAACGAGGCCAGCAGCTCGATGGCGGCGGCCAGGCTTGGCGGGTTCGCGTTGTAGCAGTCGGCGAGCACCCGCACCTCGCCCACGCGCCGCCACTCTCCGCGCAACGAGGGCGCGGGCATCGTCTCGACGCCACGCACGGCGTCTTCCACCGGGACACCCCACTCCGTGGCGAGCCCCAGCGCCAGCAGGGCGTTGCGGACGTTATGGCGACCCGGCAGCGGGAGATGCAGCGCGTGACCTCGCCAGCTCCAGCGCGTCGTTCCGTCCGGCTGGATCAGCACTCCATCCGCATTGGCGCCGTCCGGGCGGAGATCGGCTTCGCCCCCGAAACCGGCGACCCTCACCCGGCCCGCGCCGAGCAGATCCCGTGCCCGGGCCGGCAGCTCCGCGGGCTCCTCGGCCACGAACCCGACCCCCTCCGGGCCGAGCCCCGCGAGAAGCTCCATCTCCTCGCGGAGCACGCCCTCCAGGTCGCCAAGCTTCTCCAGGTGCTCCTCCCCGATCGCGGTGATGATCCCCGCGTCCGGCTCGGCGATGCGGACCAGCGCCGCGATCTCGCCGGGCTCGGCGGTGCCCATCTCGAGCACGATGACCTCCGCGTCCTCCGGTGTTGCGAGGAGGGTGAGCGGCAGGCCGATGCGGTTGTTGAGATTGCCTCGGGTAGCGTGCACGCGGTACTTCGTGGAGAGCGCCGCGCGGAGGATGTCCTTAGTTGTCGTCTTCCCGTTGCTCCCGGCGACTCCGAGCACCCGGCCCTGAAGCGATTGGCGCCGGTGGTGTGCCAGCCGGCCAAGTCCCGAAAGCGTATCCTCCACCGTGAAATACCGCAACTCCGCGGGCGCATCGGCTGGCATGCGCTGGACGACCGCGCCCGTGGCACCGGTCTCGGCGGCCGCGGCGAGGAACTCGTGCGCATCGAAGCGCTCGCCCTGCAGCGCGACGAACAGGCTCCCCGGGCCGAGGCTCCGGGTATCGGTAGAGATGCCGCTGAACGCGAGGCCCTCGTCTCCGCTCTCGGGTTGACACCGCAGCGCGCGGCAGACTTCCGCGGCCGTCCAGGAAAACCCACTCATGCTCTCGCTCACGCCTTCGGCCACGCCGTTTCTCCGTGCTCGAGGATGGAGCGGACCACGACCCGTTCGTCGAACGGGCGGTGCTCCGTCCCCTGGATCTGATAGGTCTCGTGCCCCTTTCCCGCCAGCAGAACGAGGTCCTCGGCGCCGGCTTCGGCCAACGCGCGACGGATCGCCTCTTCCCGGTCGGGGATGCGCAGGCGCGGTGCATCTCCCATGCCGCGCTCGATGTCGTCGATGATCCGCTCGGGATCTTCGGTACGGGGGTTGTCCGATGTGACGACGACCAGATCCGCGCCGCGCGCCGCGACGTGCCCCATCTCGGGGCGCTTGCCCGGGTCGCGGTCACCGCCCGCACCGAAGACGACAATCAGCCGCTCGCGGGCCAGAGGCCGAACGGCGGCGAGCACGCGATCGAGCGCATCCGGAGTATGGGCGTAGTCGATG
>JACDHR010000256.1 GCA_013820915.1 Gemmatimonadota bacterium
GGCTACCGCCCTTCGGGGAGCACGGCCGTGGTACCGGTCCATGATTGCGAGGAAGGTACGTACCTCATCATCTGGGGGCGCCGTGCGCCCGAGGAGGGTGCGCTGAGCTGCGAAGAGGGGCGAGCGGAGCAGGGCCGCGATCCAGGGGCCGAGCGGCTCGGCCACGGACGCCGTCGGCTCCTCGAAGAGGGTGACCTGCGCCCGTGGCGGGACCGAGCGCCCGGGCGGCGGGGTCTCGGCCGGATGGACAGGTGCAGGTTCCGGCGTGCCCCACCAGCTCGGCGTCCGCTCGGGAAGCGGCTTCCACTGCTCGATGCTTCGGTCCCAGGTGGCGAGGACCGCCAGGGGAACCAGCACCTCCTGCAGCGTGGCGCCACCGTGGTAGCCGGCGCGCTTCTGGGTGTAGCGCACACCCTCGCTCCAGGGCGCCACGATCCGGGGCGCGCGCGTCGCCGCCTGCACGCGTGGGCCTTCGAGCGCGATCTCCTCCTCCGCCAGGGGCTCGGCGTAGGACCGCCACCGCGCCTCCTCGCCGCCGCGCAGCATCCGGGTCCCCGCCTCGAGCACGTGGCCGTGGTCGCTGGCAAGTACGACCACCCGCCCCGCCAGCCCCGCCTCGTAGAGCAGCGGATCGAGAAGGCGGATGCGGTCCACCGTCCAGTGCGGCCGCACCTGATCGGATTTCGCCAGGTGATCGTCCACAGCGTTCAGCACCAATCCCACCACACGCTGCTCTGCATCGCGGATCGCGTCCCGTACCGGTTCTGCAAGCGCCGCCGTGCCACCCTCGGTAAGCTCGCCCTTGTGGAACAACACCGGGAGGCGCTTTGAACGGGAGGCGGCAACCAGCCCCGGGTGGGCGGCGAATGCACGCTTCTCGTCGGCGGCAGTGCCTGCCGTGACCCTGCCGGAGAAGAAGCTCGTGCGCGAGAAACCGGTAACACTGGGCACCACCGCCACTCCCATTAGCGGGTCATCCAGCCCCTCCGGCATCCACTGCTCCCACCCACGGTCACTCAGGTCGCGCAGCAGTTGGTGGAAGATAGCGAAGTCCATCCCGTCGCAGAGCAGCACCAGTAGAGGACTGCGAGCGGCGAGCGGTGCCGCGACCTGTTCGAGGATGCGCTCGACGGGCAGGATTGTGGCTTCCATCCCCGGAGTGCGGCTCCACTCGGCGAGACGCTGAGCGAACTCGCGGTTCTGCTGCTCACGGATCAACTGTACACGGGCGTAGAGCTCCGCGAGCGCCGAGGCCAGAGCACTCTCCTGTTCGCCGCCCAGGAGCATCGTCCTCGCCCAATCCACGAAGCTCCCTTCGGCTGCGTATACGTGGGCCGCTGCAGCGAACGATCGGGAAGCAGACGAGGACTCGCTTGCTGGACTGGCAAGATAGCGCACAAGCCGGAGCGCCATCTCCAGGCGCTCGATGCGCTCCGGTTGCCGGGGGGCGTACCGGTGGGCAGCCACCGCGGCGAACGCATCCTGCACCTGGGCAACGGCCGCTTCGCCGCGGAGATAGCCGGAGAGAGCACTGCCGAATCCCTCCAGCCGCCGCGCATATCCGGCCGGGAGCAGAGTACTGAGGCCGGCGAACCCCTCCGCGCGCAGCTCTCCGAGCAGCTCCTCCGCCTGCTGGAGGCTCGCCAGCGCCTGCGGCTCGCCGATGTGCTCGAGCACCCGGCGCGCCGCCGCGAACCAGCGTCGCCCCAGCTCGGCTTCGAGCGGCGTCCCTCCGAGGTAGGGCTCGGTCCGAACGGCGGCGCGGCCCAGCTCCGGGCCGGCGGGCGTGCCGCCGGGGAAGAGCACCTCGCACACCAGCCCGATGGGCATCAGCCAGCGGCCCCTGCCGGCGTCGAGTGCGTCCACCAGCAGGTCGCCGAGCCGGCCCGCCGTATCGCCGATCCGGGCGCGGAAGGCGGACCGCACATCGTCCGGGAGGCGGTCGTATCTCGCAGCGGCCTCGGGCGCCACGCTCCACTCGAGGAGTGCCTCGGCGTCGGGACGGCCGGTGCGGAGGTCCAGCAGCAGGGAGAGCAGGTGGCTCCAGGCGGTGTCCGCGTCGAGCACGCCGCCGGGGACGGGAGGATAGCCCTCCGGCGGCACCCGCTCAAGGAGGAGCTCGGCCATCCAGCGGTGCGGCGCGATGCGCGGATCCACCGCGCGCGCGCGGAAGAGATCCTGGAGCAGCTCCCAGGGCGCCAGCTCGAGCAGACGGGTTCTGGCGAGGCGCGCGAGGACGTCCCAGCCGAGCTGCTCCTCCGGGATGGGCGTCAGCAGGACGAGGCGCCCGGCGGCCCCATCTTCCGCGTGCCGCTCGAGCGCCTCCCGCACGGCGAGCACCGAGGCGCCATAGACCACCCGGCAGGCTTCGCCGTTCACCAGGATCTCGGCGCCTCCCGCCCAGGGACCGGTGACATGGATGCCGATCATCCGCGCGTCCGGCTTCTTCTGCAGGAGCGTGGAGACGAGGGCGACCACGTGCTCGGGGCGCACGGGGAAGGTCGGGGATGGGTTGGTCTCAGATGGCATGGGTTATCGGTGATTCTGGAATTCCCCAAATCCCCCTAAATCCTGAACTGCAGGCGCAGCCGTGAAGTTCAGTTCCCCCTCGTGAAGTTCAGTTCTCCCCCTTTATCAAAGGGGGGTCAGGGGGGATTCCAGTCCCCATACGCCTCCACTTCCCTTCGGATCACTTCCAGCACCGCGTCCAGCTCACGCAGCACCTGGCGGTTGTCGAAGCGCAGCACCCGAAGGCTCAGGGCATTCAGCTGCGCGTCGCGCTCGCGATCTCTCGCCTGGTGCTCAGGCTCGGAGTGCTGACTCCCATCGAGCTCGATCACCAGCCTCGCTTTCGGGCAGTAGAAGTCGACGATGAACGACAGCAGTGGCTTTTGGCGATAGAACTGCAGGCCGCCCATCTGCTTGCGCCGAACCCGCTGCCAAAGCGCCTGCTCCGCATCGGTCAGGTGCTTCCGCAGTTCTCGGGATGGACCTTTGAGCGCCCGGTTGTACTCTTCCATCGCTCCTCCCGTGAGAATCTCAGAATCCCCCTAAATCCCCCCTTTGCAAAGGGGGACTTTCCATCCGTCCGGCACCCGAACTTTTCCCCCCTTTGACAAAGGGGGGCCAGGGGGGATTTGCCGTCCCCTGCTCATTCCTCGTAGACCCGCCACTCTACCTCCACCCGCCCATCCGTCGTTCCGGCAACATCCGCACGGATCTCCTCCAAAACCGCCTCCACCTCTGCCACTTTCACTGTCCGCTGCTTCTGGATCCGCACTCCGGAGGGTGCTGGCGCAGCCGTCGGTGGCTGGGGTGGTGGCGATGTCGGATCGGAGGGCGGCTGTGTTGGGACAGCACGCCGCGCGGCCTCGCCGAGCAGCGCCACCGCCTCGGCCTGGGCGCGGTTCAGAGCCGGCTCCAGCGCGGTCACGTGCTCGTCGTGGGTGAGCGCCTCGCGCAGGCGGGTCAGGATCGCCGCGGCTCGCTCGCGATAGGCTTCGGGCAGCTCGGCGATCGCCTCGAAGATCTCCCAGCGAGTGGCTGTGAGGGTGGAGCGGAGCGAGGCTGCCTTGCGGATGCACTCGCCCATTGCGGTGGCGGAGGTCGCCAGCTCGGCTGTGGCGACGGCGGGGACGACGGCCTCGCGCCGGGCGCCCGCGAGCGCGGCCAGAAAGGCGGCGGCGGCGCGGACGGTGCGCAGGCGGTCGGCGGCGGTCGCGTCCAGCTGCAGGCGGGCGAGGCGGTCGTGTAGCTCCTTGCCGTATGCCTCGACCGTTTCGCGGTGCGTCTCGGCGGCCTGCTTCGCCCCGTCCACCAGGCGCGCGAGGTTGGCGGCGTTGCGCAGCGGCGAGACGGTGATGCCCAGGATGGCGCTGGCGCGCTGCACCGCCTCCTGCCAGCTCGGCTCCTCGGGGAGCGCCTCCTCGCGCAGCTCGAGCTCGTTCGGCAGCCGCTCGAGAGCGGGCTCGACAGCGCCGCCGTGCAGGTAGAAGCTGCGGTTCGTCTGCAGCGCGAAGGTCAGGATGACGAGGTTCTCGACCTCCGGGGGGAGGCCGCGCGGGCTCGGGCGGTCGATCCACTCGCGCAGCCGCCCGACCGTGATCTGCGTGACCTCGTCCTGCGAGCGCTTCTGGTCGAACTCGCGCACCCACTCGTCGCCGAGGACGAAGTGCGCCTCGCCCATCTGGCCCAGGCGCAGGGGGACGGCAATGCGGCGCACCTCGTCGCGATCGGCGCGGTCGACCTCGACCCGCCGGTCGGCCGCCTGCACCGCGCGGCGCACCACTTCGATCACCCGCCGCAGCCCCGGCGTCTTCACCTCGCCCTCGAAGCGCGGGTGCGCGGGGAACTGGAAGTCGAGCGCCTGCGAGTACAGGTGCGCGAGCGAGTCCTGGAAGCCGGCGCCCACCGGCGGCTGCAGCCGCAGGCCGGGGAGGAGAGCGTGGAACTGGGTCTCCAGCTCGTCGGAGGTGTCGAGCGCGTCGCGGTGCAGGGTGCTGATCCCGTAGGCGGAGAGCAGGGCGTTGCGGATGCGCTGGCGCATCTGGTCGCGCTGGTTGGCCAGGATCACCCGCGCCTGCTCGCGGTCGAGCTGCGAGAGGTGCGCGCCGTATTCGTCCAGCCGGTTGCCGGAGAGGACGTGCTCGAGCACCACCAGCCGCCCCAGCTCCTCGAGCGCCTGCGGCCTGAAGAAGAGCGGCAGCCAGACCAGCGTCTGCGCGCTGCGGCCGGTGGCCTGGAACTCCTGGATCTTTGCCAGGTCGTAGCGCGGGTTGTAGCTGCCCTGGTCGAAGGGGTAATCGATGATGATGCGCCAGGGAGCGTCCTGCGGCTCGAGGCTCTCGTGCGGCAGCTCGCGCACGTTGCGGAAGAGGATCTCGCACGCGCGGCGGGTGCCGCGCCAGAGGACCTCGAGCTTCGGCGGGAGCAGGCTCTCCTCGTGCTTGATCCCCAGCATCTCGAAGAGCAGGCTGCGCACCTTCTGGATGCGGGTGCCGTGGTTGTCCACCGCCCGGGCGTTTTCGAGGATGCCCTCGGTGTCCACACCGACCAGGTGGAGCGAGACCATCGGGTTGGGACCGTCGTCCGCCACCTTGATCTCCCCCACCCGCGCCGCCCAGTCGCGCACCTTGCGGAGCACGATCTGGCTCTCCTGCCCCGGGATAGGCGAGCGGACGGTGCCGTGGTTGAGCGCGGCGAGGCGGGCGGGGGTCAGGCTCCGCAGCACCTCGACCCCCTCGGCGAGCGCGGCGAGGATGAGCGTCTTGAGCAGGCGCGCGTCGTTGCGGAAGCCCTGCAGCCGCGCGGCGTCCACCTGGTTGGCGGCGATCTGCTCGCGCGTCACCCCGTGCTGCTCCTCGAGCAGCGGGAGCAGCTTGTGGTGGTAGAGCTTGCGGGCCTGCTCGAAGCGGATCCGCATCGCCTGCGTGAAGGGCTCGTCGCCCGACTCGATCACGTCGAAGAGGTCGCCCACCGGCACCAGGTCGCCCAGCTCGAGCGTCTCGCGCTGGTCCACCAGCAGCTGCACGAGGAGCTTGAGCGCGGTACGCTCGCGCTGCAGCAGCGAGGAGACGGCGACCAGCGTGTCGATCAGCGCCGGGCTGAAGGGGTAGACCTGCCGGAACATCTCGCGGTCCCCCTCGCGGGTGAGCAGGATGCCGAGCACCTCCTCGCGCACCCGGGCGGTGCGCTCGAAGGCCTCCTCGAGCTGCCGCGCCGCCGTCCCGGAGACCGGCTGCAGCAGGCGCTTCTCGACGATCGCCGGGAGGTTGCGGTCCTCGAGGGTGATCTGGCCGAAGCGCGCCTCCCACCAGTTGAGCACGTCGGCGAAGCCCAGCTGCTCGGCGCCGGGGAGGTGCTCGCCCACCAGCTCGCGCAGGTCGCGCTGGCGGGCGATGAAGCTCACCACCGGGATCGGCCGCTCGGCCAGCGTGGATTCGACCAGCTTGACCAC
>JACDHR010000257.1 GCA_013820915.1 Gemmatimonadota bacterium
TCAGGCGTTCGCGGCACTGCTCTTCCTCTATCGGTATGTACTCGAACAGGACCTCGGCAATGTGGCGGATGTGGTCCGCGCAAAGAAGCCGAAGCGGCTTCCCGTGGTGCTCACGCGCGAGGAGACGAACTGATTCATGCGCTCGGACAGCCCTCCAGTATCTCCGTGTGAGGGCCGAGTTTCCCGCCAGATCCCTGCCTGCGGCGATCTCCGGGAAGCGGTATGCTGTCGGAGGGTATGGTTTCCGGAGCCTCCCCTCCCGTTGGCTCCGGCGGTGTGAATATGGAATCGGCTGACTGCTGGGTCTAAGCGCGTTCGATGGGCTGTGGGGCGGGAACCAGTGGGTCGGTGGTGCCGCACGCAACGGCGGCAGCGAGGCAGGCAGTGGCGAGACAGAGGCGGAAGGGCTTCATCGACGCTCCAGGGTAGAGGCGGAGGACCGGACAGTCATGCCGAGCCGTCGGTCTACCGGAAAAGCTAGCACCCCGGAGCGCTACCCACCCAAGCCGCACCGGACATGAAACGATTACATCCAGCCAAATTGATATGCAGCCGGTGCCACGCTCGCTTTTCCTCCTGCACTCCGACCTGAAGTTCCAGGCACGGACACGGGAGGCAGCGAGCAAGGCGTTCGTCGTCGAAGTCGTCGCCTCGTGGAACGCGCTGCACACCGCGCTGCAGACGAGTGGGCTCGTTTCCCTGGCGATTTTGGACCCGTACGCTGAACACGGAGTGCAGTCCGGGCCGGCACCCGAGCTTCGCGCACTTCTCGGTGCGTTTCCCTCCACTACCGTAGTTGCGGCGGTCATGGCGCGGAGCCGCCTGCAGGATCTGGGGACGCTGGGGGAGTGGAGTGTGGCGCAGGTAATCGTAATCGAGGAGGAAGACGCGGCGGCGATCCGGCGCCTGCTCCAGGCGGTACGTGGCCGACCGCTGCAGAGCGTGCTGGAGCGCTCGCTGCCGGAGAAAGTCAGCGGGAGCGCGCGGGAGATCCTGTCGGCCGCGGCGGAGGTCGCGACCGCGGGAGGTCAGGTGGAGGAGCTTGCGCGCTACCTGTATACCTCCATGCGGACGCTGCACCGAAGGTGCGGAGCCGCGGGTCTGCCACCGCCGCGGCAGACGCTTGCCTGGATGCGGATCCTGCTGGCGGCCGAACTGCTCGAACAGCCCGGCCGGAGCATCGAGAGTGTCGCTGCCGCGTGCGGCTACGCATCGGACAGCGGCCTGCGGCGCACCTTCTACGATTTCCTGGGCATGAGCCCCAAAGAGCTGCGCGGCACCGGTGCGCTCGCCACCACATCGAGCGCGTTTCGGAAGAAGTTAAGCGAGGTGGCCGCGGCACCCGGACGAGGGGCGAGGCTCGTGTAGCGCCTGCGATACGAACGGTTTCGTAAGCAGGGGAAGGCACACGCCTTGACACATTGCTCCGCTGCGGGTACTGTACGTACATGACGATGCACCAGAGCTACTACGCCTACACCTATTACTACGCGACCCGCGACACGGGCCGTGGTTGGAGGCGTATGCGCGGCTGACGCGCACATTCTCTCTGGCGACACATGGCGGCCCGTGAACTCTATCACGGGCCGCTTTTTCGTACCCCTTACAGAGGACTACCGATGGGCACCACTATGCTCGAGACCGGGACCCGACTCGACTCCTTCGATCAGCACTTCGAAACGGTGGACGAAGCCGGCCGGAGGATCGGCGCATGATCATCATCACCCGGCCCGGGATCACGGATGCGGAGCTGGACCACATCCGCGAGCGCGTGGAGATGCTCGGCATGCGCACGCACATCTCGCGCGGCGAGCAGCGCACGATCGTCGGCTGCATCGGCGACGAGCGGCTGCTGCAGGAGGTCTCGCTGATCAGCCTGCCGGGGGTGGATTCAGTGACCCCCATTCTGAAGCCCTACAAGCTGGTCTCGCGAGAGTTTGTTGCCGACGCGAGCGTGATCCGCGTGGGCGACGGAGCCGGCACGAGCGTGGGCGGGAAGGAGCTGGCGATCATCGCCGGCCCCTGCTCGGTGGAGGGGCGCGAGATGCTGCGGCAGACGGCCTCGGCGGTGCGGAGCGCGGGGGCGGGTCTGCTGCGGGGCGGGGCCTACAAGCCGCGCTCCTCGCCCTATGCATTCCAGGGGCTGGGAAGCCACGCGCTGCACCTTCTGGCGGAGGTCCGGGCGGAGACCGGGCTGCCCATCGTAACGGAGGTGATGGACACCCGGCAGGTAGAGCAGGTCGCGGAGCACGCGGACATGCTTCAGATCGGCGCGCGCAACATGCAGAACTTCGCGCTCCTCTCGGAGGTGGGCCGCGTGCAGCGCCCGGTGCTTCTGAAGCGCGGGCTCTCCGCGACGCTCAAGGAGCTGCTCATGGCCGCGGAGTACGTGATGGCGCAGGGCAACCGCGACGTGATCCTGTGCGAGCGCGGGATCCGCACCTTCGAGACCGCTACACGCAACACCTTCGACGTAGCCGCGATCCCGGTGCTCAAGGCGGAGACGCACCTCCCGGTGATCGTCGACCCCAGTCACGCGGGCGGGCGCGCCGACCTGGTCGCCCCCCTGGCCTTCGCGGCGATCGCCGCAGGCGCGGACGGGCTGATCATAGAGGTCCACCCCTGCCCGGAGGCCGCGCTCTCGGACGGCGACCAGTCGCTGACGCTGGATGCGTTCGCCGAGCTGATGCGCCGCCTGCGCCCCTTCGCGGAGGCCGCCGGGCGCGAGCTCGGGCTGCCCGCCGCGGCGGGCGCCGCGAAGACAGCCGCATGAGCGGGGAGAGGGACACGGAATCCGCGCTCCGGGAGCTGGCGCGGATCCGCGGAGAGATCGAGCAGATCGACCGATCGCTGATCCGGCTGATCGCGGAACGGGTGCAGCTCGCACGCGTGGTGGGGAATGCAAAGCGCATCGCGGGCCTCCCCACCCTAGACCCTGCCCGCGAAGCCACGGTGGTGCGCCGCGCGGGCGCACTGGCCCGCGAGGAGGGCCTCGACGACGAGGACGTGCGCTACATTTTCTGGCACCTGATCGGGCTCTCCCGCAGAGCCCAAATGGAGGAGGGATGACGCCCGCGAGGCCAACCGCGCCCATCCGCCCGCCGCGTCGCGTGGCGGTGATCGGGCTGGGGCTGATCGGCGGCTCCCTCACCCGTGACCTGGCCGCCAGGGAGATCCACGTCCTCGGGTACGACCGCGATTCTGCCACTCTCCGCAGCGCACGGGAGGCCGGCCACCTCCGGACCGCTCTGGACGCCTCGTTAAAGGGGCTGCGAGACGTGGACGTCGTGGTGCTCGCGGTTCCGGTCACCGCCGCGCCCGCAGTGATGGAGGCCGCCCTTCCCCACCTCTCGTCCACCGCCCTGATCACGGATGTGGGCAGTACGAAGCGTGCGATCGTCGAGGCGGCCGAGCGCCTGGAGGTCGCGGAGCGCTTCGTCGGCTCCCACCCCTTGGCCGGCGACCACCTCTCCGGGTGGGCAGCCTCGCGCAGCGGGCTGTTCCACGGTGCGCGCACCTATCTCTGCCCTACCCTCCACACCACGGAGGAGACCGCCCGGTTGGCAGAGTGGCTGTGGACCACGGTCGGTGCCGCCCCCGAATGGCTAAGCGCCGCGGAACACGACCGCCGCCTCGCGTGGACAAGTCACCTCCCGCAGATCACCGCCACCGCCCTGGCGCTCGCCCTCGACTCCGCCGGGATCACGCGCGCCGACCTCGGGCCGGGCGGCCGCGACACCACGCGTCTGGCCGCCAGCTCGGCGGAGATGTGGACCGCCATCGCGCGGGAGAACCGCGACAACATCGCGGAAGCGGTCGCGGCACTGGAGCACCGGCTGCGCCGCTTCCGAGAGGCGCTGCAAGGTGCGGAGACGGCAGAGATACACCTGCACTTCCTGGAAGGAGCAGCCTGGGCGGGCCGGTGAAATCGAGCAAATGCGGGAGCTTCTCGCCCGCCATCTTGCGGCGATCTCCTCCGGCGGCTACTTCTCCCCTCTCACAACACGCAGACGACGCGGTGCGCGTCGCCGGCCGATCCGGTCGGCAGCGCTCTTTCAGAACGGGGGCTTTCCATGGCGAACGGGTCGGGGGTGAGGTTCTTCCGCTGGGACGACATGCCGCGCGAGCGGGTCACCGACCAGCTGGAGCGGCGGTTGATCACGGGAGACCGGATGATGCTGGCGCATGTGTACCTGGAGAAGGGGTGCATCGTGCCGCGGCACTCCCACGAGAACGAGCAGCTGACCTACATCCTGGAGGGCGCGCTCCACTTCTATATCGGGGAAGACGGCGCGGAAGAGATCGTGGTCCGCGCGGGCGAGGTGCTGCACATCCCCTCCCATGTGCCGCACCGTGCGGTCGCGCTGGAGGACACGCTGGACGTGGATATCTTCAGCCCGCCGCGCCAGGACTGGCTGGACCGGACCGACACCTACTTTCACCGGAAGTGAGCCGATGGATCTGGGGCTAAAGGGCCGGGTCGCGTTGGTCGCGGGCTCCAGCCGCGGGCTGGGCAGGGCGATCGCAGAGGAGCTGGCGGCGGAGGGCGCTTCGCTGGTGCTCTGCGCGCGGGGAGAGGACGCCCTGCGGGAGGCGCGTGAATCGATCGAGCAGCAGAGCGGGGCAGGCGTCGTCGCGGTCGCGGCGGACCTCGCCGACCCGACCGGTGTGGAGCGTGTCGTCGAGGCCGGGATGCAGGCGTTCGGGAAGATCGACATCCTGGTCACCAACGCCGGGGGTCCGCCGGCAGGACCGTTCGAGAGCCACTCGCGGGAGGCGTGGCAGGCGGCGTGGCAGCTCACATTCGAGAGTGTTCTCGACCTCACCCGCGCCGTGCTCCCCGGGATGAAGGAGCGGCGCTGGGGCCGGATCCTCAACGTGACCTCCATCGCCGTCAAGCAGCCGGTAGAGAACCTCATCCTCTCCAACAGCGTGCGCGCGGCGGTGACGGGCTTCGCGCGCACGCTGGCCAACGAGGTCGCGCCGTTCGGGGTCACGGTGAACAACATCCTCCCCGGCTACACCCGCACCGAGCGGCTGGACGAGCTCGCCGACGCGATCAGCTCCGCGCGCGGCATCGCGCCCGGCGAGGTGCGCGCACAGTGGGAGAGCCAGACGCCCATGGGCCGGATCGGCGAGCCGCGCGAGTTCGCGGCGCTCGCCGCCTTCCTCGCCTCCGAGCGGGCCAGCTTCATCACAGGCACCTCCGTGCAGGTAGACGGGGGATGGGTGCGCTCGCTGCTGTAGCGGCGGCACCCCGCGTACTAATCCACTTCCGGAACATCGCATGGCATCGGAGATCACCCGCGTCGAGTGGATCTGGAAGGATGGCGAGTTCATTCGCTGGGAAGACGCCACCGTCCACATTCTCAGCCACTCCGTGCAGTTCGGCTCCTCGCTCTTCGAGGGGGTCCGCTGTTACGCGACTCCGCGGGGCCCGGCCATCTTCCGGCTCGACGCGCACCTTCGCCGGCTCCGCGACTCCTGCCGCATCTATCGGATGCAGCCGTCGTATACGGTGGAGCAGCTCGCCGAGGGATGCCGGGACGTGATTCGCCGCAACGAGCTGGAGGAGTGCTATCTCCGGCCGATGCTCGTGCGGGGGTACGGCGCGGTGGGGATGAACCCGGTCGCGAGCCCGGTCGAGACCTACCTGGTCTGCTGGCCTTGGGGTGCCTACCTGGGCGCCGACGCACTGGAGCGGGGGATCGATGCGGGCGTCTCCAGTTGGCAGCGCCAGGAGCCGAACACCTACCCCGCCTTCGCCAAAGCGGCCGGTAACTACCTGAATTCGCAGCTGATGAAGGTCGAGGCGCTGGCCAACGGATTCGCCGAAGCGATCGCACTCGGCCCGGGCGGTCTGGTGAGCGAAGGGAGTGGCCAGAACCTGTTCCTGGTCAGAGACGGCGCGGTAATCACCCC
>JACDHR010000258.1 GCA_013820915.1 Gemmatimonadota bacterium
ACGCTCAGCTCGGCGCCGTCTCCTTCCTGCACCGCTTCGGCTCCGCCCTCAACCCCCACTTCCACTTCCATGTCGTCGTCCTCGACGGCGTCTTCTCCGAGGGCGACAACGGCAGCGTCACCTTCCACGAGCGCAAGCGACGACCTGCCTCATGGGACCGGCACCGCGGGCAGCGACGCTCCGGAGAGCAACGCTCCCGACCCGCCGGTCTCGCCGCAGCGCGCCGCCGCCCGCTCCCGCTGGGCCCGCCTCCTCGCCCGCATCTACGAGGTCTTCCCCCTCACCTGCACCGACTGCGGCGGCGACATGCGCATCCTCGCCTTCATCACCGCCGCCGAGCCCGTCGACACCATCCTCGGCCACCTCGGTCTGCCCACCACCCCGCCGCCCCTCTCCCCGGCACGCGGCCCGCCCCAGCACGACCTCGCCTTCGACACCGACCAGACGCCCGCGTACGACCTGAGCGAGCCCGAGCCCGTCCCGGACTTCGACTTCGACCAGAGCGCCGGCGCCTGAGGCGCAGCCGCGCCCTCGGCCGCCGTGCTGGCGCTGCAGTCGCAGCGGTCCTCCTCCGCAGCGCTCCTCCGCAGCGCCCCGGCCGCCGGTCGTCGAGTCCTGCCGACCCACGCGGCTATCTCCCGATCCCCGTCCTCGGATCCCTCGCGCTGGCGAGGCACCCTGCGACAGCCTTGACCCGCAAGGTCCAAGAAGCCGATCTTTACCTCGATCGCCGAAAATGGCGTTTGGATTTCCTATCCCCCAGCCACGCAGCAGGACATCGATTCAACAGGCACAGGAAGACGATGGCTCAGGAGAGTTCACAGAAGGCCCTGATTCTGGTGACCGGGGCCACCGGTTATATCGGAAGTCGGCTCATTCCTCGACTTCTCGAGTCGGGAAACCGTGTGAGATGTCTCGTACGCGACCCGGCTCGCCTTCAGGGACGTGCCTGGCAGCACGATGTCGAGATCGTTGCGGGTGACGTTCTCCGGCCCGAAACTCTCGCTCCCGCCATGGAGGGGGTGGATGTCGCCTATTACCTGATCCACAGCATGGGTGCCGGCGCCGATTTTCACCAGCGCGACCTCGATGCCGCCAGCGCATTCGGCGGCGCTGCAAGAGATGCCGCGGTCGAGCGCATCATCTATCTCGGCGCTCTCGCTCAGCAGTCAACGGATCTATCCGAGCACCTGAGCTCGCGGCAGGACACCGGCGATTCACTCCGCAGCTCCGGAATCCCGGTGACCGAGTTTCGTGCCGGCGTCATCGTCGGGTCGAGCAGCCTATCTTTCGAGATGATCCGGTATCTTGCCGAGCGAGTGCCCGTGATGGTCTGCCCGCGTTGGGTGTACACGCGAACGCAGCCGATCGGGATCAGGGAGGTGCTCGACTACCTGACCGCCGCGCTCCGCGTTCCCGAGAGCAGCGGGCGCATCGTGGAGATCGGTGGCGCCCAGGTGGTGACCTACGGTGAGATGATGATGACGTACGCGGAGGTCCGTGGCCTGAAGCGTTGGATGGTGCCGGTGCCGGTTCTCACACCGCGGCTCTCCTCCTACTGGGTGAATCTGGTCACACCGATACCCGCGGTCATCGCACGCCCGCTCATCGAAGGCCTTCGCAATGAGAGCGTGGTCCACGACCCCATCGCCAGCAAATTGTTTCCGGAGATCCAACCCGTCGACTATCGTACCGCCGTGGTGCGAGCCCTCGATCGCCTGCAGGCGAGGGACGTGGAGAGTACATGGAGCGATTCCCTCGCGACCAGTCAGAGCGACGTCCCTCCAGTCGTTCTTACGAATCAGGACGGTATGATCCTGGAACATCGCCAGCGAATCGTGCGAGCGTCGCCCGAAGAGGTGTATCGGGTCTTCACGGGACTGGGTGGAAAGCGCGGCTGGCTCTATATGAACTGGGCATGGAGGATCCGCGGCTTCGCGGACCGACTCATCGGTGGCGTCGGGCTCCGACGGGGCCGCCGCGATCCGGATGAGCTGCGGGTCGGCGACGCGATCGACTTCTGGCGGGTCGAGGCGCTGGAGCCGGGTCAGATGCTGCTCCTTCGCGCGGAGATGAAGGTTCCAGGTCGGGCCTGGCTGCAGTTCCAGGTACTCCCGCGCGACGATGGTCAGTCACTTCTTTCGCAGACGGCCTTCTTTGCTCCCAAGGGACTGACCGGTTGGTTCTACTGGTACGCGCTGTACCCGATTCACAAGGTGATCTTCAGCGGCTGCATAAGTGAGCTCGCAAAGCGTAGCGGGGCCCCTGTGTCGGATCGGAGCGCGGGGGAAGCAGCCGTCTGAAGCCAATCGCTGCGGACACGGAAGGAGGGATCATGCGGATCACGAACGCACTGCGTTTCGGTCTTCTCCTGCTGTTCTCGACCGGCTGTGCAAATTTCGCGAGCCTGGACTGGTCTCGGGAGATCGGGTGGATCATCCCCGGCCCCGAGGTGGGTGCTGTGCTCGAATTTCCCGATACCGTACGCCGGTCGGTTCCGAACGCAGGCATCGTTACCACTCGCGGCAGCTCGAGCTGCACGAGACCCGCCGGTGCGGGGGTGACTGGAGATGGGCTCGAGGTGCGGATCACTCCCTACGATCCGGTGGCCCCTCCGGGAACAGGGTGCACCCGCGACGTAGCCGCCTTTCCCCGCCCGGTGGAGCTCCGCTTCATGGTAGCAGGCGACGCGTTGATCCGTGTAGTGGGCAGGGGTTCATTTGGATCGGATGAGACCGTGGAGGTTGTCCGACGGGTGGTCGTGCTGCCCTGATGGCGACGATGATCGACTCGGGCTGCGGGTCGTTTCACCGGTGGGATTCCCGCCCACAGATGAACCAATCGAGTTGTGGCGGGTGATCGCCGCGCCCGCCTGCGCTCCTTCCCCTCCGTCAGGCGCTACTTCGGTTGCCGACTGGAACGAGGCGATGCGCAGCAGTATAATGAAGCCACCCCCACTCCGGCTTCCCGCACCGCGAATATCGATGAAGGTCCTCTCCGAATGGCTGACTCAGCGAGTCGAGAACGCCCCGACCTCCGAGCACCGCAACCTGCCCCAGATGCCCGCGATGCGCATCCGGATGGCGTGGCAGAAGTTGAAGAGCGAGGCGACGGATGAGGATGAACTCTGGGCCTTCGAAAACCCTGCGAACACACGCAAGAAGCTCGGGCACCACGCAGGATACGCGCTGGTCCGCAAGGGAAAGATCATCAAGAGCACGATCGTGACGAGCGGCTAGACGTCGCGTGCCGTCTGGCGAGGATCGCTAGCGGTCTCGCAACGCCCGAGAGAGCAGGCGATCGAGCGCTCCCGCGAAGGCCTGTTTGTCCCGTGGTCCATAGGGACGCGCGCCGCCGGTCTCGACTCCCGACCCTCTCAGCCCGTCCATGAAATCCCTGACGGCGAGCCGTTCACCGATGTTGTCGGCGGAGTATTCTTCACCCCGCGGGTCGATCACCACCACGCCCTTTTCGACCAGGATGGCGGCGAGCGGAATGTCGGCAGTCACGGCTACATCGCGGGGCTCGGCGTTCTCGGCGATGTAGCGGTCAGCTTCATCGGGGCCACCCTCGACCCGCACGGTGGAGACGAACTCGTTGCCGAGCGGCACCTGCAGTCGCTGGTTGGCGACGAGCACGGTATCCAGCTCGAGGCGTTGGGCCGCCCGGTAGACAATCTCCTTCACATCTCGCGGCGCCGCATCCGCATCGATCCACAACTTCATTATCGTGGCGTTCGGGTGTTACGAGGGTTGCCCACGGGAGATCGAAAGGTAGCACCAGCCAGCTGAGGCCGCTTCCGATCATCCAAATTTCCGCGCTGAGAGGGATTATCACCGGTACTCGAAAGGCAGTCATCTCGACCGTGGTGGTGCTCCTCCTGCTCGTCACCGTGATGCTGGTGCGCACGGCAGCGTTCCGCGTGAACGAGAGTGTGGCGGGACCTCCGCCAGAGGTGACGGTCCGTGCAGGTTTCGCGGAGCGGCTCGCTGGGGCTATTCGGCTGCCCACAATCTCCTACGAGGACGCCGACCTCTTCGATGGAGATGCGTTCACAGCTCTCCATGATCATCTCGCGGAGCACTTTCCAGGCGTCCATTCAACGATGACCCGCGAGGTAGTGGGCGACTTCTCCCTGCTTTACACCTGGTCGGGCACCGATCCATCTCTGGATCCTATCCTTCTCATGGGTCATCTCGATGTGGTGCCTGTCGAGCCGGGCACAGAGCAGCTCTGGACACATCCGCCATTCTCCGGCGTCATTGCCGACGGCCATATCTGGGGTCGCGGCTCCCTGGACGACAAGCCCTCCGTTCTCGGCACGCTGGAGGCCGTGGAAGCGCTCATCGCTCAGGGATTCCGGCCGGCTCGCACTCTCCATCTTTCGTACGGTCACGACGAAGAGGTTGGCGGTGCAGCCGGAGCCGCGGCGATCGCGGCTCTTCTCCAGAGCCGGGGAGTTCGCCTGGCGATGGTGCTCGACGAAGGCGGGGTGATCGGAGATAGTCTGCTCCCCGGACTAACCCGTCCAACGGCGCTCATCGGGGTCGCCGAGAAGGGGCACGTGAGCGTGGAGCTCGTTGCCCGGGCGACCGGTGGTCACTCGTCCATGCCGCCACCGTCCACCGCCGTCGGCAGAGTGAGCGCAGCGGTCGCGCGCCTGGAGTCCAGTCAGATGCCGGTGAGACTCGACGGCGTGGCACTGCAGATGTTCGAGAACATCGGACCGGCTCTCCCCCTCGCTCAGCGTGCGGTCTTCGCGAACCTCTGGCTTACCCGCCCCTTGGTTCTTCGCCAGCTGCAGGGAGCTCCCTCCAGCAACGCGATGATCCGGACCACCACGGCCGCGACCATCTTCGAGGGCGGCTCAAAGGCGAACATCCTGCCGGGTCGAGCACGCGCTGTTCTCAACTTCCGGATCCTGCCTGGCGACAGTGCCGCGGGCGTGCTCGCCCACGTGCATCGGGTCGTGAATGATCCCACAGTGGAG
This sequence comes from Gemmatimonadota bacterium, assembly GCA_013820915.1. GTDB lineage: Bacteria > Gemmatimonadota > Gemmatimonadetes > Longimicrobiales > Longimicrobiaceae > JACDHR01. The sequence continues at coordinate 4,991 of JACDHR010000258.1, forward strand.
ATCCGTCTCGCGGAGGACGAGTGGGAGCCGTCACCCATCTCGCCTGTGGACGCAGCGGGGTATCGCACGATCGAGAGAACCATCCGCCAGCTGGTACCCGGCGCGATCGTCACACCCTACCTGGTACTCGGTGCCACGGATGCACGACACTTCAGCGGCCTGAGCGACAACATCTACCGCTTTCTCCCTATCCGGATGAACTCCGACGACCTCGAGCGCATGCACGGCACCGATGAGCGGGTCGCCGTGGACGACTATGAGCAGGCCATTCGTTTCTACATTCTGCTGGTACGGGCCCTGCTCATCTGACAAACGGAGCGGTCACACCCCGGTGGAGCTGGACCGCGGCATCATCTCGTCGCCGCGCGATCTTGTGCACCAGTCCACCACCGCTCCAGCTTGCCTGCTGCTCACAATCGGTGGCGACCTTCGCCGTGCCCGATCGCGGCCAGCGTCGCTCGCGCCTGCAAATTCGTCTACCGAGAGGAAACCCGGTGGCTCATCTGAAACATGCGGTTACCCTGTTCTGCTTCGGCATTCTGCTCGGCTGCTCGTCGGGAGGTAGCGACGGGAACGAGATCGAGGAGTCCGCGCCCGCCGTATCGCCAGCCGTGGAGGCGTTGGTCCAGGATTCCACCCAGGCCAGGGTCACGCTGGCTGAATATCTGAGCCATCTGGCCGAGGGACGTTACGAGGAGGCGGCGGAGCTGTACGGGGGCAACTGGCGCGAAGCTGGATCGCAGTTCGTGGAGGCCGAGGACGTCGACACGCTCAGCACGGCCGGTTTCCTTGTCCGAACCTGCGCCGGCATCTTTCGTTGCGACCTGCGGCTGCAGGAAGTCCGGGCGGTCGAGGTCGCGGACCCCACCCGGGTGCTTCTCCGCGTTACGCTTCAGGATCGCAGCGGAGCCCGGTTT
>JACDHR010000039.1 GCA_013820915.1 Gemmatimonadota bacterium
GGCGTGCGCTTTGCCGGAGTGGGTATCATGGCGCTCATGCTGTGGTTCTCCTTCCAGAGCTTCGATCTCGGGCGGTCGCTGATCGCCAACATGAACGCATTCAAGCGCGAATTCGCGTTTTTCGCGGCGGGCCTGGTGCTCGCCCTGGTCGGCGGCGGCCAGAGCTTTTCGATCGTGCGGATACGGGAAGGATGGCAGAACCTGATTCGGCCCGGGCGCGCCGTGGCTCTACCCGCGAGAGAAGTATCGAGCACGACCATGGAATCGCGGGTTTAGGCAGCGGCAGTCTTTGCCGTGGTGCGGCCTTCGCTCTCGCTTGCGTGCACGCCGCGGATCCTCTAGGTGGAAGCATGCCGGCCGGGTCGTTCGGTTCATTCGAGGAGCGTGTCCGATGCGCGACTATCGTGGAGTACAACGACTACTCGCTCGACCGGGTGCGGAACGTAACTGGAGTACGTAAAGAGAGGTGATGTGCCGGTGCAACTTGCAGAGCAGGTCGTGGTGATCACGGGCGCATCCAGCGGGATCGGCCGATGCGCCGCCCTGCACCTGGCGGCGCGGGGCGCCCGCGTCGTGGTGACCGCGCGCCGGGCGGACGCGCTCGAGCAGTTGGTCCGTGAGATCGAGAGCGATGGCGGGCAGGCCGTCGCGGTCTCCGGCGATGTCACGCGGGAAGCGGATCTGCGGAAGGTGGCCGAGACGGCGGTCGAGCGCTTCGGCCGCATTGATACCTGGATCAACAACGCCGCCGTCTACCTGCAGGGGCGGGTGCGGGAGATCACGCCCGACGAGTACCGGCGGGTATTGGAGGTCAACCTGCTGGGCTACATCATCGGCACACAGTGCGCGCTGGACGTAATGCACCGTCAGGGCACGGGCGCGATCATCCAGATTTCCTCGATCCTGGGTAAGCGCGGCGCGGCGTACTTCAGCGCCTACGCCGCGGCCAAGGCAGGAATCGACGGCTTCACCCAGTCGCTACGCTCGGAGCTCTGGGGCACGGGCATCCGCGTGTCCACGCTCTACCTGGCGCCCGTGGACACGCCGATCTATCAGCACGCGCGGGGCAAGTTCGGCACCATTCCGAAGCCCCCGCCGCCGGTCTCGGATCCCGAATCGGTGGCGAAGGCCATCGCGAAGCTGATCGAGCGCCCCCGCAACGAGCAGATCGCCGACACCTTCAGCTTTTTTTATCTGGCGATGTCCAAGCTGCCGTCGCGTGGCGGCGACTGGTTCCTGCACCGCACCGCTCAGTTCACGCTGTCCGATATTCCGGACCGGGGCGACAACCTTGACCAGCCGCTGAACGATGTGCCCCGGGTACGTGGCGGTTGGGCGGAGCCGGGCTGGCGGGGATTTACCCTCCGGGAGACGGTGCGCGTGCTCCCTGTGGAGTCGCTGCTGGCCGCCGCGGCGCTGGGCTTTGTCACAAGCCGCGTTGCGCGGCGGATCGGTGCGGTTGGGAACGGATCTATGCCCCGCCGGCGCCCCTGATGTACGGTGCGCTTCTCGGTGGCCCGGGCCTTGCCGCCTCCGCGGATGCCGCGGCGCGTGGAAACGACGATTCTGCAACGGGAGAATCTGCAACGGGAGAAAACGATGAACAAAGAACTTACGAGGAAATTCGACGTCTCGAGCGCCGACATCGGCGCGAGCGAGCTGAGCCGGGAGCTGCGGCGCGGAACCGGTGACCGCCTGGCGCGGCGGCGCGGCATCGCGGCGCTTTCGCTGGTGGCCCTCGGCTCCATGGGCATGATTTCCCTGTACCAGTTGGGGCTGATCAAGCACCTGCCGGAGCCGCCGCTGCCACGCCTGAACGCGGACAAGGTGGATGCTTCGGCGGAGGCGTACAAGAAGCTTTCCATGCCGGACGCGGTGCTGGGCCTCAACAGCTACGCCGTCACCCTGGCGCTGACGGCGATGGGCGGTGAAGACCGGGTGCGCACGGCGCCCTGGATCCCGCTGGTGCTTGCCGCCAAGGTCGCGGTAGACGCAGTGCAGGCGGGGAAGCTCACTTGGGATCAGTGGGCGGAGCACCGAGCCTTCTGTTCCTGGTGCCTGCTCGCCGCGGGGGCGACCTTCGCTACGGTACCGCTCGCGGTGCCGGAGGCACGGCAGGCGTGGCATCATCTGACGTCGTAGCCCGATGCACTCTGATGTCTTCCGGATGCGCCGAGCGTGAGACGGCATTCTGGCGGCGGATGCGCTCTCGCCGCTGGGAATTCCGTGCCACCCGCTGCTCCTCGCACGCTTCGGTCTGAAGGCAATCCAGTCCGCGTATCCGCGTAGGGCCTATTTCGCCGAACGTTCGAGGCCGAGCCGGCCCGGGCATTAACGGCGCGCGTTTCGGCCCATTCCGCCGTTCCGCTGACCAAAGCAGCCAGCGCCAGCTACCGGTGGGCGCATGCGTGTACATGGCGCCGGACTCTCCGTGGAGGTCCCTCAGCGGCGGCTACTCTCCGGCAGGGTACAAACGGTAGCGGTCGCGAACCTGGATCCACTCCCGGTTCTCCTGCTCCCAGCGACGCGCGATCTCGCGCGGGTCCTCGCCGCGGTCGAACGCCTGGCGTGCCCACCGCGAGCCCATCATCTGGGTGAATCCCTGGTTCAGGATCTTGAACTGCTGAGGGTGCAGGTTCCGGATCTCGTGCATCAGCACCAGCGTGGTGAACACCGGCTGGAACGCGTCGCGATCGGTAATCTGCATCCGCACCGCACGCACATTCTCGCCGCGGAACGGGATCCACGCACCCTCCGGCCCCCGCGGCGTGAAGCGGACGGTGTCGAGCTGAACGCCCGGGAGGTCGTACTGCCGCACCCGCGCTATCAGCGAAGCGGTGTTCAGCCACGGAGCGCCTACGTACGACATCGGCGCGTCCGTGCCCCGGCCCACCGTCAGGTTCGTCGCCTCCAGCAGCACCAGCCCGGAATAGGTGAGCGCGGCATCGAGCGAGCGGATGTTCGGCGAGGGGTTGACCCAGGGGAGCGCCGTCTCGTCGAACCACTGCTCGGAGCGCCACCCGGCAGCGGGCACCACATGGAGGCGCGCACCCACCCCGAACTCCTGGTTCACGTAACGTGCGACCTCGCCCACCGTCATGCCGTGGCGGAGCGGCACCGGGTAGTAGCCGGTGATCGGCTGGCCCACGGTGCGCATCTCCATCTGCATCAGCGGCCCCTCGGCACGCCCGGTGATCGGGTTCGGGCGGTCCAGCACCACGAACGGGATCCCCTGCGCGGCCGCGGCCTCCATCGCCATCGCCATCGTCCACACAAAGGTGTACGGACGCGCACCGATGTCCTGCATGTCGAAGACGAGTACGTCCACGCCGCGCAGCATCTCCGGCGTCGGCTTCTGCGTCCGGCCGTAGAGGGAGTGGACCGGAAGCCCGGTCGTCGCGTCTCGCCCGCTCTCGATCTTGACACCGCCCTCGACGCCGCCGCGCAGCCCGTGCTCCGGGCCGTAGAGCGCGACGAGGTTCACCTCTGGCGCCCGGTGCAGCAGGTCGATCCCGCTCTCGCCGGTGCGCGTGAGCGCCGACTGGTTGGTGACGAACCCGACACGCTTGCTGCGCACGAGGTGGAGCGAGTCCCGCAGCAGAACCTCAAGGCCGGGGAGGACTTCGGTGGTGGCCGGCGGTTCCGCCACCGGCGCAGCTGTTTCGAGCGGCGCCGCCGAACCCTCGCGCGGAGTGTCCGCGGGCTGTGGGCTGGATTGGCATGCCGCCGGTGCGAGCGCGGCGAGTAGTAGCGGGATCAGCAACGAGTAGAGTTGGCGCGGCATCTGGCGGCTCAATATCTTGGATCGCGAAGTAAGTTATCTCGGCAGGGAAGCGGTTGCTGCGTAATATACCCGTATTGCGCGCGAAAGGTCAGGGCTGCCGCGGCAGCAACCTTCCCGTAGGGGATCTGCGCGGGACCCGCAAGCGAGCGGACGGTGCGAGAGCGGTGGAGGATCACCGGATGAAACATAGAGGGGTACTCAAGTGAGCGAAACGTTTCGCGTTGCCGATGCCGGGGAGATCCCCGAGCTGGCACGGCTGGTGGGGCACAGCTTCGTCGGCCGGTCGCAGGAGCGGCTCGAAGAGGCGCTGGCGAAGGGGCCGTACGGCAGGGCGGAGACGCTCTGGGTGGGTGAGGAGGACGACCTCCCTACCTCGGTTTGTCATCTGCTGCGGCTGGTGCAGTGGGTGGGCGGGGTGCAGATTCCCACGATGGGCCTCGCCATGGTCGCGGTCTCGCCGACGCACCGCCGCCGTGGGGTGGCGCGGCGCCTGGTGGCGTCCGGGCTTCGGCACGCGCGCGAGCGTGGCGATCTCGCCTCGGCGCTCTACCCGTTCCGCATAAGCTTCTACGAAGGCCTGGGTTACGGGCTCGCTGGCGAGGCGCACCAGTACCGGCTGCCGCCGGAGGCACTGCCGGACGCGCCCGAGCGGGTGGGCGTGCGCCTGGCGGAGTCCGCTGCCGATCGGCGGGCGCTCCGCGATGTATACGACCGGTGGGTGCAGGGCGAGAATGGGCAGCTCGACCGCGACGACGGCGAGTGGAGTAAGGTGCTGGAGGAAGAGGGCAGAGCGGCCGCGCTCTACCGCGGCGAGTCCGGCGAGCCGGAGGGGTACGCCATTATCCGGTACCGGGTTGACCTGCCGCCTGCGGAGCGGTTCCTAGAAGTGGAGGAGCGTGCCTGGCTCACGCCGGCCGCGCGCCGCGGGATCTACGCATGGCTGGGCTCCCTCGGTGATCAGTGGCGGCAGATCGCATACCGCGCACACCCCGACGAAGGGTTCGGCGACGCCGTCCGGGAGCCTCGGCTCCCGCCCGGCAGTGCACCGGGGTGGGGGCTGTGGTTCCCCTCGGCCACGCTGCTCGCAGGGCCGATGTTCCGGCTGCTCGACGTGCCCGCCGCGTGGGCCGCGCGCCGGGTCGCGGAGGATGCGGCGCTTACGATCTCGCTCGAGGTCTCGGACGAGCAGATCCCCGAGAACAACGGGGCGTGGCGGCTGCGCCTCGAGCAGGGACGGGTGGAGGTAGTGCGATCCGCGACTCAACCCGCCGATGCGACGCTGCGCACCCCCGTTCGCTCGCTCTCGCGTATCTACATCGGCGCGCTCACGCCCTCGGCGGCGGTCGAGGCCGGTGCCGCGGAGATCGACCGCGCCGACGTGCTCCCGCGCCTCGACGCCGCGCTGCGGCTTCGGCGGCCGTGGACGTTCGACCGTTTCTGAACTGCGTAAGCGGCTATCAGCTCACCCTGATGCACCATGAAATGAAGCATACTTTCGTACTTCCGTATTTTCGTACTTTCGTACTTCTGTTCCTCGCGGCTTGCGGCGGGGCGGACCGTACCCCTGGCGCGGCGGACGCCGACGCGGGCGACCACCCGACGCTGAGCGGTGGGCCGCCGGGCGGCACGCTCGTCGTGCTCGCGGACCGCGAGCCCGACGAGCTGAACCCGCTCACCTTCAACAGCAACCCCGCACACCAGATCACGCAGCTCGTCTTCCGCTCGCTGGCGCGGCGGGATACCACGCTCAGCGACTATGTGCCCAACCTGGCGCGCTCGTGGGAGCTGGAGGCCGACTCCACGCTGCTGATCCGGCTCCGCGACGACGTGCGCTGGCACGACGGCGTGCCGGTCACGGCGGAGGACCTGGTTTTCACGATCGAGCGCCAGCGCGACGTGCGAACCGCCTCGCCGCGCCGTAACGACGTGATCGCGGTGGTGAGCGCCGAGGCGCTCGATAGCTTCACGGTGCGCGTCCGACTGCGCCAGCCGGGTCCATACACGGTGAACGCGCTGCTGGAGGTGGTGGCCGTTCCGAAGCATCTTCTGGACACGGTCCCGGCGGAGCGGATGCGGTTCGCGCCGTTCAGCCGGAACCCGGTGGGGAACGGCCTCTTCCGGTTCGCCGGCTGGCGAGCGGGCCAGCAGGTCACGCTGCAGGCGAACCCCGACGCGCCCGAGGGCCGCCCCGCGCTGGAGCGCCTGGTGCTGCGCTTCGTGCCGGACATGAATGCCGCCATGACGGAGCTGCTCTCCGGCCAGGGCGACCTGCTCAAGATTCCGCCGGACCAGCGCGAGCGAGTGGAAGGCACCGCGAACGTGGAGGTGCGCAACGCGCCGCGCGTCCGCCCCGCATGGATCGCCTGGAATACCAGCCGGGCGCCCGTGGACGATGTGCGGGTGCGCCGGGCCATACTGATGGGCATCGACCGGGACCGGCTCGCCGAGGGGCTGTTCGGCGGGGTGGGGGAGCCCGCGCTCTCGCCGATCCCGTCCTCGCTGCGCGAGCACAGCCCCGCTGTGCAGCCGATCCCGTTCGACCCCGCGGGCGCCGGGCGCCTGTTGGAAGAGGCGGGGTGGGTGGACCGCGATGGCGATGGGATCCGTGACAGAGACGGCCGCCCGCTGCGCCTGGAGATCGACTATATCTCCACCGACCAGACACGCGCGGATGTGCTGGTGGCGATTCAGTCCATGCTGCGCCGCATCGGCGTCGACATCGTGCCGCGTGCCTACGAGAGCACCACCTGGGTGGAGCGGCTCCGCGGCCGGCAGTTCGTCGGCTCGCTCTGGGGATGGGGGTGGGGCCCCGGGGTCGTGGGGCCGAACGCGGAGGCCATCTTCCATTCGCGCTCCATCCCTCCCGCCGGTCCGAACTTCGCCGGGTACAGTAACCCACGCGTGGACGCGCTGATCGACTCGGTGCTGGTCACCTTCGACCCGGAGCGCAGGCAGCGGTTCTGGACACAGATCGAGCAGCAGCTGATCAACGACGCGGTATACGCGCCCCTCTACATGGACCCGGAGCTGTTCGGCGTCAGCTCGCGAGTGCGGGCGCCGCGCTTCCACGGCATCGAGTGGTCGGAGAACGTCCCGTTCTGGCATATTCCGACGGAGCGCCGCCTTCCGCGCGACCGTACGGGTTGAACGAAAACAATACTTTTCCCGCCCAGTGGGGTGCGATCATGAATAAAGGATCAACTGTCAATACGCCGAGAATGAAATGTGGTTCGTCTTGTAGCGCTTCAGAGCCTTTCAGACAATTCCACTTCGCCCGGGAGTTACACCCTTCCGGTACTCTACGCTGCCCGCTGAAGCCGCTCCCGGTTCATCCATTCACGTTCGGCTCGCGCACCCTCCAGCTTCCCTTCCTCCAGGCGTGCCGCCGGATCTCCCCGGAGTGCCCAACTCCTCGTCCAGCTCGCCCCCACGTAGACGCCTCACGGTGGTATATCCGGGCTCCGCGACACTCGCACGGCTGTCGATGTGAAAGTCAGCCGAAAGAAGCCGCTCGTGTGCAGGGTCTGGTTTCAGTGCGGAACACTATTCGAACGCATCGGGTTCCGAGTGTCTCACGTCTGCCGCCGCTCCATTCACCTCGATTTCCGGCGGAGTGGCTGGGGTGGGTGTTTCAGGAGCGGGGGCGGGCTCCGGCGCCGTCGGGCTCGCCCGGACGAATTCGGTGCGGCGTCCCGCCTCCATGCGCTCCCTCAGTGTCTGCTTCGTCTCGTCGGTCGGGAAGCCGTACTTGCGGTTGAGATAGAAGTCCGCAACCTTCGCCGCCAGCGGTGCGGCGGTGCCCGAGCCGGATTCGCCAAACTCGACGACCACCGCGACCACAATCTCGGGATCGCCGTCGATCGGCCCCGCGAAACCGGTGAACCACGCGTGGGGTTTCTTCAGGTCCTGCGTGTTCTGCGATGTGCCGGTCTTCCCGTACAGCTTCCACTGCTTGAGCGAGGCCATGTACGCGGTGCCGCCCGGTGCGGTGACCCGCGCAAGCCCGTCTCGGACGGAGGCGAGCGTCGCCTTACTGACGTTGAGGTCGGTTTCCACGGCGAGCGGCTCACCCCCCAACCGCACGAGGTGCGGGGTGGGTGCCGTCCCATCGCCGGCCAGGGCCGCGAAGAACTGCGCCATGCGGATCGGCGTCTGCGCGTTCGGCCCCTGCCCGATCGAGAGGCTCATTACCTCGGAGGGGGTGGGCGTCCAACCGAACCGCTTGCGGTACCACTCGGATCCATCGGGGAAGGTGCCGATCTTTTCCGTGGGAAGGTCTACCCCGGTGGCTCGGTTGAAGCCGAGGCGGGCTCCTTCGCGCGCGAGCTGATTGAGCCCGAGCCGGATCCCGAGCTGATAGAAGTAGACGTTGCAGGAATTGGCGATCGCGCTGGCCAGGTCCTGCAGCCCATGCCCTTGCGGCCGCCAGCAGCGCGAGTAGCGGCCGGCGTAGCTCAGCCCCCCGGAGCAGGCGTAGGGCATCCGCATCTGCGGAGTGATCACCCCTTTCTCAAGCGCGATCAGCGCCGTGGCGAGCTTCCAGGTGGAGCCCGGGGGGTAGATCCCGTGCGTCGTGCGGTTCAGAAGCGGGCGGGCAGGATCTTCGTTGAGTGCTCTCCACACACGTGGGCTCACCCCGCCGATCAGCAGGTTGGCATCGTACGTCGGGTGAGAGTACAGCGCCAGGATCTCGCCCGTAGAGGGCGCCATCGCGACGATCGCGCCCCGCATGTGCTGGGGAAAGATGCGGTGCGCGAAGCGCTGCAGCTCGAGGTCGAGCGTCAACTCCAGGTCCGTGCCCGCAGCCGGCTGAAGGGTCTTGCTGGCGCTGAACGCCCCGACCGTGCGGCCGCGCGCGTCGACCTCCATGTACCGCGCTCCCGCCGTGCCGCCGAGCGTGCGCTCGTACTGCCGCTCGATGCCCGACTTTCCGATCTGCCGGCCCATCCGGTAGCCGCGCCAGGTGGAGTCCGCCATCTCGCGCTCACTGATCTCGGCGACGTAGCCGATCAGGTGGGCTACCGCCTCACCGTCCGGGTAGCGACGTAGTGGGCGGGCATCCAGCACGATCCACGGCAGCTCCAAGCGGTTCTCCTCCAGCCGGGAGACCTGGTCGAAGGTGAGCGTGTTGGCGATCAGCAGCGGCTGGTACGGTTGCCGCCGCACCCGCTCGGCCATCTCGTCCACTCTCGCCGAATCCAGCTCCAGGAAAGGCGCCAACCGGTCCAGCCGCACGCGGGCGGAGTCTACCGGCCCGCGCTCCAGGTAGAGCGCATAGCTGGAGACGGTCTCCGCGATGATCTCGCCGTCGCGGTCGTAGATGGTGCCACGCGGCGCGGGAATCGGGATGAGGCGCAGCCGGTTGTCGTCCGAACGGAGCGCGAAATCCGAGGCGCGGATGACCTGCGTGCGGAAGAACGCGGCGCCGATCGTGCCGATCATACCTATGATGAGCAACGTTGAGAGCCCGGCACGTCGCCGGCGCGAATTGGGATGGAAGGGACTCACGAACCGACGGTTGAAGCTGCGATGTGAAGGCAGGGATGCGAAGCGGGGACTGCTCCGCTGCAAACATAGTTGGGGCAGACGTTTCGCGCCAGTGGATCTCCACTCTGGAAGCGGGGTATCCTGACACTGTGTGCTCGACCGGTCTTGCGCAATCGTGATAGGCGCGTATTTTCCTGTACGAGGTTGTATAGCGGCGCTGCTCAGTAGCGTCCCGCTCGTTCCGGCCCTCCTCCTCCCAGTGGCCGGGGAATCCGCGGCATATAATTTGATACTCGCTCGTGTAGTGCTCACAAACGCCCTGAAAGACGATCCTTCCTATTACCCGTACCCTCTCCCGATCCGGAAGAGGGTTTAAATCCACGACACCGGTATCTGCATGACGGCTCCCGTTCGTTCCAGTGTAGGCTCCCGCTCTCCGGCTACTGCCGCACGAGAGGCACAGGGTGTCCTCGAAGTCCTTCCCGGCGCCCGCGGCTTCCTCCGTCTCCTCGACAATGGGTTTCTCCCATCGGGCGATGATGTGTTCGTCCCGCAGTCGCTGATCCGACAGTGGGATCTGCGTACCGGCGACCGGATTGTCGGGGAGGCGGGTTCGCCTCCGGGACGCGGGAAGAGCCCTCCGCTGGAGCGCGTGCACAGCGTAAACGGGCAGCCGCCCGAGGCAGCGAAGGGGCGCCCGAACTTCAATTCGCTGCCCGCCAGCTATCCGGACGAGCGCCTCGTGCTGGAATGCGGGTTGAGCCGGGGCCGGGGACCGGATCATACGAACCGGATCATCGACATCATCTCTCCACTCGGTAAGGGGCAGCGTGCCCTGATCGTGGCACCCTCCCGTGCCGGGAAGACGATGCTGCTGCAGGGGGTGCTCGAAGGCGTCTCCGCTAACTACCCGGACGCGACGCTGCTCGTCCTGCTGGTCGATGAGCGTCCCGAGGAGGTGACGGAGATGCAGATGCTGGGGCTCGGTGAGGTGATCGCCTCTTCGTTCGACTGCCCGGCTGAGCGCCATGTCGCCGTAGCGGAGATGACCCTCGAGCATGCTCGCCGGCAGGTGGAGAGCGGACGCGACGTGGTGCTGGTGCTCGATTCGCTGACCCGTCTCGCACGCGCCTACAACACCTCGGAGCGGGGTACGGGTCGCACTCTCTCGGGCGGGATCGACAGCGGCGCGCTGGAGAAGCCGAAGCGTTTCTTCGGCTCGGCGCGCAAGGTGTCGGAGCGCAACGGCACGGGGAGCCTCACCATCATCGCGACTGCCCTCACGGAGACCGGCAGCCGCGGAGACGATGTCATCTTCGAGGAGTTCAAGGGAACGGGCAACTCCGAGATCGTGCTCGACCGCGAGATCGCCGATCGGCGCATCTTCCCCGCAATCAACATCGAGAAGAGCGCCACGCGTCGCGAAGAGCTGCTTCTCCCGCCCGACGTGCTCGGCAAGGTCCACCAGCTCCGCCGCGCGCTCCACTCGCTCCAGCCCGCGGACGCGATCCAGCTCCTGCTCAAGCAGATGTCCGACACAAAGAGCAACGACGAGCTATTGGCCCGTTTGAAGTAGGAGTCTTCGGGAGGCGGCTCGGGCATGCTCAACCTCACCTTCTGGCTGTTCACACTCGCAGGAGTCATCGCGCTCATCCTGTTCTCCTGGCGCAGTGCGATGCGGAGGCGCGGTTTCCGTCTGCTCCGGCTACTGGAGGAGGAGGGCGTGCTGCACTCGGCGATCGACGTTCCCGTACAGATCGGCACGTCGCCCCGCCGCTCCTGGCTGGCGCGGCGGGGCACGGTGGTGCTCACGCGAAAGCGGCTCGCGGGGTTCGTGCACCGTTCTCGCTTCGTTCTGGTTCGTGACGGGGGTGGCGGAGCCGGCACGGTGCGGGCGCAGGGCGGCTGGCTCGTTGTTCAGCCACGTAGCGGAGAGCGCGGCGCCCCGGCCTCGGGCGCATCGCTGCGTTTTCAGGTGCCCGATGCGGACGAATGGGAGCGAGAGGCGCGGCGGGTGCTGGGGAAAGGACGCTAAGCGCCCACATCCAGCAGTATGGGGATCTGCTCCAGGAGCTGGGCGGTGTCGATCGGCTTGGTGAGATACGCGGTGCACCCCGCGGCAAGGCATGCGGCGTGATCGGTCTCGAGCGCGTGGCCGGTCAGTGCGACTACGGGGATCGCCTGCGTCTCCGAAGCCGACTTCAGCCGGCGTGTCACCTCCAGCCCGTTCATGTCCGGCAGCCCGAGATCCATCAGGATGAGATCGGGCGTGTTCTCCCCGGCGATCCGCAGTGCTTCGGCACCCGAGCCGGCCTGCAGCACGGCGTACCCGCTCTCCTCGAGCAGGATGGCGAAGGCGTTGCGGATCGTCTCATTGTCTTCAACGAGCAGAACCGTGGCGTGATAGCTGACTGCACGGCTCACGCGGCGCCCACCTGCTGGCTGGCCTCCTCCGCGGGAAGGGTAAAGAAGAAGCAGCTTCCTCTTCCCGCTTCGCTTTCCACCCAGATCTCCCCGCCGTGCAGCAGGATGAAGTTGCGGGCGATCGCCAGCCCCAGCCCGGTTCCGTGGTGACGGCGGGCGCGGGAGCTGTCTACCTGCGCGAACTCGCGGAAGATCATCTCGTGGTGCTCCGGTTTGATCCCGATCCCCGTGTCCACTACCCGTACCTCCACCCACCCGTCGCGCTTCACGGAGCGGCCTGCTTCCACCCGGATCGATCCCTCTCGCGGCGTGAACTCGATCGCATTGCCGATAAGGTTGCCCAGCACGTGAAGGACCTTGTCGCGGTCCGCCCGCGCCCGCGGTAGGGGAGAGGGGAAGTCCGTCTCGAAGCGCAGATTCTTCTGCTTGATGAGCGACCCGCTCATCTGGTACACGTCATTCACCACCGCGGCGATCTCGAACTCCGTGGTCTCCAGCTCGATCGCACGCGCATTGGTGCGCGCGTAGGTGAGGATCTCCTCGATCATCGACAGAAGCTGCCGGCTGGAGCCGATGATCGACTGCATCGCCTCCCGCTGCCGAGGGTTGGTCTCGCCCAGGAGCCCGTCGCGCAGGACCTCGCCGTACGTGACGATCGCTGTCAGCGGCGTGCGGAGCTCGTGCGAGACGTTCGCCAGGAACTGGGACTTGGCGACATCCAGGTTTCGCAGCTCACGGACCGTGCGCTCCAGCTCCTGGATATGCTGCCGTACCAGCTCGTCCTCCGCGATCAGCTCGGCGGGAATGCCGAGCAGCGCCGGAGTGGAGTTGGAGTCGGGAGTGTCTATCACGTGGAAACCTTCACGGGCTGATGTGTTGCGAAGCTTTTCGACAGATTCGTGCACGTGAACCCTGAGCCGGAGTTCTGCCATATACCCTCTCGGATCGGGAGCATCCGTTCCCATGCAATTTAGAGATCGTTCCGAGCGGGTGCAAGGACATCTTCCGCGTCCAGATCCTCGGCGAGAAGCTGCCGGTGCTGGAGGGCCGCGTAGAGGCCGTCGCCGGCAAGCAGCTCCGTATGGGTTCCCTGCTCCGCGACCTCCCCCGCATCGAGCACCACGATCAGGTCGGCATCCATCACCGCCTTCACGCGGTGGCTGACGATGACGCTGGTCCGCCCCTCGAAGACCTCGCGCAGCCCGTGCAGGATCTCCCACTCCGTATGCGTGTCCACCGCCGAGAGAGCGTCGTCCAGGATCAGGAGCCGCGGGTCGCGGGCGAGTGCGCGGGCCAGAGTCGCGCGCTGTTTCTGGCCACCGGAGAGATTGATTCCCCGCTCGCCGAGCCGCGTGTCGTACCCCGCGGGCAGCTCGGCCACGGTGGTGTCGAGTTGAGCGATCCGCGCGGCGTGGCGGACCCGTGCCTCGCGCGCTTCGAGGTTCGGCTCATCGAAGCCGAGCGCGAGGTTCTCGCGGATGGTGTCCGAGAAGAGGAACGGATCCTGGGGAACGATCCCGATGAGCGCCCGCAGCCGCTCCAGCGGGAACCTGTGGAGCGCGGTGCCGTCCAGTCGCACCTCGCCTTCCGTGGGGTCGTACATCCGCACGAGAAGGTTCACCAGCGTGGACTTCCCGGACCCCGTCGGCCCGACGATGGCGAGCGTTGCGCCCGCCGGAACGTGGAAGGAGACGTTGCGCAGAACCCACCGCTCGGTGCCGGGATAGCGGAAGGAGACGTTGCGAAGCTCGATCTCCCCCGAGACTACCTCGGGCCCGGTGGGGTGCGGCGGATCGGTGATCGACGGCTCTGCGGCGAAGATGCGGTTCAGCCGCGCCATGGAGGCGGCGCCGCGCTGGAAGAGGTTGACCACCCACCCCAGCGCGATCAACGGCCAGACCAGCATCCCCAGGTACAGCCCGAAGGCGATGAAGTCGCCGACGGTGAGCGTCCCCCGCATCACGCTCATGCCGCCGATCCAGAGCACGATCACCATGCCGAGCCCGCCCAGCAGCCCGAGGAACGGGTGGAACATGCCGGAGACGCGCGCCAGCTCAAGGTTGCGCTCCAGGTAGTTGTGGGAGAGCGAGCGGAACCGCTCTACCTGGGCACCCTCCTGCGTGTACGCCTTCACGATGCGCGCGCCGGCCAAGTTCTCCTGCACCACCGTCGAGAGGATGCCGAACTGATCCTGGATGCGCTCGAACCTCGAGTGGATCGCCTTTCCGAACCCGACGGTGACGGGCGGAAGCAGGACCATCGGGATCAGCGCGAGAAGCGTAAGCCTCGGATCGATCCAGAACATCAGGGAGAGCGCCAGGATCGAGATAACCACCGTGTTCACCAGGTACATGTACGCCGGCCCGGCAGCCATGCGCACCGCCTGGATATCGTTGGTCGCGCGGCTCATGATGTCGCCCGTCTGGACGCTGCCGAAGAAGCCGGGGTCCATGCGGAGGAGGTGCCGGAAGAAGTCGTTGCGGAGATCGTACTCCACGCGGCGACTGATCCCGTTGAGCAGCTCGCGCATTCCGTAGCGCGCCACGCCGCCGAGCAGTGCGACCACGACCACGAGCATGGCGTAGCGGAGCGGCGCGGTGGCGGCTTCGCCCGGGTCATCCAGCGCGTCGATCCCTTGCTTTATGAAGAAGGGGACCGCCAGATTGAGGGCGTTGGAGACGATCACCAGCACGAGCCCCTGAAGGATCCCGGCGCGGTATGGACGCAGGTAAGGGGTAAGTGTCTGTAATGCTTTCACTTACAGTATGGCACAGGGGTTGCCTTATAAGAGGGCGGATCCGGGGCTCGGCGTGCAGAGGAATGCTAGCCATGACCCCTCGTAAAATCAAGCAACAACGCGGAATTAGGAGAACACCATGAAGCACCGCAATCTGATTTTCGGCCTCGCAGTAGCCCTGCCGCTGTCCACTTTTGTGGCCGCTTGCGGCTCGGATCAGGACACCACCGACCGGGCGGCGCTGGAGCGCGAGGCACTGGAGCGGGATCTGAACCTCGCCCTGCAGCCGGACACCACGATGGAGCCCGAGCTGGCCGACGTACCGCAGGCTCCGGTGGCGGAGACGCCGCCGCCCGCCCCGAGGCAGGCTTCCCCGGCACCGGCGCGGCAGGCACCCCGTCAGCAGCCGGCTCCGCAGCGCACCGCGCAGGCGAGCACTCCGGCGCCGAGCCAGCCGAGCGGCCCGCGCACCGTCTCGCTGCCGGTACCGGCGGGGACCACGATGGCCGTGCGGATGAACCAGGAGCTGAGCACGCGCAACTCCTCGGCGGGCCAGTCGTTCACCGCGACGCTCGCTGATCCGGTCATCGCGGCGGACGGCACCACGCTGATTCCCGCAGGCGCCACGGTGCGCGGGCGGGTCACCGGTTCGACCGCATCCGAGCGTGCGGGCCAGACGGCGACGATGACATTGGCCTTCGAGTCGGTTGCCTTTAATGGGCGCAACTACCCGATCTCGTCCACAGTGGTGGACGTGCCGGTGCGCACCGTGACGCGCGACAGCAAGCAGGAGCAGGCAGCGAAGATCGGTGCCGGCGCCGCGGCGGGCGCGGTGCTCGGGCAGGTGATCGGGAAGAACACCAAGTCCACGGTGGCGGGTGCCGCGATCGGCGCGGCTGCAGGTACCGCGGTCGCGATGGGCACCGCGGATGTGGACGCCGTGATCCCGTCGGGCTCGCGGGTCGTGATCCGGCTCGACAGCCCGGTTCAGGTGCAGCGTACGGTGTCGTAACCGGGAAGCGGCTAACAGCTTCCAGTATCTGTAGTTTCCAATCGACGAAAGCGGGGGTGTGCGATGTATCGCACACCCCCGCTGTACTTCCTGCCCGCGCTACTCTACCGGATCGCTCCTATATCAACCCCCGGGTTCGACGGGCTGCAGCTCCTGCTCCGCCACGCTGGGCTGAGCGAGTTGGTCGCGGCCCTTCTGCAGGAACGGGATTCCGCTGCGCATCCATTCCGGCGCAGGCTCGCCGCGCAGGTGGTGGTCGAAGAACTGCTGCATGCGCAGGTCAATGTCCTTCTGGTTCGCGCGCTTCGTCGGGTTGTGCGCGTCGCCGTTGTAGTTGATCAGGTACGCCTCGCTCCCCAGCCGCCGCAGCGCGACGAACATCTCGATGCCCTGGTACCAGGGCACCGCGCCGTCGGCGTCGTTGTGCATCATCAGCAGCGGCGTCTCCACGCGATCGGCCTGGAAGAGAGGCGAGTTCTCCAGGTATCGCATCGGGTACTCCCAGAGCGAGCCGCCGATGCGGCTCTGCGTCCTCTCGTACTGGAAGGCGCGCGCGAGGCCCGTCTGCCAGCGGATCCCACCGTATGCGCTGGTCATGTTCGCGACGGGCGCGTTGGCGACCGCGGCAGCGAAGAGGTTCGTCTGCGTAACGATGTACGCCGTCTGGTACCCGCCCCACGACTGCCCGGCGATGCCGACCGCCTGCGGGTCCACGAACCCGCGGCCGATCAGCGCCTGCACGCCCGGCACGATCGATTTCACCGCACTCGGGCCCGGGTAGCCTTCCGAGTAGGCGATGTCCGGCATGAACACGAGGTACCCGAGCGAGGTGTAGACCGTGGGGTTGACGACGTTGCGGCCCGCGGGCGCCACGTAGTTGTGGAGGTTGTCGCCGTGACGCTCGTAGAAGTAGACGACCATCGGGTACCGCTTCGCGGGATCGAAGCCCTCCGGCCTGTAGAGCAGCCCCTCGAGCGGCGCCCCGTCCGCGCTCAGCCACTTCACCAGCTCCACGTCACCCCAGCGGTAGTCGCTCTGCTGAGGGTTGGCGTCGGAGATCCGGTGCAGCGCGTTCAGGCGCTCGCCCGTCCAGAGGTTCGGAAAATCCCGGAAGGTGGAGCGCGTCACCAAGAGAGTGCTCGCGTCCTTTGCGCGGGACGGCGTGCCGAAGTTGACGGAGTCCAGCACGATGATCCCGGGCCGTGCACGTGTGCCCGGGCGGCCCTCGGCGAAGCCGCTGACCTTGGTGACTTCGTCGAAGACGGAGAAGAGCAGCGGGCGCGACGGGTCGAGGAACCGCTCCTCGCGGTCCAGGTCCACGACCCGGAAAACCATCTGCCCGTGCCGGCCGGCCGAATCTGTGACGACCTGTGCCTGCCGCCTGCCGCGGGGATCGATCTCCCAGACATCGTATCGGTCGTAGAGAAGCACGGATCTGTCGCCCCGCATCCACCCGGCCACGCCCCATGGGGCGGGGGTGCTGGGCGTGCTCCACGTCTCCTGGTCGAACTTCACCCCTGCGAGCGGACCGGTGAGGTCCACCGTGCGGCGGGAGGCGACCTCGTATGCGTGCCAGCGCCCGTCGTGGAAGTAAAGTACGTAGTCGCCGCCGGGCGAGAGCGAGGCGCCGAAGCGCACGCGCTCCGCAACGCGCGTGCGCCGGCCCGTGGTGGCATCGATCACCCAGACATCGCTTCCACCCTCCCCCCACATCGCCTCCACCGCGTAGGGTACATTGGAGAGTGCGAGCGCCGTGCGGCCGTCGTCCGATACGGTGACGCTCGGGAAGGTGTCGTTCGCCAGCCGAACCATCCGCCGCGCGCCGAGCTGATAGGCGGCGGTGTAGGCCCGGTTCCGGTCCCGCGCCGCCTCCACGCTCTGCTGCGGCTGGAGGCGCTGGTCCTGGTAGTGCCAGAGGTCGAAAACGGCCTTGTCCGCCAGAGAGTCCGCAGGGATCGAATCCAGGGGCGCGGGCGCGATCCCGAAGAGCACCGCGTTCCCCTTGCGCGTGAAGGAGACGTTCCCGCGGTCGGAGACGATCCACCCGTCCTGCAGCGCGGCGGGGGTGACCAGCGGCCGTGCCGTAGGCGAGCGGAGCGGGGCGTGGTACAGAGCGTAGCGCGGTTTATCCTGCGTATGGGTGTCGCGATCGGAGACGAAGGCCAGCTGCGAACCCGCTTCGTCGAAGGCGAGCTGCTTGTAATTGCCCTCGCCGGTGAGCACTGCATGGGTCCGCCCCTCGTTCAGCGAGCGGACATACACGCCATCCGTATCTCCCGGCTTCGAGGCTACGGTGAACGCGAGCCACCGGCCGGTGTCATCCATCGCGTAGGAGGTCACGTTCTCGAATACCGTCTCGGCGCCCGTGGAGAGATCATGCAGCACGAGCGGTGAGCCGGTTTCCTTCTTCGTCTTCGCGCCCGCGGCGGAATCCCCGGCGATCGGCCGGGGCTCCCCGCCCGGCGCCGCGGCCACCGCAGCAGGGGCAGCGGGAGGCGATATACCGGCGGCGGCGGTATCAGCCGCGCTCGCACCCTCGGCTTCGCGGTGGTAGGCGACGAAGCGGCCCGCATCCTTCGATAACTCGAACGACTTCACCTGTGGCATGCGGGTGACGTTCCCGTCCTCCAGGCGCAGAATTCCGAGCGACGGCTTGGGCTGCCGGGCCGGCCGCTGCTTCTCCCGCCTCGCCCTCTCGACGTCCGCCTGCGAGGGGAGGATCGTGAATACGAGGTGCCGGCTGTCCGCGGTGAAGCGCGCGGGTGGAGCCGAGAACCCGGAGCTGGCGCCGGCCTGAAGCTGCGGACGGCCCGTGAAGCCGCGCGCCACGCGATGCTCCGCCGCTCCCGTTGTGGAATGGGCCACGAGGTCGCCCTCGCCCACCTGCGGGGTGAGCGTGTACGCCGCCCAATGCCCGTCGCGAGAGAGCGTGGCGCCCTGAATCGAGCGCCAGGTGTCGTACTCGTCCTGCGTGATCACCTGCTTGACAGATGACGACGCCTGCGGCGCGCTCTGCGCCGCGACGGGCCCGGCCGAGGCGAACAGCAGCCCTGCCAGCACCAGAACCCGGGGCATCGCGGCAAACGCACGACGCTGATTGTGCGGCCACCTCGCGGGATCAGAATGAACGTACAGCATCATAACTCGCAGTTCAGATTAAGAAGGACACCTCGGTATCTGCCCGCACTTTCGTACTTTCGTACTTTCGTACCGCAGTCTACTGCACCACCTGCCGCACCTCTTCCACCCCCACCGCCGCGCCGCCGCGGCGGGGGTCGGAGACACCGGTGAGGATGCCGTTAGGAGAGACCACGATGGACTGCACGTCGCCCTGGAAGCCGCCGCGCTCCTCCACCGTGTGGCCCAGCGCGCGCAGCCGCGTGACGGTTTCGGACCGCAGCCCGTTGTTCTCGTAGCGCAGCACGTCCGGGAGGTGCTGATGGTGGAGGCGTGGAGCCGCGATCGCGGTACGCAGGTCCATCTCCCAGTCCACGACATTAGAGACGATCTGCGCGACCGTGGTGATAATGGTGGAGCCGCCGGGCGTACCCGTGACCAGCCGTACGCGGCCGGCGGGGTCGAGCACGAGGGTGGGCGTCATCGCGGAGAGCATTCTCTTTCCTGGCTCGATCGCGTTCGCCTCGCCCTGGACCAGCCCGAACTGGTTCGGTGTGCCGGGCTTGGCGGCGAAGTCGTCCATCTCGTTGTTGAGCAGGAAGCCCGCACCCGCGACGGTGACGAGGTTTCCGTACAGCGAGTTGATGGTCGTGGTCACGGCCACCGCGTTGCCTGCCCGGTCCACGATGGAGTAGTGGGTCGTATGCTCTCCCTCGCGCGCGACCGGGCCGCCGGGTACCGGGCCGAGGCCGGGCTCCACTGCCGCCGACGGGGTCGCCCGGTCGGCGCGGATGGAGGCGCGCCGCTCCGCCGCGTACTCGGCCGAGACCATGGCCGGGAGCGGCTGGGGGACGAAGTCGGGGTCGGCGAGATACGCGTTACGGTCCGCATACGCGCGCCGCGTCGCCTCGGCGAAGAGGTGAACGTGCTCGGCCGAGTGGTAGCCGAGCGCGCGGAGATCGTAGCCTTCCAGGATCTTCAGCATGGCGCCGAGCGTGGCGCCGCCGGAGGAGGCGGGGGGCATCGCCACCACCGTGTGGCCGCGGTACGGGAAGGTGACGGGCTCACGCCAGGCGGCACGGTAGCCGGCCAGGTCCGCGCGTGAGATGAGCCCGCCGCCGCGGCGCATCTCGGCTTCGATCAGCTCCGCCGTGCGTCCCGCGTAGAAGCCGTCCTTGCCGTCGCGGGCGATCCTGCCAAGCGTTTCGGCCAGGTCGCGCTGCTCCAGGCGGTCGCCGACCCGCGGGGCGCTGCCGCCGGGGAGAAACGCGGCGGCGGTGGCGGGGAAGCGGCGCAGGCGCCCCTCGTACGCTTGCAGCGAGCGGGCGAGCCGCTCGTGGACGACGATCCCCTCGGCGAGGTGAACGGCCGGCGCCACCACGTCGCTCCAGGGAAGGGACCCGAAGCGCCGGTGTGCCTCCCACATCCCCGCCACGGAGCCGGGCACTCCCGCGGCCTGGTGGCCGACCAGTGAGCGGTCCGTGAGGTTGCCCTCCGCGTCCAGGAACATGTCGCGGCTGGCGCGGGCCGGGGCGGTCTCGCGGAAGTCCAGCGCGGCCGTGGTACCGTCCGCCATGCGGGCGACCAG
>JACDHR010000259.1 GCA_013820915.1 Gemmatimonadota bacterium
AGCCCCACCCCGCGCGACGCGAGCAGGGAGGCGATCCGCACGGCGCCCTCCGCGCCTCCCACCTCCTCGTCCGCCCCGAACGCGAGATAGATGGTGCGCCGCGGCTGGTGCCCCTGCACAAGCAGCAGCTCCGCCGCCTCGAGAAGGCCCAGCACCCCGAGCTTGTCGTCCATGGCGCCGCGGCCCCAGACGTAACCGTCGGCGATGCGGCCGGCGAAGGGAGGATGCGTCCACTGCCCCTCGGTGCCGGGCTCGACCGGAACCACATCCATGTGGCCCATCAGCAGGATCGGTCGCAGCGAAGGATCGCTCCCCGACCAGGTGTAGAGGAGCGCGCCCTGCCCCACCACCTCTCGGCCGAGCGCTCCATGCACGCGCGGAAAGCTCACCTGCAGGTACTCCCGCAACGCCGCGAACTGCTCCTCCTCCCGCTGCGCCGGGTCCTCGAAGGAAATGGTGCGGAAGCGCAGCGAGCCCGCCAGCCGCTCGGCCGCCGCAGCGGTATCCACCGGAAGCTGCGCCGCCGGCTCGCTTGGGAGCTGCCGCGAGGTGAAGCGCGCGGTGCGCACCAGCAGGGCGGTGAGGAGAAGAACCAGCCCAAGGGCAACTGCGAGCGCGATGCGCTTTATCCGAATTCCCATCGAACGGCGTTGGCTACGCACCAAGTCATGGCTGGCCGCCGAGAACTGATCGCGGGCAGCCGCCACAGTTCGGCCTTTCCACAGCCATTTCCGTCCTCTTCACCCGCGCCTCGACCAGGAGAGCGTGAGGCGAGGCAAGATGGCTGGCAGAACAGCCGGGTTGCCGCCGGGGTAAAGCTGTTCCTCAGAGAACATTTGCATCGATTGGCTCCCGGTGCGCGAATCACTCATCATGGCCCGGACACCCAGGGTGCTCCACAGAAGAGGCCGGATATACGACTGCAACCGTACCCCTCCACCATCCGACGCTACGGTCTCACTCTGGACATCTGGGAGGAGTCCATATACGCATTGTTGGGCGGCGCTGCGCGGGGCAAAGACTTCACAGGACAGCGCGGATGAGCACGAAGCCGGGTCCCTGCAGGACCAGATGCGCACTCGCGTGGGCAAGCATAGCGGCCTCCAGCCCATGCCGCCAGAACAGGAAGCCGAACACCACGCCCGCGATTCCGTTGAGCAGGAGTGCGCGGAGCACGAGCAAGGACGTTAGCGGCGCGATGGCCGCCGTGGCGGGCAGGTGCAGAGCACGGAACAGCAGCGCGGCAACGACAATCGCGCCCCAGAATGCTCCGTCTGATGGCAGCCCAGCCGAAGTCTTCCAGACGAACCCCAGACTCCAGGCCAGCAGCGATACCAGGAACAGTCGAGTGAGCAATTCCTCCGTCACACCCCCATAGACGACACCGGCGAGCAGCCGCTTCCAGAACGGGATGCGCAGCAGTGGGTGGAACTCCGGGGGTAAGTCCCGGGCGAACAACAGAACCTCCGCGAAGACCAGCGCCACCCCGGCCGGCAAGCCCCAGAGCAGCGCCGGGATGAGCAGCCCCGCGGCACGCACTGGTGTGCCGCCTGCGAGCCAGGCCTGAAGTAGCGGAATCCGAAGCCCCACCCGGTGCGCGAGCACCAGTCCTACGCCGACAGCGATGGTCAGCAGCACTGTGCTCTGGGCCAGCGTGCCGAGCACGAGCACGGGGAGCGGGGGAGCCGGTCGTGCGGCAAACCTGGGATTGGCGGCGACCATCGCGAGCAGGAAGGGCAATGCTGCCAGCGTTCCCACAAGCCCAGCCGTGAGGAGCACTCCGAACATTCCCCAGTGGAGTGTCTTCAGCGCAGCGAGCACAAGCGATCAGTCGTTGCCGCGGGTGGTTCCGGTGGGTGGACAGGCGAATCAATCATGTTGCGCCGCCCAACGCTCGGCATCAGCGGCGGCGCGGAGCGCCGTCCGCTGCATGCTGTTGTTAGACGGCGCGCCTCGCAACATGCTATGGCTTGTCCGCGGTGACGAGATGCGCCGATAAATGGAACGTAACCCGTCCATCCGCGGTCGCATAGACGCTGAGAGCATGCTCAGCTTCTTCGAGGACGAGGCCAATCTGGTCCTCGGCTAGGGTGACTCCCATCATCGGCAACCACCCCCTAAGGTCGGCTTCGACCATGGTCCGGATGCTGGGAAACTGCGCTGTGCCGTGATGGGTTGTGATGTCTGCTGAGGCCATGCCGGCTTCCGGAAACAACGTGGCCAGATCCTTCCGATTACCGAGCACGAACGGCGCACGCAGCGCATCGGCCGCTCGCCGACTCACGGTTTGCTCTAGCAGCGCCACCTCGGACGCATACGCAGGGATGTTGTCAAGAGAATCCCAGACCGCGACGGCCAAACGTCCTCCCGGAACCAGGACCCGCAGCATTTCGCGAAGGGCTCGGGGCCGGTCGGTGAAAAACATGAGGCCGAACTGGCTCACGACAGCGTCGAAGGATTGATCGGGGAACGGTAGTGACTCGGCGACTCCTTCTCGCCATTAGATGGCCGGTGCGAGCTGTTTGGCGACCGCGATCATTCCGGGACTCGGGTCAATCCCAGCGACATGCCCGCTTGACGCCATTCGCGAGGTGACCTCACGCGCAAGGATTCCCGTGCCGCACGCAACGTCTAGCACTCGTTGACCAGGCTGGATTCGCGCGGCGTCCGCGACTTTCGGAGCCCATTGCCCGAAGAGCGCTGGCACGAACAACGCTTCGTATGCGTTCGCAGCATCGATCTGAGCTTGTAGCGTCGGTTCGCTCATATCGTGTTCTCCTCTCCGTGCCGTCTAACGGAAAAGCTCAGCCGCCGGACGCGCCAGCGGACGGTCGGCTGCAGCGCTGGGTTGGGCGGCAGGCGCACGGGCACCAAGACCTCGGTCACTCGTGTTGACGTAGGAAGCGCATCACTATCGGCCCAATGCGTTCAGCCTGGGTCAGCCATGGTGCGTGTCCCCCGCCAACGACGTGCAGTTCTGCATCGGGCATCGCTTTCACCATGCGTTCGCCCACCTCCACCGATCCGAAGGGGTCGTCCTGCCCCCAGAACACCAATGTCGGCTGAGTAACCCGCGTAAGTTGCTCGGCCGTCAGTCTCATTGCTGGTCGGCTGCCACGTAGACGGAGCAAGGCGTTGAGCATGGAGAGAAACGTATGACGAAAGTCCGGTAGACGCTCAGTTGCTAAAATCAGATCGGCGAGTTCAGGGGTAAGCGGGTATTCATTTACCATCCTACTCAGTTCTTCAACCTGACTCTCCGATGGCGGTCGCAGCCGGGTCAACACGCGTCCGAGGGGTCGGGCCGAAAGAAGGCGCATCGGGAGCGGGGCCGAAGTGTCTAAGACGATGGCAGGGCATCCCACGTGCACCATCACCTTTACTCTCTCTGGCCGATCCAGTGCCAGCCAATTGGTCCAGAGCGAGCCGAGCGAGTTCGCCAGGAACGCCGGTGACTCTAACCCGAGCCCATCGAGCACCTCATCGAGGAAGCGAACAGCATTGCGCCGCAGGTCTTCGGCGAAACCCAGGGTGGTGTCGGTGAGACCATAGGCAGGCAAGTCAACCGCGAATAGACGGAATCCTCCGAGTTCAGCCATCAAGGGTGCCCACATCGCGGCAGGGATTCCGATGCCATTGACGATCATGACGGCCGACCCTTCACCGGAGACCAACACATGGGCCTGCCCTTCGACCACCGGGACATCGACGAACCGCGACTCTGCTTCGATCCCATACCGATCAAGCATTCGTTGCTGAGTCGCGATGAAGTCTTGTCTGGCTTCCGTCATGACAGTGCAAGTGTCATTGGTTCATGCCACCCAACGATAAAGCTTCAGGGGCGAAGGGCGCCGCCGCGATCCTGACGCTGTTCTGAATGTATGGCGCGCCCTTCGTCCCCTGCAAGCGCGTGTTGGGCGGCGATGGACGAGCGAGACCAACGGGTTCACACAGTCGGGGAACTGGATGGGTTCGTCAGCGCAGGGCCGACGATTGCTTCATTTGCGCCGACGCGCCGCTCGATCTCCCACGCGTGCGCGATTGCATGCCACGCCACCCGCCGAACGAAGTACCGTGCCGTCCACCGGGCGCCTCCGCGTGGGCCTTGCGACAGGATTTCCCCCGTCGCGGAGGCCTGGAGTGCCGCGAGGATCGCTTCGCGGATCGCCGTAAGCTGCTCGGCGGGCGTGGCGGCCTCGGGCACCTTCCAGCCCACGGCGGTGAGATGGCCTGAATCGGCGCCAATGACATGGGTGACGATCGCCTCAAGGGAGCGCCCCCCGCCTCGAGGTCCAGTCGCGAGCGTCTTACCACGGGCGGCTTTTACCGCCTCGTCGAACGCACGCCAACCCGCGCCGACGATCTTCTCGAAGCGTTCGAGGTTGGGCGCGTCACATGATCGGTCGTGGTCTACCGTGGGTGCCACGCTCAACGCGCCGAAGTTGGTCGTGGCGGTGCCGGGAAGGCGCTCGATGACGGCCAACTGGGTCAGATCCTTCGGCGCAACGAAGTCGAGGCGGGTCCCCGCAAGGATCGCGGCGTATTGGGGGCCATAGGCGAGTAGTGCCGCCAACGCATCGCGTTCGTTTGATCCCTGCCGGCACCAGCCGGGCCAGTCGAGCGAACCGGCAAAGGTGCGCTTCGCTCCGCATTCGAGATAGACCTTGAGGCGCGTTGCCATTAATGGTACTCCCCTGGCGTACTGTGGTCCAAACTCAGGTCCGCCCAACGCCCCAGCGAAGCCGCAAGGGAGCCATACAAGAGTGATGGCGAAGCCATCACAAATCAATAAATCCCTTGTCGGCTTCAGCGCTCGTTATACAGCGGGCACGACGATCTCGACGTGCTCGGCCTCATAACGGAGTGCCAGGACGAGACGGACGAGCGCATGTTCATCCGCCTAGTCGCAGTGAAAATAGAAGCGGTTGCCATCGAGGTCTTCCACTGTGAATTGACGCAAACCCCAGGGCTTCATTTCGAGAGGCTCAACGATTCGCGCGCCCAGCGAGCGCAGTTCGTTGTATGTGGCATCGATGTCTGCCGCCAATACCCAGTGAACAGAAGGCTCGAAGGGCTGGCTTTTGCGGCGGAAGAAGATCGCGACGTTATCTCGCGACACGGCGCCGATCTCCTCTCCGGGATACAGCCAACCAATCTCAAAACCAAGGGTGTCACGGTAATACTGCTGGGCTCGTTCGACGTCCGCGACCGGCAGCTCCGGTGTCGGATGGCTGAATGTCGCTCTCAATTCCTTCTGGTTCACAACGTCCTCCTATCCGCGGTGCATGTCTTTCGCTGTATAACAGTTTGCCGGTCAGCCGCCCCATGCACGGCTGAGACTCATAATCCAATCACAGGCCCGGCGCATGGGGTCGGCCTGCACTGGCGGGTTACACCGCCCCCGAGCACGATGGAGCGAGACGAAATCACAATCACCGGAGACGAGAACGTACGATTCAGTTTTTGCGCTGTCCGAGAGCGCAGCGGGAGCGGCGTTGAGATGATCGCCGATCTGCGCCGCCTGCTCGTGTGGCTGGACGCGCACGACAGCCAACTCCACGACTGGAAGATCTACCCCGCCTCCGATCTCGCTGCCACGGTTACGAGCGTGCGAGAGCAACGCCGTCCCGAGGCGGTGTAACGCTCCAGCTCAGCCGCGAGCGCGCATCCATCCACGCTCGAACACATAGCGACCGCCATACCTGATGCACGGCGCCAATCAGGCAGCCCCGAAGGCGCTCGTCGGCTACAGCGTACGTTCAAGTAAGCCGCTACGCGGCAGGGCAGCCTCGAGCGCCGCTTCAACGCACCCATTCGGCCTGACAGGTACAGCCTGGCCGTCGCGAACGCGGAGCACCCCGACGCCAGTAACACCGCATCATGC
>JACDHR010000260.1 GCA_013820915.1 Gemmatimonadota bacterium
CGCATGATGCAGGTTGGCCTCCAGGTCGAGCCGCTCCAGGACGGCCGCGTGCATGTGCGGCTCGAACACCTCGTAGCACCCCTTTCCCTTGTTCTTCGCGATGTACATGGCGACATCGGCGTTGCGCAGCAGCTCGTCGGCCGAATCCCCCCCAACCGTGCTGCAGATCCCGATGCTGGTGCCGACGAAGACCTCCTTCTCCTCCAGCACGAACGGGAGGCTCAGCTCCGCGGTGATCCGCTCCGCGACCGCGACCGAGTCCTCCGGGTGCTTGGAGTGCTCCAGCAGCATCGCGAACTCGTCTCCACCGAGCCGGGCCACCGTATCGGTGATCCGCAGGCACTTGCGCAGGCGCTGGGACACCTGGATCAGCAGCTCGTCGCCGGCGGCGTGCCCCAGGCTGTCGTTGATCGTCTTGAAGTTGTCCAAATCCAGGAATATCACCACCAGCGGGCTCGGGTGGCGTACGCCGCGCGAAACGGCGTGCTCCACGCGGTCGCGGAACAGCGCGCGGTTCGCGAGCCCGGTCAGCGAGTCGTGGAAGGCCTGATGGGAGAGCTGCTGCTCGAGTGCCTTCCTCTCGGTGATGTCGCGCTGGATGCTGAGAACCGCGCGGCGCCCCTGAAAATCGATTGCTGAGGCGTTGATCAGGAAGTCGATCGGTGTGCCGTCGGCGCTGAAGTGAACCGACTCGAACTCCTGGGAGGAGTCGCCGGAGAGGAGGGTTCGGAACCGGGCCTCCATGTGCCGCGTGTCGTGCATGATGCTCGCGAGGTCGCGCCCGATGAACATCTCGCGCGGGATGTCGTAGCTCTCACATGCGCGATGGTTCGCATCGAGGACCAGGCCATGCAACGGATCGACGATCAGGATCACGTCGTTCGCCTGCCGGAAGACCCGCTGATACTCCTCGGCCCTCCTCAGAGTCGTCTCGGCTCGCTCCCGCTCCGCGACCGCAGCGCCGAGTGCATTCTGCCACCGCCGGACGGCGAGTAACCCGATGCTCCCGACAACCAGCGTCAGCAGCAGCGCGGCGGTCATGGCCGGAACAACGGCAAAGCTCACGGCGCCACTCCGGTACGCCGAGGCCGCCCACATCACCATGCCGAAGAGAAGGAGGCAGACGAGCGTCAGCGCGATGCCGAAAAGCAGAAGCGGCGAGCGCTGCGAGGGATCAGAATGGGGTCGGTTGATCATCAGGATGCGGATGGCCGGTGGCGTGCGCCCGCGGTAAGCGGGGTGTCATTCGTGGATGAGAGCTGGAATGAGGAGCTGCGCTGCCCGCTCGCGATGCAGGGGCGTGAATGGGTAGGGCTGTCCTGAACCGGCGAGCGGAGACCCCGTTGAAGAGGAGTATCGGGAGTGCGTCCCCACACTTGAGAATACCACCTCCCGGGCGAAAGGAAAAGGGCGACCGCCCGGAAGCTTTCTCCGGGCGGTCGCGGATCAGCGGATCAGAAGCGGCGGCCCGCCGCCGGTGCGGCGGCGCCCACCTCCTCCCGAGTGACCTCATCGCCGCCAGCGCTCGTCTTGCCATGCTCGATCAGCGACTTGAAGCGCAGCAGGTCCTCGTCCATCGCGCTCTTGGGGTCGACCCCGAAGAACGAGGCGACGGCGTGGCCAAGTGCGCCGGCGGGCGGGTTGTAGGTCATCCGGACGTCCACGCGCGTCCCACCCCGCTCGTTCGGCTGGAAGCGCACCGTGCCCGCGTTGGCTATCGGCGAGCCCGGCACACTTTTCCAGGAGATCACCTCGTTGGGCACGAGCTGCGTCGTCCTGGCTTCCCACTCCACCGGCACCCCCGCCGGCCCCGTCGCGACCCAGTGCGAGAGCCCCTCGCTGTGCTGCCGCACCTCTTGCAGATGCGTCATGAAGCGAGGGAAGTTGTCGAAGCGGCTCCAGAAGTCGAACACCCGGTCCACCGGCGCATCCACGTTGATCGACTTGTGAATGTCGATCACGCTACGGCTCGCATCCGCGCCGATCATCTTTCGGGTCGGCAGGTTAGTGAGGCCGCGCGCAAGGACGCCGAGGCCCACGGTGCTGAGCGTAGAGCCCACCACCCCGCGCGTATTCAGCCCATAGAGCGCGAGCATTCCACCCGCGACGCTCGCCAGCAGCCGTGTGGCCGGTGCCCAGTTCTCCTGCATCACGTCCCACTGGCTTCCCTGCCGCCGGCCCTTGCCCTGGAGCCCCGGTGTGTTGCCCGCCTGCTGGTGGACACGCAGCCGGTTCTCGAGCCCCTTCACCCCGGGAACGGCTTCCACCATCGCAATGAGCCGGTCCACTTCACGGGCCAGCACCGGCCCGGAGAGCGTGACCCGCCCGTCCATGACCATCACATCGATCGAGCCGGGGTGTGAGACGGCACGCCCCAGCTCCGAGCGCACCCGTGCCTCGACCACCGAGTCGTCCGCATTCTGCCCGCTGATGCGGTAGCGCGCCTCCGCGAGCGCGCCGTAGCTGCGATGGCGCAGGTCGCGCACCCCCGTGTCCAACCCGTCGTTCAGGTCGTGAAGCGAGCCGGTGACCTGGTCGCGCAACAGCGCACGACGGCGCCGGCCTCTGTCGGGATCGAGCACGTACATCAGCCCGGCGCCCAGCAGCATTCCGTTGAGTAAGCTTGATTGTGTCATTGCTCCTCCGTCGCTTAGATGAATCCCCGCGTCGCCCCCGGCCGCCCCTCCCGTGGAAACGGGAGTCGTAAGGCTCATGGTACGGCCGGTGGGAGGGCTCTATAAACGCAGCACACTCTATACCATTGGCACGGAGAGATTTCCGAGCCCGGCTAAGCCGCGGCCGGCGTGTTCCCGCGGCCGCCCGGAAGCATGGGCACGGGGCGGCAGAATTGCGGCAGCCGCCTCCGCCGCGTATGATCGTGCCTCGAGGCCACCGCTCTCCCCATTCTCCTCGTCTCCCCGCATGCCGATCGAGTCCTTCTTCTTCGTCCACAACCCCACTGCCGGCAGGGGCGCCGCCGCCACCGCCTGGAAGCGGATCCGCCCGGTGCTCGACGCGGCCGGCGTACGCTACGGGATCGTGACCACCGAGGCACCCCGGCACGCCGAAGCGATCGCGGAGCGGGCAGCCGGAGACGGGTGGGACGCCGTCGTCGCTGTGGGCGGTGACGGCACCGTACAACAGGTGGCCGCCGGCCTGATGCGGGCGGCGGACGGAGGCCCCACGATCCCGATGGGGATCGTGGGGGTGGGGAGCGGCAACGACTTCATCAAGCTGCTCGACCTGCCTCAGCAACAGCCGGAGGCCGCGGCGCGTCGTCTGCTCGAAGGGCGGATCCGCCGCGTGGACATCGGCCGAGTCGGGGAGCGCTACTTCACCAACGGCGTGGGCGTCGGCTTCGACGCGCAGGTCGCGATCCGGGCGAGCCGGATCCGGCACCTGCGCGGAATGCCGCTCTACGGATGGGCGCTGCTGAAGGTGCTCCGCTCGCTCCAGACCCCGCGGATCCGCCTGCTACTGGACGGAGTGGAGGTGATGAATGAGCGCCTCACCGTGGTGACCATCGGCAATGGCGCCTGCCACGGCGGCGGCTTCTGGATCTGTCCCGGCGCCCGGCCGGACGACGGGCTGTTCGATATCTGCGTCGCCGAGGCGCTCACGCCGCTGCAGCTGCTGCGCGTCATACCCGCCGTTATGCGCGGCACCCACGTCACGCGCCCCGACGTGCAGATCCTGCAGGCGCGCCACGTCCACATCTCCAGCCCCGACCCGCTCCCCGTGCACGCCGACGGCGAGGTGCTCGCCGAAGCGGTCCACGAGCTGGAGCTGGAGCTGCTACCCGGCCGCCTCACCGTGCTCGCCTGACGGGAACTACAAGTACGAAGGTACGGGGAACGGCAAGTACGAGAGTACGGGTGGGCTGAGCCCACGGTACGAGAGTACGGACACCCCTAAACATCCGGCGTACTCTCGTACTTTCGTACTATCCGTCAGGAGCCGCCCGGATGATCAGCCCGTGTTCGGCCGCGTGTGCGGCGGCTTCGTTCTTCTCCTTCACCAGCAGCATCTCCACCCCCATCGCGCGGACCTCATCCGCGATCGCGTGCACCTCCCTGTCGCGGGCGGGAGTGGTCACGTCGCGGATATAGATGGCGCGCACGCGCCCTGGGTACTCTCGTACCACTTCGCGGTAGATCTCCGGGTCCTCCTGGCCGCTGTCGCCGATCAGCACCCACGGAAGCTCCGCATAGAGGTCGAAGAGCGCGCGGATGCGCTCCAGCTTGTGCTCGTGATGCCCCATCCCCAGCAGCTGCCGGGGAGACATCGCCCAGTCACGCAGGAAAAGCGGGCCCTCGGGGATCCCGTGCACGCGGAAGAACTCCTCCAGCAGGTCGTACAGGTTCCACGGGCTGCTGGACACGTAGAAGATCGGGTTGCGAGCGGTACCATCCGGCCCGGCCTTCAGCGCCCGGTACAGAGAATCCACGTGCTCGAACGGGGTGCGGCTGTGCGCATTCGTCAGCAGCACGATGCGTAGCATCCGGTGCCAGGTGGTGACGTCGCTGCGCACGACCGTATCGTCGATGTCGCTGATGACCCCGAACTCAGCATCGGGCGGCGGGACGAGTACACGCGAGCTTGCCCGCACCGCCGCGCCATCGGCCGGCAAGGGATCCAGGAGCACCAGCTCCACCTCGTGCCAGACCCCGGGCGGCAGGAGTTCATCGGATACGGGGAGGACGATATCGAAGAACCCGTTCCGGTCCGTGACCACCTCCCGCACCACGCCCCGGAACCGCGCGCGCACGCGGGCACCGGGCACTTCATCAGTGAGCGCCCGCCGCAGCGTGTTCCCCAGGTTGCGCAGCACGCGGTCGTCCGGCCCGACCCGCCCCACGCCCGCGTCGCGGAGAACCCGGCCGCGCACGTGCAGGAGGTCTCGCGTCCCGTAGCCGTGGTAGGCGTCGATCCGCAGGCGGCGCCCACGCCGCAGGCGGTGCAGCACCGCATGGCGCCCGCGCCTCCCCGGAATGTTGGGAAGAGGGGGCTCGGAGATCGGGTCAGGTGTCGCTTCGGCCATGGGTACATACGGGGGCTGGAGTCGAATGCCACCGATCACTGCTCGCCTCGTACGAGAGTACGAGAGTGAGGCGAATTCCACCATTCACTGGTCGCCTCCGCCGGGGAGTCGCCAAACGTCTGCTGCAGACGAGAAACAAATCGACGCAAGCCGTATTCCGGTACACCTTCGGCATCCCTTCTCCCGATCCAAAGTGCAAGGCAGCCGCTGCGTATCCCGACCCCGTCGCGGTCGTGCCTCGCGTCGGCTACCTTTTCGGAGAGGAGTTTTGAGGCCAGGATCACCTGCCGGATGAACCATACCGGGGGAAGGGATATTGCGTCGAGCGTTCACGAAACCGCGCTTCCGAGGTGAAGTTGGTCCCGGTACTCGGAGTAGAAGCATCCTCACTCCGAGAGAACGACGTGCAATCCGCAGAGTTCAAAAACCTCCTGGAAGTCGCCGCCGCACTCCCACCGGGCCAGCGCGCCGAGCTCCGTCACGTTCTTTCCGGCGTCGATGACAAAGCTGCGGTTGCGGCCACCCTCTGTCTGAGCTTGTCGACCATGAGCTTTTCGGGAGCGTAGCACGCCCAAGCTGACGCTGGACCTGGACTCGCTTCCCGTGGAGGTCTTCGGCCATCAGAACGGCAGTGAATGGAACGGATACCACCGCACGCGCTGCTACCTTCACCCCTGCCGCGGGGGAGATTCCGGGGATCGTTGGGCGAACCGACACAGTACGCGGTGAATGAAGATGCCCTCGCTTCCCGCTCCGCATCTTCCTGCCAGCGTACTACTTACCACCACACCTTCCACTCACCTGTTTCCGAAAAAGCTTGACATTCGCCGACGCGCTGCGT
>JACDHR010000261.1 GCA_013820915.1 Gemmatimonadota bacterium
GCCGATCAACGCGCGGGCCTTGGTGCGGTAGTAGTTCACGGAGCGGATCGCCTCCTCCACCTCGGCAGGATCCGCGGTGGCGAGCGCCTCGGCATCAGGGTAGCGGGCGAACAACGCGGGCGTGACCTGGTTCACCCGCGCGTCGGTGCACTGCGCCGAGAGCACGGTAGCCAGCAGGAGCTGCAGGGGATCTTCGTGATCCAGCGAGCAGCGGCTCTCCGGATACAACGCGCCCAATCTTTCTAAGATGCTCGACGTACGCGCGATCCGCGCGGCCTTCGTTTCACGCTTTGCGACCGGCAAAATAGCCCTCCACCTCTTCGCGCGTCCACGTATTGAGCACCTGCCGCGCCACCAGCCCGCCCTTCCGCGCCGCGCCGATACCAAACGAGACATCGTCCAGCCCGCCGACGGAGTGGGCATCCGGGTTGATGGCGATGAGCACGCCGCGCTCCACGGCGTAGCGGAGGTGGCGCCAGTCCAGATCCAGGCGGTGCGGGTTCGCGTTG
This sequence comes from Gemmatimonadota bacterium, assembly GCA_013820915.1. Taxonomy (GTDB): domain Bacteria; phylum Gemmatimonadota; class Gemmatimonadetes; order Longimicrobiales; family Longimicrobiaceae; genus JACDHR01. The sequence continues at coordinate 510 of JACDHR010000261.1, forward strand.
ATCTCCACCACCACCCCGTACTCCGCGGCGGCATCGAGTATGGCGTGGATATCCACCGGATAGCCTCCCCGCGTGAGCAGGATTCTCCCCGTTGGGTGGCCCAGCATCGTGAGGCGCGGGTTGCGGATCGCCGCCACGATGCGCGCCGTCATCTCCGCCTCGGACATCCCGAAGCCGGAATGGACGGACCCGACGATATAATCGAAGGTGGCGAGCACCGCGTCCGGATAGTCGAGGCTGCCGTCCGGCAGGATATCGGACTCGATCCCTTTGAAGATCCGGAACTCTTCACCGCCCTGCTCCGCGTTCCACGCGTCGATCTCCGCCTGCTGCTGGCGGACGAGTGCTTCCGGCAGCCCGCCTGCATAGGAAGCCGAGCGCGAGTGGTCCGCGAGCCCGAGATAGCGCCACCCACGGGCGCGTGCGGCGCCCGCCATCTCGGCAACGCTCGCCCGCCCGTCGGAATAGGTGGTGTGGCAGTGGAACGTGCCTCTCAGATCCTCGACCCGGATCAGCTCCGGGAGCGGATCCGCCGCCGCGGCCACCTCGCCCATCCCCTCGCGCAGCTCCGGCGGGATCCATACGAGCCCCAGGGCCTCGTACAGCTCGTCTTCCGTTTCCACCGGCACCACGCCCTGACCGTTCCTGAGGAGTCCGGCAGGCGAGAGGGTGAGACCATGCGTCGCCGCGCGGGCGGCGAGCGCGGAGAGGTGCGCCTCGCTTCCCGTTTGCCAGAGCAGGACGGCGGGCGCCTCTTCCGGAGGCACGCAATAGAGGTGCGCGAGGATCCCGTCCGGGAGCCGGATCGTGGAGCACCCCTCGCGCTCCGCATCCGCTTCTCCGCTGCCGTGCAGGTCGCGAAACGCAGCGGTGACTGCCTGCGTGTCGAGCGTGCAGACGACGAGATCGATGGAGTCGACCACCTCCATCCTCCGCCGTAGCTCTCCGGCCACCTCGGCGCTCAGCACCTCGGGGCGCGCGCGCAGCCACGCGAGCAGACGCTCTGCCACAGCGTGTGCCTCGGGGTAGCGGCGCCTGCGGAGCGCCTCGCGCACGAAGGCGATGCCCTCCAGGATCTTCGCCTCGGTCTTCGCGCCGAAGCCGGAGAGCTCCGCCACGCGCCCGGCACGCACGGCTGTCTCCAGAGAGTCGAGCGAGTCGACGCCCAGCCCGGCGTGCAGAAGCCGCACTCGCTTCGCGCCGAGGCCGGGGATACGGAGCACGTCGTAGAGCCCGATCGGAATGGCAGCGCGCATCTCTTCATGGGCGGTAGAGCGGCCGGTCTCCACCAGCTCGCGGATCGTCTCCGCGAGGCCGGCGCCCACACCCGGCAGCGAGGTCAGGCGCCCCTCGCGCGCGAGCGTGTTCAGATCTGCGTCCGATCCCTCGAGCGCCCGAGCGGCGGACGCGAAGGCACGCGAGCGGAACGGGTTCTCTCCGTTCAGCTCGCCCAGCATGGCGATCTCCGCCAGAACCTCGGCAACCTCGCGTGCCGTCACGATGGTCCCGCGTCCGGCGCCTCCGTTCCCAGCATCACCCGGAAAAACGGCAGTCGGGTAGCACCCGCGGAGCCGGCTACATCCGCCCGGACGAGGCCCGCGTGCTGATCGATGTACCACAGCGCGCGGCCGAGCAGCTTGAGCGCCTCCGCCGCGGTAAGGATCGAATACAGCCCCGCGATCTCTCCACCGGGAAGCACGTTGGCAAAGTCGCCGCCGTCCTCCCGCACCGGGAGATCGGCCCACTCGATCGGGATGCCGGCGCCGGCCTCGGTGTCGAGCGGGATCACGCTGAAGCCGGCGCGGTCGCGGCGAAGGCCGAGTACCATCAGCGCCTCCACCCGCAGCACCGGACCGCCAGGAGCATCCTCTATCCGTGCAGTGGTCACGAAAAAGCCGTCCACCGGCTCGGGCGGCATGTCGGGAGCGATGCTCGCCCAGAAGAGGTTGGGGGGGAGCTGCAGGTAGACGGCAGGGTAAGGCACGGCGAACTCCCACCCCTCCAGGCGCGGGGCCGCTTCAACGAGGTAGCGGGCCACGGCAGCGTCCAGCCGGTAGACGCGCTTGCCCGCGCGCCAGAAGTTGAAGGCATGGAAGAGCAGCGCCCGGTACTGCTCGAGCGACTCCGGAGGGGCGTCCCGCGGGATGACCTCGCGGATCGCGTCGCCGCTCCGCGAGAGGAAGGCGAAGCGCTCGCGGCGAGCGGGATCGAGCTTCTGCCCCTCGGCCTCCTCGGCGACGGCGGGAAAGACCTGCTCGTCGAAACCGGTCTCTCCGAACGCCAGCTCGTACGGTGTCGGGCGGGCGGGCGGATCGGCAGGTTTCGGGGAATCGGGTTGCTGCGTCATCGAGTATCCGGCGGCGGGTGGCGGGCGTCCCCTGCCGCCTTCACCTGCGCGTGGGAGTGGAGCACGTCGGAAGACGAGCCGAAGAACGACGTGCGGAAGGCGCCCCAGAGGTTCCGGCGGCGACGCAGAACCAGGAGAACATCCCCTTCCCCTTCCGGCAGCCCGTGAAGCGCGACGAAGTGGACACTGCCCAGCGGATCGGGCAGGGGAACCACGACATCGCCGCCCGTATATCGGAAGGCGATGGTTCTCGCGGCGAGTTCCCCGGTGCTCACCTCGTGCTCCACGAAGATGTCGCCGTCCACGGCGTAGACGCCATCCTGGAGTAGAAGTCCATCCCGGTAGAAGTCCGAGTCGAACGCCTCCCCGGCGCGGCGCGCGAAGTTCTGATCCACCACGTAATCCTCCACCTCCAGGTCGTCCTCGACGGCGAGGCTCTCCAGGTGGTGGCGGACCTCGTGCGTGATCGTCTCCCAGAGCTCCTCCTCCCAGTCCCACTCGGTATCCAGCTCCGAGAGGTGGGTAAAGGAACCGTAGAACAGGACCACGAAGGAGCGAACCTCGCCGGGGCCGCCGTAGTCGGAGGGATAATGCTCCGTGCGGCACTCTCCCAGCGTGTAGATGTCCGGCAGCGAAGGATGCGGGAGCGCTTCCTCCTTCACCACCAGCGCGTCGATCCCCTCCAGGTACTGCGGCGGGATCGTAGCGTACATCTCATGAGCCCGCAGGTCGAAATCCTCGAGAGTCATACGGCCCATCCACCCGTTGTGTTCGCCCGCACGCGGCGGCCGAGCTTCATCGCGCGGGCGCGATTCCCGCCGCCTGCTGGCCCACGTCCACGGAGCCGACGACCCTCATCGCGCGGAGATCGATCACGTCGACCTTGCCGGGTTCGGCGCCGCGGCCTTCAGAGGAGACGAATGCGTAGCGGCTGTCCTGCGTGACCGCGAGGCCGTGCGTCAGCGTGGTGGAGCTGGGCACACGCGCGAGGCTGCGGCCGGTCTGCAGCTCGATCAGCTCGGTGGCCGGCTCGGTACGGCTCTTCAGCGTCACCAGCAGCAGCCGCCCGTCCGGCGTGACATCCAGATTGTACGGGTTCTCGCCGGTCGCGATGCGGCGCGCGAGCGTCCAGCTTCGCGTGTCGATCTCCAGGACCTCCGCCTGCCGGTTGCACGCGACGTAGACGAACGCCCCGTCCGCGCTCGGCTGCGCCCAGGTCGGTGAGCACACGCGAGCCGCGTCCGGCGCCGGAGCACCGCCGTGCGCTGCGTGCGCGTGGGTCGCGCCCGCATTAGTATCGCCGGCCGCCGGCTGCTGCATGGCGGCGGCGGCCGGACCCTCGCGGCCGGGTGCGACGGAGAACCGCCGCGCGACCTCACCCGTGGCGACGTCTATCTCGACCAGCAGATCATCCATCATGCAGACCGAGTAGTGCCGTGTACCGTCCGGGGTGATACGGCTGCCGTGCGGCATCACGCACGTTTCCGTACGCGCGACTTCCGCCATCGTCGGCAGGTGTACCTTCGAGATCGAGCTCGGCACGTGATCGCCGTGCAGGTTGAAGTTGGAGATGAAGCCATACTGCCCATCCGGCGTCACGTCCACAGTGGCCGGGAAGAGGCCGAGGGTGACGCGGCCGAGCAGCTCGTCGTTCGCGGTGGAGAGCTTCCACAGCGAGCCGAACGGCGTGCCGTGGCCGATCGTGACGTAGTAGTAGCGCCCGTCCGGCGAGAGCGCGACTCCGTGGGGGCCGTCCACCTCGTGCGGACGGGTGCGGACCGACCGCTCCCGCTCGACCCGCGCGCCTTCCGGTCCGTACACGACCCTTGCCACCTGGTCCGCAGACTCGCTTACCACATAGGCGGCGTACTCGCGCTCCGGCCCCTCACCGCGGGCCGCCGATCCCGCGGTGGTCGCGGCAGCGCAGCCGGAAAGCGTGGCGGCGGCCACAATGGCCGCCGCGCAGTGATGCATTCGGTTCACAGCTCCCTCCTTTTAATCTTGTGCCGCCGTCCGCGTAGGCTCAACGAAGCGGGTGATCCAGAGGCCCGAGTTGAAATCCGAGGCGAACACCAGTCCGTTGTACAGCCGCGGGCTCCAGAGGAACGGCCGGTCCGCTTCGAAGGCATCTTCGTCCGTCGTCCGAAGCACGGCGACCTCGCGGCCCTGCGCGCGCAGGTCGCCCTCCAGCGTGCCGGAGACGTCCACGACACGCAGCCCCGCGTTGTAGTACGCGATGTAGAGCCGATCGTTCTCCACCCACATGTTGTGCGCGCCGGCCCCGGTAACCTCGTACCGGCCGACGATGCGCGGGTTGGTGATGTCGGTCGCGTCCATCACGTGAACGTAGCCGCCGGGGATGATGGCGCCGGGCGAACCCGAGGTCTGCTCCGGGAAGATCTCGTCGCCCACGAAGATGTACGAGTTGCCCGCGCTGTTCGTGTAGGGGATCGCCTGGTGCGTGTTCCCGTAGCTGCGACCCTGCCAGCGCGTGCGGTACGTCAGCTGGCTGACGAGCTGCGGACGGCTCGGCGAGCCGTTGCGGATGCCGTTACCGACGTCCAGCACCACCATGCCGTCGTCCCAGTAGCTGAGGTAGGCGAGCCCATCGTCCACCCACACATCGTGCAGATAGCGGCCGGGCGTCGTAAGTCCCCAGCGCCCCACCTGCCGCGGGTTCGCGGGGTCGCTGATGTTGATGACGTGCATGTCGCCGGTACCATTGTTCGTCGCGTACACGTGGTCGCCGTCGATATAGACCACGTGAACACCGCCCGTCAGCGTTTCCGAAAATTCGGAAAGCACCCGCGGGTGCGCCGGGTTGGCGAGGTCCAGAACCACGATCCCGTTGCGGCGGTTGGATGCGCCCTCGCGCGTGATCACGGCGAGCGTCGCCGCTTCGTTGACCATCACGTCATTGATCAGGCGCGCATCCACGATCACCGAGTCGGTGAGCACCGGCGCGGATGGGTCCGTCACGTCCCATGCGTACATGCGGTCGCCGAC
>JACDHR010000262.1 GCA_013820915.1 Gemmatimonadota bacterium
GGCCCTGAGCACGCCGCGCTCAAGGATTCCGGCCGGGCCACCTACCTGAGCGTCACCGACTCCGAGGCGCTCGACGGCTTCGCGCAGCTCGCCCGCCTCGAGGGGATCATCCCCGCGCTGGAGAGCGCCCACGCCGTCGCTCTCCTGCTGCGCGAGGGGAGCCGCTGGCGCGATCGCGGCCCGGTAGTCATCTGCCTCAGCGGACGGGGCGACAAGGACGTCTCGCAGGTCGCGGAGATGACCGGCGCCGCGCATGACTGACGCCGGCTCTCCCCTGACGCGGACCTTCGCCGCCTGCCGCGAGGAAGGCCGCGCCGCGCTGGTGCTCTACGTCACCGCCGGCCATCCCTCCCCAGCCGCAACGCTCGAGGTGCTGCGGATGCTCGCGGAGGCCGGCGCCGACATCATCGAGCTGGGGGTGCCCTTCAGCGATCCCCTCGCCGACGGCCCCACCATCCAGCGCTCCTCCTTCGAGGCGATCGCACAGGGCACCGACCTCGCCTGGACGCTGGAGACGCTCGCCCGCTTCCGCGCCGAGCACGCCACCCCGGTCGTGCTCTTCAGCTACCTCAACCCGATCCTGCGCTACGGCACCGAGCGATTCCTGCGCGATGCAGCCGCCGCCGGCGCGGAGGGCGTGCTGGTCACCGACCTCCCCGCTGGCGCCGACCCAGAGCTGGAGCGTGCCTTCGCGGGTTCGCCCCTCGACCTCATTCGTCTGATCGCCCCCACCACACGGCCGGAGCGCGTGCGCGAGATCGCGGCCAGTGCTCGCGGCTTTCTCTACTACGTCTCCCGCACCGGTGTCACCGGTGCACGCGAGGCGCTGGCGCAGAACCTGACGCGCGAGGTCGCAGAGATCCGGGCGCTTACCTCCGTTCCGGTCGCGGTGGGCTTCGGCATCTCCACGGCCGAGCAGGCAGCGGAGGTGGCGAGGGTGGCGGACGGGGTGGTGCTGGGCAGCGCGCTGGTGGAGATGTTGGGAAGGGAGGGGGTGGAGGAGACGAGGCGCTTCGTCACAGGTCTGAGCCGGGCGATGCGCCGGTAAACCGCGCGTTCAATCCTCCCGATGGGGGGTACCCCTTCAAGCGTTGCCGCCACGCGAGCCCGCTCTCATCACCAGTACAGCGGCGGTGTCGAACGCCATCGAAGGACCCGCCGGGTGCGATTCTCCGGCCGGCCGCTCGGGGGCTTGCCCCCCTGCACGGCATGGCTCGAGGCGCCGACGAAGGCGGCGGAGAGATAGCATGCAGATGCCGGGGCGCGTGGCGCGCAGTGGGAGCGCGGCTAGGATTTCAGCCCAAGCTCTGCTGTTGCCTCCCTCTGATGAACCCTGGCTTGCGGACAGGGACTGGCGCATGTATGCTGCGGCTGCGCACCGGCATCGGTTTTCTCGAGAGCCGTGATGGATAATCTGGGAATCGGCGTGTTATCCGTCGCCTTGCCGCGTATTCACTGTTAGGCTTATCCGAACCAACAAGAGAATGCTTGATAAACGTCGGAGTTGGAAGGAAGACTTTGCTCGCTTCTTCGAGAGCCCATCCCGGGAGGCGCTCCGTGATCTCATACGAGATCATGCTGGAGAGCTTGACGAGTATGACTTTAAGCTTGCCTGGCCGGCGTTCTCAAAGGTAGCCAGGCACATTATCGCGATGGCGAACTCAGGTGGTGGCGCTATCGTCTTTGGAGTCCAGGAGAAGGACGATGGGAGTTTCGAGCCAAAGGGGCTAGAGAGTATGGTTGACAAGGCCGACGTTCAGCGCGGGCTCTCGAGTTTTCTCCCTGGTCAGATCGGGTATGAGGTTGTGAATTTTACATACTCGGCCAGTGAGTATTCGGCTTTGGTCGGAAAGACATTTCAGGTCCTCATCGTCGACGACCTGCCTCAGTATTTGCCATTCACTTCCAAGGGAGCGGGAGACGGCATTCGAGAAGACACGATCTACATCCGCCGCGGGACGAGTTCGGAGCGCGCGAATTATGAGGAACTCCAGCAGATTCTTAACCGACGCATCGAAACGGGATATTCCTCACGAAATGAACTGAAGCTCGAACAACATCTTGCTGAGCTTAAAGCACTGTACCAGCAGGTGCCGCGTTATCGGAGCATCATTGACCAACTTGCAGTGATGGGTGCCTTGTACGAGCCGAATCCTCGATTCCCGAAGGAAGACTTACCGGATTTCGTTCTTAAACTGATCGAGGCCAAGAAGAAGATCATCGAGAGCATCGTGCTTCGACGCTGATATCGCATGGCACATACCATCCGCGACGAATGGTGCCTCCCAGATTGCCTAACCCGGCGCTGAAGTGGACGCAGGGCGGTGCATGTTTTCAAGCTCTGCGCAGCCGTGTAGATTACGGTGGTTCACAGCCATCTACGTCGCCCTGCGCCACTTAGCTTGAGTGTTTGGTCGCGCCAATACGGCGTGATGCTGCTGACAGATCCTTGCACTCGCTTCTGAGGCGTGACCGTGACGTATACTCCCCGGTTGAAGGCCGATCCGACATATCTTCAGGCGCTTGGGCAGGCCTTCTACAACTTCACCTATCTCGAGTGGGTGGTTGTCTGTACCATCGTTAAGTTGAGTGGAAACGGCTTCGGAAGTGTTCCGCGTGGGGAGCCGGCGAGCGCGATCGCACGCGCACTCAGCCGAGCAATTGCCGACGCTGATCCACCATTGCCACCGAACCTACGTCGTGACTTGGTGAAGTCTGATGAGCGCTACCGTGATGCTATCCGAGTCCGCAACAAGCTTCTGCACGCCCACCCGTATACTGCACCGAGTGGACACCCGCAACTTGGAGGCGGAGGGTTCAAGTGGCCGCTGGAGAACGTGCATGTAGCAGCGCGAATGTTCGAAGATGCTGCGATCCATGGTAATCAAATTCTTCATGAGGAACTGCCAAAGGTCCGCCCGTAGATCCGCGCCCTAACGAACGAGTGCATGAAGGCGACGGAGGGCCGGCCATGATTTCCTGCACGCTGAAGGGCTGGCGCATCGGCCTCCGCGCCTTATGCTGAACGTATGGTGCTCCACCGTGACATCAGAGTTTGAAGAATCCCGCGTTCGTCCGACTACGCGATCCGTCGTCTTAGCGGACGTACTCTAACTTATGGGAGCTGAGGACATCAGTGACGATTTTGCTTCCTGGGTACAATTTCCGGATCACCTCTTCCGCAGGAGAGTTCCCATGTTCGCCCATTCCGCCGTGCGGATTGCCCGCACTTCCGCGCTGTTCGCTCTGCTCGTCGGGCTACCTGCCGAATTGCTCGCCCAACGAGTGCCCCACCTTGGAACGGGCACCCCGGTGCGAGTACTGGCACCCGCGCTAGCCGATACCCTGCTGATCGGGAAGGTTAAGGTCTCGTTCGCTGCAGACACGCTCGTGCTTCTCCCTTCGGCGAACACCTCTGCCATCAACGTGCCGCATGCGGCGATCGTTCGACTTGAGGTGAATCGTCGAAGAAGCCGTTGGCTCGAAGGATTTGTGCTAGGAGGCGGAATCGGAGCTGCCTCTCTATACTTCGCCGCCAGTCGGGACACTAGCTGCGATATGGTGTGCGGAGCCGGACAGGCGGTCGGCGCGCTCGCGGGCGGGGTTCTCGGCGGGTTGCTCGGTGCCGCGGTAGGCTCCGAAATCAAGACCGGTCCCGACCGTTGGAAGCCCATCCGTCTCAGAAGCACTCCGTGAAATGCAGCGGAGGCGAGGATGTTCCCCAGGGACGGGCTGAGGTGTATCGCCGCTGGCGGCACAAGGAGTGTGCTCCGTAGCAGTCCTGCACGTTACCGTGAGCCGGCTTAACAACCGTATGAAGGTGACGAACCGGAGGCCATGCTTTTCGCATTCTTCAGGTTGCGGCGTAGCAGGTTCGCGCCTTATCCTGGAACGTTAGGTCGGCCCGACCAGCCTCGTTGCGGCGGTGAGCTGCTGGTCTCTTGCGTAATGATTCTGCCGTACCGGCACGCCATCTAACACTTGTGATCTCGCGTTTGTAACCTCGCGTTACCTCCGCGACTCGTGCAGCCGCTCCTCGAGCCCGAGCTCTGGTTCAACGAACACGGTCTTGACCCGTTGCGGGATCACCGCGCCGGGCGGCGCCCCGCGCGGCTTACGGACGTACTTGCGGCGGGTCCAGTCCACGGCCACCAGGCCGGACGTGCGCGATTTGCTGAAGAGCGCCGCCAGGCCGGCCGCCTCCTCCAGGTCACGTGCGGGTGGGTTTCCTTCGGGATCAGGCCAGCGCAGGATCACGTGGGAGCCGGGCACCGAGCGCGCGTGCAGCCAGATGTCTCCTGGAGAGGAGAAGCCGAAGGTGAGGCGGTCGTTGTCCTTGGAGCTGCGCCCCACCCGCACCTCCAGGCCACCCGAGGTACGGTAGCGGCGGTAGGGAGCGGAGGGCTCCTCGACGTTCCTGCCTGCAGTCTCACGCGTGGGGCTGCGTTCCAGCTCTTCGGCGGCCCAGGCCGGCAGCTCCCCCGCTGCCTCTGCGTGGTGCAGCGCGGCCTCCCATCGGCTCGCCTCCTCTTCCGCCTCGGCGAGGAGCTGCGGGAGCCGCTCGAGGGCGCGGCTGCGGCGCCTCGCCTTTTCGTACCAGGCATCGGCGTTCTGCGCCGGAGTTCGGGTGGGATCGAGCGCGATCTCCACCTCCTGATCCTCCCAGTCGCGCAGCCGGACCGACTCGGCGCCGCGGGGCACCCGGTGCAGGTGCGCCAGCAGCAGGTCGCCGAAGGTGCGCATCTGCTCCGCCTCTCCGGCGCGCCCCAGCTCGGCGCGGATGCGCTCCGCACGCCGCCGGGCCGTCTGCAGGCGCTCACGCGCACGCTCCAGCAGAATCTCCTGCTCCGGCTCCTCGACGGTGGGCGCCGGACTTCCGGCACTGCCGGCGGAGCGCGCCATCGCCTCCAGCAGCGAGCCCGCGGGCTCAGCCTGGACGTCCGGGAGCGGCAGCGGGTAGGGCTGCGGGCCGGCGGGCAGCAGGAGCACGACCGGACGGCTATCCGGTAGCGAGCGGAACCACCACCAGCGCTCGAAGGCGATATCGAGCGCTGCGGCGCTGTCGTCCTGCAATGCCTCACCGAGCAGCGGAGTCGCGTTGAGCGGGCCCGTATAGGCGAAGTGGCGAGTCAACGCGGCCGCGCGCTCAGCGGGGGTGATGTCGCCGAGCACCGCCCTCCAACGCTCTTCAGCGGCGGTGCGGTCAACATCGCTCGCACCGACCCGCTCGCGTGGCGGCGGGGGCGAGTAGATCGCGCCGCTGCGCAGGTTGCGGCCGCCGGCCTCCCGCTGCCAGAGCACCGCGCCGATCTGGCCGCTCTCCGCGTCCACCAGCAGCGCGTTCCACTGGTTGGTGTGGAGCTCGACCACCAGCGTCCAGCCCTGGCTGCGGAAGCGCGCCTCCTCGCGCAGCGCGATCTCCAGGCGGCGCTCGTCGGGCGGCGCAGTGACGCCGGTGCACACCACCTGCGCATCGTCCTCGTTCACCTCCTGCTCAGCGTCGAGCAGGCGGACCCAGCCGCGGGTGGGGTGCAGGTCGAAGCGAAGCGCCTGCGCACCGACGAGCGGCAGCACGGCGGTGCGCTCGGAGCCGAAGCGGGGGAGCGCCGCCAGGGCACGTCCGGCGAGGCGCTCATCGAGTTCCCGCGCCAGGTACGCGACCAGGAGAGGATCGAAGGAAATCGGGTTTGACACCCCCGGAAGATGTCCGTAGCTTGACGAGCCGTCAACGAGAGCCGGCGCACACAATTCGCGTGTCACGGCGCGGCCCACGAGCGGCCGCGGTGGCCGGACCAGGGGAGAGATGTCCGCTCAGAGCATGAGTGGGGGGCGCAGCGTCAGCGTC
>JACDHR010000263.1 GCA_013820915.1 Gemmatimonadota bacterium
GCGCGTGGGCGCTACTCGCCCTCCGGAACCCGTACGAATCGTATGTCAGACAGCAGAGCCGTGCCGAATCCGTCCCTGAACCGAGCCTCCCGCCTGGCGACCGCCACGGAAGACGAGCGGCTCCTGGAGTCGCCCGCGCCTTCGGGCCCGGACTTCCTGCACACGGACCCGTGGCGGGTGTTCCGGATCATGGGCGAGTTCGTGGAAGGGTTCGATACGCTCGCCAACATCGGCCAGGCCGTCTCGATCTTCGGATCCGCGCGCGTCGACCCCGGTGACCCGCAATATACCGCCGCCGAGGAGACCGCGCGACTCCTGGTGAAGGCGGGGTACGCGGTGGTCACCGGCGGCGGGCCGGGTATCATGGAGGCGTCCAACAAGGGCGCCAAGGAGGCGGGCGGCGCCTCGATCGGGTGCAACATCGAGCTTCCCTTCGAACAGGGGATGAACGCGTACGTGGACATCGCGGTCAACTTCCGCTACTTCTTCGTCCGCAAGACCATGTTCGTGAAGTACGCCGAGGCCTTCATCATCTTCCCCGGCGGCTTCGGTACGCTCGACGAACTCTTCGAGGCGCTCACGCTGATCCAGACCGGCAAGGTCCGTGATTTCCCCGTGATCCTCTTCGGCACCCGGTACTGGCACGGCCTGCTGCAGTGGATCAAGGAGGTCATGCTGGCCGAGGGGAAGGTCTCTCCGGAAGATCTGAACCTGCTGGTCGTCACCGACTCGCCCGAGGAGGCGGTCCGCATCGTGGTGGACTGCCACGAGCGCCACTGCGCCGCTGCGGAGAGCCGGTCCGTCAGATCGAAGAACATCGGCCGTACCGCCCGCGATTCGATCGCCAGTCCCGAAAAGCACGATGCGGAATGAAAGGTTATCAGGTATCAGTTATCAGTTATCAGTCAGGAGGTCTCGACGCGGCGGGTAGGTACAGTGAGGCGGCTGTGAACCGATAACCGATAACCGATGACTCAAACTCCCGTTTCTACCTTATCATGACCAGCAGATTCCTATCCGGCAGGCGTATCGAGCCCACCCGCATCACCGGCGGGATGACTGTCACCGAGCTGGTGGACGGCACCTTCCAGGCGTACAACGCGGCGCGCCTGCGGGAGGCCTGCCACCTGCTGAGCAGAAAGATGCTGGACGACGACGTCACCGTCGGCCTCACCATGACCGGGGCGCTGACGCCGGCGGGGCTGGGAATGAGCGCTTTTATCCCGCTAATCGAGGCGGGCTTCGTGGACTGGATCATCTCGACCGGTGCCAACCTCTACCACGATGCGCACTTCGGGCTCGGGCTGGAGATGCGGCAGGGTAACCCGCACGTCTCCGACACCGTGCTGCGGGACGAGGAGGTCGTGCGGATCTACGACATCTTCTTCGACTACTCGGTGCTGCTCGATACGGACGCGTTCTTCCGCCAGGTGATCGCGAGCCCCGAATTCCAGCGGCCGATGAGCACGGCGGAGTTCCACTACGTGTGCGGCAAGTACGTCGCCGCGCGTGAGGACGAGCTGGGGCAGGGTCGCAAGTCGCTCCTCTCCGTGGCCTACGAGCATGCGGTGCCGATCTACACCTCCAGCCCCGGCGACAGCTCGATCGGGATGAACGTGGCGGCCAAGTCGCTGCAGGGGAACAAGCTGATGTTCGACGTGAACGCCGACGTGAATGAGACGGCTGCGATCGTGCTGGAGGCGAAGCGCGTCGGCGGCAAGTCCGCGATTTGGATCCTGGGCGGCGGCAGCCCCAAGAACTTCGCGCTGCAGACGGAGCCGCAGATCCAGGAGGTGATGGGGATCGACGAGCGCGGCCACGACTACTTTCTGCAGATCACGGACGCGCGCCCCGACACCGGCGGGCTCTCCGGCGCTACCCCCGCTGAGGCCGTCTCGTGGGGAAAGGTGGACCCGGACCGGCTCCCCGACGCGGTGGTCTGCTATCTGGACTCCACCGTGGCGCTCCCGATCCTCACCGCCTACGCGCTGGAGACGCACGCGCCGCGCACGCCCAAGCGGCTCTACGAGCGCCGCGACGAGATGATGGCGCGCATTCGCGACGAGTACGAGAAGAGCGAGCGCAACGAGGCCGCGCAGGAGGCCGCGCGCCACAACCCGGACACCACCCTGGCGCGCGATCGGTGACGACAAGTACGAAAGTACGGGGTGCTTCCGTGTGCCGGACCGATAACCGATAACCGATAACCGATAACCGATCGCTGCTAACCTGGCGTATCCGATCGCCCATACCCACCCCGCCCATGACCTCTGAACTGGAAACGCTGATCCGCACCCGGCGCGACCTGCACCGCCATCCGGAGATCGGCTTTCAGGAGCACCGCACTGCGGGCATCGCCGCCGAGCGGCTCCGGACTGCCGGCTACGAGGTGCGGACCGGGATCGCGGAGACCGGCTTGGTCGGCACCCTACACGGCGGCGCTGGCGATGGTCCTACCCTGCTGCTCCGTGCGGACATGGATGCCTTGCCGATCCAGGAAGAGTGTACGCACGACTTTGTTTCCACGGTCGGCGGGACGATGCACGCGTGCGGACACGACGCGCACGTGGCGATCGGGCTTGCGGTGGCGGAACGGTTAGCGGCGGGCCGCGGCGGTTGGCGCGGAACGGTGAAGTACGTTTTCCAGCCCGCCGAGGAGGGGCTCGGGGGTGCGCTGCGAATGGTGGAGGAGGGCGTGCTCGAAGGGGTGGACGCCGCAATGGGGCTGCACGTATGGACCACGCTGCCAAGTGGCACGGTGGGTGTGGTGGCCGGGCCGTTCATGGCCTCGGCGGCGGAGTTCAGGATCACCGTGCGGGGGAAGGGCGGGCATGGTGCGAGCCCGCACGAAACGGTCGACGCGGTGCTGGTCGCGTGTCAGATCGTCGTCGCGCTGCAGAGCATCGTCGCCCGCAATATCCACCCGCTCCACCCGGCGGTCGTCACGGTGGGCGCGTTCCATGCGGGGAACGCTTTCAACGTGATCGCGGAGACGGCCACGCTCAAGGGAACGGTGCGCGCGTTCGACCCCGAGTTGTGCGAGGAGCTGCCGCGCCGGATCGAGCAGGTGGTGCAGGGAGTGTGCGCGGCGTTCGGCGCGGAGTACGAGCTCTACTACCACCGGAACACGCCGCCCACGGTGAACGACCCGCGGATGACGGAGCTGGTGCGCCGCACCGCGGCGGAGATCGTCGGCGAGGAGCGGGTGCATAGCGACCCGGGCGTGCGCACCATGGGCGCAGAGGATTTCGGGGAGTTTCTGCTCCGGGTGCCGGGGTGCTACTTCTTCGTCGGCTGCCGCAACGAGGAGACCGGAGCGGCGTACCCGCACCACAACCCGCGCTTCGATATCTGCGAGAACTCGCTTCCCGTGGCGGTCGACGTGCTGGAGCGCGCGGCCCTCGCCTACCTTGCTGGTGGTGCCCTAACAGGAGATGGCCGGTGAAGCGGTGGGAATATAAGGGGCGATGGGCACTGGTCACTGGCGCCTCGACGGGGATCGGGGAGGCGTTCGCTCGCTCGCTCGCGGCGCGCGGGATGCACCTGGTGCTCACCGCGCGGCGCGAAGATCGGCTGCGTGCGCTTACCGATGAGTTGACTGTCGCCCACGGCATCCGTACACACGTGATCCCGCTGGACCTCGCCGAACCGGGCGCTCCGGAAGAGATCTGGCGGCAGGCGGCAGACGGGCGGGAGATCCACCTGCTGGTGAACAACGCCGGCTTCGGCTTTCAGGGCGCGTTCCACGAGCTGCCGCGCGATCGCGAGGTCAGCGTGGTGCAGGTGAATATCACCGCGGTTCTGGAGCTGGCACACCTCGCCCTGCAGGGGATGCGCGCCCGCGGCGAGGGCGGGATTCTCAACGTCGCCTCCGTCGCGGCGTTCCAGCCGCTGCCGACGCTCGCCACCTACGCGGCGAGCAAGGCGTTCGTCCTGTACTTCTCCGAGGCGCTCTGGGAGGAGAACCGTCGCGCTGGCGTGCGCGTCGTGGCGCTCTGCCCGGGGCGCACGCCCACCGGGTTCCAGGAGAGGGCCGGTACCGGCATCGTAGACCGCTCTACACCGGGCTTCAAGCTGCCCGCGGAGGTGGCGGAGGCGGGGCTCCGCGCACTGGAGAAGGGGCGCAGCTACGTGATTCCCGGCGCGGTCAACTACGTCAACTCCTTCAGCGGCGTGCTGTTGCCGCGGCAGCTTCTGATGCGGATGCTCGGCAAGCTGATCCGGCGCTTCGTATAGCCGATGAACGAGTTCAGCGAGGCGGAACGCCGCATCTTCCTGTCGGCCGCCGGCGCACTGGTCGGTGCCCCGGCGGGAGAGGACGTCGCGGACGCCGTAGCGCCCTTCGTCCGGCGCTTCCGCTCCGCGGACCGGCGCCTGCTGAGTGTTCTGCTGCGGGCGGTGGAGTACGGAGTGCCGCTGCTCGAAGGCCGGGCACGCCGCCTCACCACCCTGGAGCCCGCGGAGCGCGAGGAGTACCTGCGCGGGTGGGCGGAGAGCCGGCTCGAGGTGCGGCGGCAGGGGGCCGCGGCGCTGAAGGCGCTGGCAATGCTCGGCTTCTACGGACGCGACGAGGCGTGGCCCGAGGTTGGGTACCGCGGTCCGTGGCTGGGGCGAACCGAAATCCCGATCCTGCCCGCGCCGGATCTGCTGGCCGGAAGTGATACACCCTCGCTGAAGACTGATACGGGGAGCGTTGCGACGGGTGCGCGCCGCCCCCGCCCCGCCATCGGGCTTCCACCCGGCATCACCCCCGGCCGCGATGCGCGGAGCGACCTGCGCATCCGGGCTCAGGTCTGTGTGATCGGCACGGGCGCGGGAGGGGCCGCCGTGCTGGCGCGCCTGGCGGAGAGCGGGATCGACGCCGTGGCGGTCGAGGCGGGTGGCTACGCGACCGCCCCGGACTTCACGCAGCGCGAGCTGGAGATGCTGCCGCTGCTGTACCAGGAGGCGGGGCTTCGCGCGACCTCCACCAAGGCGATCGGGATCCTGCAGGGGCGTGGCGTGGGAGGCTCCACGCTGCACAACACCGGGCTCGTGTATCCGACGCCCGCTGGCATCCTCGATCGCTGGCGGCGCGAGCACGGCTTCCCGCTCAGCGTTGAAGAGATGGAGGGCCGCACGGCGGAGGTTCTGAGCACACTGGGCGCGGTCCCGATCCCGCACCACCAGATCAACGCAAACAACGCGGCGCTGCGGCAGGGTGCGGAGGCGCTCGGCTGGCGTTATCGTGTGGCCCTGCACAATCGCGCGGCCTGCTCGGCGTGCGGCTACTGCATGCTCGGCTGTGCGTACAACCGCAAGAACAACGCGGTGCTGACGTATCTGCCGCGAGCGGTGGCGGCGGGTGCGCGCATCCTGGCGGACGCGCCGGTGGCGCGTATCGAAGGGCCGGCCGGTGCGCGGCGGGTGGTCTGCGAGCTGCGCGATGCTGGCGACCGGCCGACCGGCCGCCGTGCCGTGGTCGAGGCGCCGGTCGTCGTCGTCGCGGCCGGTGCGCTGGATACCCCGGCGCTGCTCCGCCGCAGTGGGGTGGGGAACGGGCGGGTAGGCCATGGCCTGCGGCTGCATCCCGCGGCGCTGGTCTCCGCCGTCTTTCCCGAGCCGGTGATCGCCTGGCGCGGCCTGCCGCAATCCGTGATCGTGGAGGAATTCGCGTCGTTTCAGGAAGATGGCTACGGCGGCTGGCTCTTTCTTCCCAGCGCGTCGAACTGGCCGGGGCTCAGCGCGGCCGTGACGCCGGGCCTCGGCGCGCCGCACCGGGAGCGGATGCGCGAGCTCCCCCACCTGGCCTCCGCCGCGGTGCTTCTGCACGA
>JACDHR010000264.1 GCA_013820915.1 Gemmatimonadota bacterium
TGGTTCCTCCTCGTAGATAGGGTGTTCTCAGCCGTCCAGGATGCCGCGGGTCAATTCGCCCAAACGGTCCCACAGGCCGACGGTCAGCGAGTCCAGCGGGGGGTTGCGGACGATGCGCAGGGTGCCCTGCTGCTCCAGCACCTCGTGGTGGGACGTTCCGTCCGCGTCGCGCCAGAAGCGGAGCGAGACCGTGGCCCCACCCACCCGCAGCTTGCGGAGCGTGATCTCGGGGAGCCAGGGGGGAAGCAGCGGCTCGATGGCGAGCAGCTCCAGCGCGGCCACCGGACGCATCCCGAGCAGCGTCTGCACCAGGATCGGCCATACGCTCTGGTTCCACGCCTGCGGGGCGTTGGCGCGCGGGTACGCACCCGGGTGGGGGCGCTCGCCGCGGGCGTAGCCGCCCACGCACTCGGGGGTGCGGCCCCCTTCCCAAATCCGGGCCAGGTCGTAGAGCGCGCGCGCCAGCTCCAGCGCCCGGTCGTCGAAGCCGAAGCGGCGCAGCCCGAACAGGATGGTGCCGTTCTCCACCGCCCAGACGCTCCCCAGGTGGTAGGACAGGGGCTGGTACGATGGGTTCTCCGTCGACAGGGTGCGGATCCCCCACCCGCTGAACAGGTCCGGCTGGAAGAGGCGGCGCACCAGGCGGGGGAGCTTGTCGTCGTCCACGATCCCCGTGGTGATGCACTGCGCTGCGTTGGAGGTGACGGCGTCGATCCGCTGCTTGTCGGGATCGAGCCCCAGGGCGATGCACCCCTCCTCCTCCATCCAGAAGTCGCGATTGAAGCGGGTCTTGAGATCCCCTGCCTGCCGCCACAGGTCGAGCGCGCTGCGCCGTTCGCCCATCACCAGGGAGAGCACGGCCATGAACTGCAGCGCGGCGTGGTAGTAGCCCTGGATCTCGCACGGGGCGACCGGCGGCTCCACCTGGCTGCCGTCGGCGCGGACCACCGCGTTGTCGCTGTCCTTCCACCCCTGGTGCCGGGGTCCCTGGGGGGAGCGGGTCCGGTATTCGAGGTAGCCGTCGCCGTCCGCGTCGCCGTGCTCCCGTGCCCAGTCCAGGATGCGGCGCGCGGCGTCCCAGTTCGCCTCCACGTCGCGGCGGTCCCCGCTCCAGGCGTAGAGCTGTCCCAGGCCGATGATGAACATCAGGGGGGACGCGTAGTCGCCGTAGTAGCGGTCGAAGGGCGTTATCCCGAGCCGGGCGGTGGGATCCCTGCGCGCCTGCTGGATGATCCGCCCCGGCTGCTCGTCCCTCCACTCGTCGGTTGCCGTGCCCTGCAGCCGCCGCAGCCGGGCGAGCGAGGCGCGGACCAGGTCGCCGCCGTCGAAGGCGGCCGCCTGCCACCCCGCCGTCAGCACGTCGCGTCCGAAGGCGGCGGGGTAGAGGGGCATGCCGGCGGCGGGGGTCATCCACTCGTCCTCCCCGCCGTCCAGCAGGGCCAGTGAGCCCAGATCGCGCATCCCGGCGTTGGTGATCTCCGCCAGCGGTGTTTCCGCGGGGGCGAAGAGGCGGGTGGCACCCCGCTGCCATTCGTCGAGCCGCGCTTCGCGACGCCGCTCGCCGTCCGCGTCGATCGGGTCCTCGGAATCGACGGCGCGCACCCGCAGCCGGAGCTCCACGCCCTCCTGCCGCCCGAGGGAAAGACGGGTGGAGAGCCGCCCGTCGGCCCACGTCCATGCGCCCCCTCCCTCCGCGGTGACGTCGGTTTCCAGCGGAAGCCGCTCATGTTCGTAGCGGAAGCGCACGCCGTCTGGCTGCGGCGAAGCGTTTACCGGAGCCTCCTGCTGCCGCTCTCCCGCCTGTGCCTCCGAGGTGCCGGCGAAGTCGGCGCCGAGCTCCCACCCGAGCTCGAAGTCGGCTCGCTCGTCCCAGCGGGAGGTGATCCGGAGGACGATCTCCAGGGAAGACGGATGCACCCGGAAGCGGAGGTCGAGGTCCAGACCGCGGAAGAGGATTCCGTGCCTGCGGCCGCTGCCGCCGGAGCCGCTCCCGCCGCCCCCGCTCGACTCGACAGGGGGATGGATGTAGTCGAACACCAGCTCGTGGGGCGCCGTCTCGGCCACCGAGCAGGGGAAGGGCTCGTCGCCGTCGATCTCCAGGCGCAGGGTGCGTAGGTAGCGGGTCTCGCGGAAAAAGAACCCGCTCAGCGGCTCGGTCCCCGCGCGACCCCGGTTGTCCACGACCAGCACGGCCGGTCCCCGCCAGGCGTAGCGGATCTCGGGGCGGTTGTGGGCGGTGGGGAAGAGAATCATCGCCCTTCGGCCGTTCCGTCGCTTTCCGCGCACGCACGGCAGCGGCGCGTCTGCGGAAGCAGCTCCAACCGCTCGGAAGCGATCACGTCGCCGCAGCGCCCGCAGCGGCCGAACCGCTCCGGCTCCGACTCGAGCCTCCGCAGCGCCGCTTCCATCTCCTGGAGCGCCTCGCACCCGCGTTCGGTGGCGCGCGTGCGGGCTTCCGCCTCGATCTCCTCCCGTGCGGCGGCCTCGCCGCGGTAGGCGCAGGGGTCCCGCTCGCCCACCCGGCGGCGGTGCTCCGCCGCTTCCGCGCCCCACCGCTCCAGGGAACGGGAGAGCCGCGCCCGCTCCTGGCGGAGACGCGCACGCGCGGCCTCGTGTACCAACTCCGGGGGCACCGGAGGCGCTGCACCTGGTTCGCTCATCCTTTCCGTCACGGCGTCCAGAGCTGCGTGTCGGGCCGGAACACCACCCAGGCGAACCAGAAGTGGTTGCCGTGCGGCACGGCGCGGAGGCGCTGGCCCCGGAGCGGTCCGGACACCGCGCGCCCCGCCAGGTCCCAGCGGCTCCCGGTCTCCCGGTCCTCGAACGTGGCACCCGCCGACCGGAAGGTGTGTGTGCGGCCGTTCAATCGCCGCTCGAACACCGCGGTCTGCCCGACGTCGCGGCCCTCTGAGATGTTGGCCCGGTCCAGTGCGCTGGCCGCTCCCGGGCGCCAGAACACCGCCAGCGGAACACCCTCCACGGTGGCGTTCGCGACGTGCTCCCGCGCCAGCGTCCCGAACGACACCGCCCAGCCCTTTCCCATCTCCACGGCCACCACCCGCTCCATGACGGGGAGTCGCGGATCGGTATCACGGCGGAAAAACTCGCGGATCGGGGAGCCCGCCCGATCGTCGTAGCCGACGTACGGATTGCGCCCGTAGTCCCGCTGATGGCCGGTGTTGCGGGAAAGGACCTGCATGCGAGGATGCATCTCGCGCGCCGATTTCCAGGCAAGCGTCGTCTGCGGCACGAAGCGCAGCTTGGTGCCGGTGAGCTCACCGACGATCGCCTCGCCGGTGGCCTGCTGCCACCACGTCTCCGTCTGCCGGTCGTACATCACCAAGTCGGAGTGGCGGAGCCTCCCGGTGGTGCCGAAGTCGAGCAGCCTGCCGCCGAGCCTGCGGTCGAATACGAGCGCAGTGTTGCAGAGCGGACAGAAGGTGACGGAGACGGGAAGCCCCCCCACCACATCGTTGACGATCTCGTGCCAGATCAGGATGGCGAGCGGGTACGCCTTCACCTCCGAGCCATGCTCGACGATCATCACCGGATCGCGGGCGCCGAGCCAGCGGTTCGCCTCCCGCACGCTTTCGAAGCGGGGCCGATCGATCGGAGGGATGCCATCCCGGGGCGGCCCGCCGGAAACGATCTCCTCCAGGGGAACCGCACGCTTCGAGAAGTCGGTGCGCCAGGGCTCCGCGCCCGCGATCCGCGCCACCTCGGGGTCGCGGGGCGTCTGAGCGTCGCACACGGCCACACTCCCGACAAGCAAAAGCCCGAGCAGGATCTCCGCGGTCTTCATCTGCATTCCTTTCGTTGCGGGCGGATTCACCGGTCAGTAGCGGTACCCCGCCACCTCCTCCTCGGAGACCTCGACGCCGAGTCCCTCCGCGATGCGATTGACGAAGTTGAAGTACGAGACGACGAGGTTGACCGTCAGGACGTCGCCGTCGGAAAGGCCCACCGACCGCATGGCGGACACCTCCTTCTCCGTCACGGCGCTGGGATTCCGGGTGAGAAGATCCGCGTACTCGAGCATGGACCGGGCGCGATCCGGCAGATCCAGCGCGCGAAAATCCTCCGTCGCCCCCTGCACCCGCTCGGCGTCTCGCCAGTAGAACATGAGGGCAGCGGCGTGGTGGCTCACGCAGTACCGGCAGCCGTTCGCCGCCGACACCACCACCGCGATCAGCTCGCGCTCCTCGCGGCTCACCTCCGAGCGGCCGAACATCACCGCCAGGTACAGGTCCAGGTGCGCCCCCATGGCGGCGGGGTGGAGGCTCTGCACCTTCATGATGTTCGAAAGCTTGCCGCGCTCGGCGCCGAGCCGGTCGTACCCCTCCCGGAGCTCTCCGCTCGCCTGTTCCGGCTCCACCGTATGGATCCACGCCATCATCGCTCCCCCGTCGGGCTGGAAAGGGAGGCCCGGCTATCAGACAGGCGCGAACGCCTCCCGGGCGCGAGGCAGCTGAAACTTGGGCGACTGGCCGAGAAACTCCGCCGCGTTGTCGAAGACGATCCGGTGGATCAGATCCTCCCCGTGGCCGCGCCGTCGCATCGCCAGGATGAACTCGGGGATGGCGACCGGGACGCTCGGCCCCCAGTCACACGCCGAGGCGACGCAGATGCGCTCCGGTCCCCGCCGCTCCACCATGTCGATGGCTCGCTCGGGGCTCACCTTCGTCTGCGGGTAGAGCGTCATCCCCGTCCAGAAGCCGTTGTCGAGGATCATCGCCAGCGTGTGCTCCTCGGCGTGGTCGATCAGCACCCGGCCGGGGTCCAGCGCGTCGTACTCCAGCAGCGCATCGACGATGACCCGCGTCCCCTTGAACTTGTCTTCCAGGTGGGGGGTGTGGATGTGGATCAGCTGATCGTGCTCCAGCGCCAGCTCCACGTGGTCGCGGAAGGTGGCCAGCTCGTTGCGGGTGACGCGGTTCAGCCCGATCTCCCCGATCCCCAGCACGTTGGGGCGGTCCAGGTATCGGGGGATGCGCCGGAGCACCTCGCGGGCCAGCTCGCGATTCTCCCCCTCCTTCGGGTTCAGGCAGAGCCAGGTGTAGTGCCGGATCCCGTACTGGGCGGCTCGGGCGGGCTCGAACTCGGTGATCTGCCGGAAGTAATCCTCGAAGCCGTCCGCGGAGGAGCGGTCCCACCCGGGCCAGAACGCCGGCTCGGTCAGCGCCACGCACCCGGTCATCGCCATCTGCCGGTAGTCGTCGGTGGTGCGGGACACCATGTGGGCGTGGATGTCGATGTACTCCATCAGTCGGTCACCCCCTTCCAGCGGTCGTAGGCGCCGCGGGCGCTCTTCTGGTCCAGTGCGGGGAGCGGCTCCGTGATGGGATCGCTGAAGATCATCTGGATCCGGTCCACCCGCGGAAAATCGCCGTCGCACAGGACGGCGAGTGCTTCCCGAAAGGCGCGCACCCGGAAGTCGCTCGTTGCCTCGCCGTCTCCCGCGCGGTCCAGCCGGTCCAGAAAGGCGGCGATGTCCAGCAGGCGGGTGCGGTTCTCGATGAAGTACTCGTCCACCAGCTCCCGTCCCGCCCTGGGCGGCGAAAGAACTCCCTCGGCCACGGTGTCCTCCCCGTCGGATGGATGAAAGGCCGCGCCCGGCCAGTCGCCGGGCGCGGGGGAGAAAGCGTCAGCTTGGGTCCTTGCGGACGCGCATCCGCTCCCGCTGCGCAGGCTGCTGCTGCATTTGCATATCTGTGCGGGTCACCCGCCAGATCGTGCCCGTTCCCGGCTCGGACCGAAAAGGAGGGGTCTGCGATTG
>JACDHR010000265.1 GCA_013820915.1 Gemmatimonadota bacterium
GTCTCCGGACGGATCCACCCCGCGCACCAGATCGGCTTCCACGGGCTGGGCCATCTGCCGATGCTCGTCCAGAATTCGGCTGATCGCCTCCAACTCCCGGACGTGCGGATGAGAGATCCACGGCTGATCGAGGGACAACTGCTCGTGTCGACGCATGGGGCAACGGATCGCGGCGGTAGGCACAATGGACTATCGTTCGACACTCCAAGCTACTATACTGCCGCGAGAAACGCCACCCCCAAATCACCCCGTTTCCTCAACCGTGGCAACGGGTTTGAGGTTTCCGGACGAGAACTAGAGAGTAACCCGGTCAGAGTTTAGAGAACGCACACGGGGTAAGGATCAGCAGATGATCTCCTCTCCACAGCCGGTGGAGTTGGTGACGCGGATCGCGCCCTGCGCCGCCTCTCCCGCCGAGGTCACCGTGACCCGCAGCTCGATATCGCCGTCTCCCTCCGCGATGTTGAGGTCCTGCGTCTTGCTCGTGCCCAGCTTCCCCCACCCGCCGCCGATGTCCGGGTAGCGGATCTCCCACTGGTAGGTGTATGAGCCGTTGCCGCCCGAAGGCACGGCCTCATACCGGTATAGGCCCGGATCGCGGACGTACGTTTCACCCTCAATGTAGACGGAGAGAGGACCCAGACACGGGTAGGTTTGGTTGATGAGACAGATTGCGTCCACCATCCCGTAGCCGTACTTGTCGTCCTTGCCGCTCGGTCCCAGATCACGCGCATGATCGCGCATCTTCTGCCGCAGGGTTGCGGCGCTCCAGCCCGGATTCTTTTGTAGGGCGAGCCGTGCCACGCCCATTGCGATCGGAGCGGCGAACGAGGTGCCCTGCACCGTCCGGGTATACGAGCCATCCGGATTGTCGTCCCGCCGGTTCGAGGAGAGCCGCAGGTCCTCTCCCGGCGCGACCAGCTCGACCTCCGGACCCACCGAGGAAAACGTGGACCGGGTGAGCTGCCGGTTCAGCGCACCGACCGCCACCACCTCCGGAAAGCGGGCCGGGATCACCACGTGCTCCGAAAACGTTCCTCCGTTGTTCCCCGCCGCGGCGAACCAGAGCACACCCTTCGAGTAGGAAGTCGTGAACGCGCCGTGAAGGGCCGGATAGTTCACCGTGTTCGTCGAAATGTATTCGATACTGGTCACGGCCACACGGGCGGGGCCACAATCGCTGAAGTCCGTCATGATCTTGACAGCGTCGACAAAGTCCTCCTCGCGGAGCCGGCCATTTCCGTTGGTGTCGACATACCAGGGTTTTGCGTGACAAGAGTTGGATGTACCCGCGGACGGGGCAACACCCACGGAGCCGGTACCGTTCTGCAACGCCCTTGCGGCTCCGATAACGCCGGTGCCGTGGAACGGGTCCTCCCAGAAGCACCAGTTGCTGTTGCAGCGGTTGTCCGAGCGGTCATGGACGAGATTGTAGAAGCGCAGCGGGTAGCGTAGGTCCGGGTGCATGTCGGGATCGCCGTCCATCCCCGTATCCACCAGGCCGGTCATGATATCGCCGCCGGTGTATCCCTCGCTCCAAGCGTCCGGTGCGCGCACCACATCGACGCCCCACGGGATTGCCTCGCTGGAAGCGGCGGCGATTATGGTGTGCTCGCTGGAGGCACCGAGCAGGATACCGTTCATGTAGTTCGGCGCGACGTAGTCTACGTAGGCAGAAGCACGGAGCGCCTGCAGCGTGGCCTCGTTGAGTGACGGGCGGACTACCAGGAAGGTGCGGTAGATCGTGTCCGTGGACGCACTCCCCAGGGGCCCGACTCCGGCGACGGGTCGCTCGATGCCGCGGATCACCTCCAGATTCGCAAATGTGCGGCGGATCGCCTCCTCGGCCGCGAAGCGGGCCGCGAGCGGGAGCTCTTCTCCCGTGGTGCTGACCCCCCGCGCCGCACCCGGCTCCTTGACGCCGACAAGGAGCGTACCGTCACTCTGTTGCGGGTCCTGGAGCGCCGCCAGGATCTCCTCCAGCGGCATGTGCTCTCGTCGTGTGGTGTCGGTGATCACAAGAGCCGGCGCATCAGCAAGGTTTGCGCGGGGCTCGGTGGGAACTGACGTTTCCGGCCGTTCGCAGCCGGCAACTGTGACAAGCGTCGCGGAAAGGCGAACAACTGGAGCAGGCCTTGACGTGAAACGGAATCGGTACTCATTACAATCTCCTTCGGTTAAGATCAGCGCAGCCTACCGGAAGTCGTTTGGATCGGCTCAACCGCGGGTTGAAAGCCTTATTCTCCGTCACAACCCCCAACCATGAAGCACTCGGCCGGCCCGCTGAAGTTCAGCGAGGCGTAGCGCAGGCGGGGGTCCTTCGAGGCAACACGCAGCGCTTCGCGCTCGGTTCTCATCGGGACTCTGGCCGACGCAAAGGTATACGGTTCCGGAAGACTGGTCCGAATGAACGTGGCGTCGATGGCGTCAAACAGATCTTGAAGATCCCCCGGCGTCACTCCGGCGTGGAGCCCGAGCAACAGCTTTCCACACTCGAAGCTATAACGGTAACCATCGGGACGGATGTAGTAGCAGGACGTGTCATCCTCCGGATACAGGAACTCTCCGTCCCACCGGCCCTCCAAGGCGAAAGCGGGAATGTCCAACTCGGTCGGTGCCGTGATTTCCGAACTGCAGCCAGTGAGCAGAACACTCACAAGCGCGAGTGTCATCCCTGCGCAGCGCAAGAGCGGTGAAAGGAATTCTCTCGGGTTCAGAGCAATGGTTTTCATGGGTTTCTCCTGTGAGTGAACGGAACGGATGATCGCCGGATCCCCGCCGGACGATCAGCGACGTATTTTCCCGATACACCAGGCCGTGAGGTCCTCGGGAGCGGGGTTTCCGTTGCGGATTCATGCGCGGATTTGGAAACCCCTGGATGGACGGCTCTCTGGGAACGCAGCCAACGCCGGTGTTCATCTCATGATCCCCTCCTTGCAAAAGAAAACGGGCTGTCAATAGGAAACGTTTGGGAGCGTCCTATTGTGACACCTCCGGTTCCGAACGGCCGTTGGGGGACAACCCGAGCCCGGTTTTCCGGTGGTTTGCCCTTTTGTCCCTTAAAACGCGCGAGCGGCAACATCGTGACAAGCAGCGGGGACGGAGATAGTTCGGCCCCCGCCACACGCCGTCGGCAAGTGGTCAAACAAGTGGGCGCGCGCCACCCGGAGATCGGTCTGGCGGCCGTGTGCGCGCTCCCGGGCCGCCAGCGTACTCCCAGGCAGTCACCCGTCTCAGCCCGGAAGGCTACCAGAGGATGGTGGCTGGGGCGACCCGGCTTCTTCGGGTTGTATCCCTTCTCTGCCCCAGCCTGCTTGAGCCTGTAGCGCAGTACCACCGTGCTATCCAGGACCAGCATCACCGACTTCGGTGCCCCGGCCACCGCCCAGCACGCGAGCACCACCTGCCAGAGAAGCGCGTCGAGTACTTCCCCCGAGCGCTGCGCATGGAGTTCGAAGGCTGGAAACGTCTCTCGCGGCTCCCGCGGGGCCGTCGCAAGCACCGCCTGCCACTCACGGGAGCCTCCACCGCGGTTCCAGCCCCTGCCTGTACCCTGCTCGCGCAGCGGTCCCTGTTCACCTCGACATGCAAGGACCAGGCTGATGAGGTCTCGGTCGAGTTCAGGAAGGCGCCGACGCCAACGCGCCAGGTTAAGCGCACGGACTCCACTGTACAGGTGGGCGGGGACGCGGACCCCGCGATCCGCGAGCTGTTTGATATTTACGGGACGGGAGAGACTCCGGAGAAGGGACCCGGCAAGCGAAAGCACGACCGGGCCTGCAAGGAAATGTTTCTGCGAGTTTTCAGGGGTGGACGGCGCAAGGCATCGTCGCTCAGCGAGCCGGATGTGAAGTTATTCATCCGTGAGCGAAGGCGCGGAGTGATTGCGCCGCGCGGGGCGCGGAAGCAGGCGGATGGAAAGCTGAAGGGGGTGGGTGACCGCCAGATTCAGTATGACTTACAACACCTGCTGGCGGTGCTCAACTGGGCGCCCCGCAACAAGGACGACCCCGAACGGTTCTTTCTCGCCACCAACCCGCTCGCCGGCGTCGAGCTGCCCGATGGTGACGCCGACCCGAAGCAGCCGGTGCTGACAGAGGAGTGGTGTCAGGATCTCCTCGCCGTCGCCCCGCAAATCGGGTGGCGGTTCGAGGTCGCGTTAGTCGTGGTGCACGAGTCGATGCATCGCGGGGTGCAGGTGCGCCGCCTGCGCGTCAGGGACATCGATTCCGAGGACCGTTGTATCTGGTGGCGCGGCCAGAGCAAGCGCAAGCAGTTTTCGCACGTCACACCCATGACCGCTGTGATGGAACAGGCCCTCAAGCGGGCCGTCCGCGAGAGCGGTGCAATCGGAGACCAATTGGTTCTGCCGGCCGATCGTGATTCCACGAAGGAGATCGACCGCGGGGTCTTCAAAAACTGGCGGCGGAAGGCGTGGGAGCTGGCCGGCCTGTCCAAGGTGCCGGGCACGGGCCGGCACTCGCCGCGGAGGAAGGGAGCGACCGAGACCACCGAGGACATCGAGACCCTGATGCGACGCGGCGGCTGGAAGTACCCGGCCTCTCCACCACGACCAGCACCACGCGTCGCGCATCCGACCAGCTCCCGGCGCGGTACTCGCGTTCATGCGTCCAGAGCCGCCCTTCGGCGGGAAGGCGCCCCGGCGGGCGCTTCAGATGCGGAGCGGCCAGCCGCTCCAGCGTTCTGTTGCTCCTGAGCCGTGCCACATACCGGAAGCCCTCTTCCTCCACGCGCGTCAGCATCTTCGGCGCGGGGAAGCCGGCGTCCAGCCGCAGCCAGACCCGCTCCGCATGACCGGCCGCTCAGCGCAGGATCGGCAGCACGAACTCCAGCCCGCCGTCTGCCGTGTGCACGTTGCCCGGCCGCAGGATCGCCCCCACCAGGCCAGCCCGATTCTCCTCCGTGCCCAGCGAGCGAGCCGAGCAGACGAGAGAGCGTGGGCTCAAGAGCAGAGACCCTCCGGTTCCGGACCCTCTGCCGGACGCAGCGGCTGCTGCGTCCCGCAGAGGGAGACCGCAAGGCGGAAGATCGGATCCTCCCGCAGGCGAGTGATGTCCAGGTGATCGCTCCACCCCTGCGCAAGCATCAGCAGCACGGTGCGCAGCAGCTCCGAAAAGGGTGCGTGACCCGGTCGGGGTCCCGCGCATCGCTCAGATGCTTCCGAAACAGAGCGGTGTAGCCGAGACGCTCCATGAGCTGCCGCAGGAGCAGGGCGCCGGCGTCGCTGCTCAACCGGTCCGCGCGTGCCTCGATATGGATCGACCGGTTGAAATCCGGCGAAAAGAGGCTACATTGATCTTCACCCATAGCGTGTTTTCCCGGCTCTCAGTTCGATGGTTGGTTCGACACTCCCATCTTGATGCGTTCAGAGAAGATGCGCTATGGGTTTCTTGTTCCTATATTTGTCACGCAGCTATGCGGTGGTGAATAAGCCAGGTTGAATCGACAGTGTGGGAGAACCGAGGAGGAGAGGAAAAACCCCGCCATCTCCTAAGAGCTGACGGGGCAAGGAATTACGGGAAATGGGCCTGGCACGAGTCGAACGTGCGACCTCACGCTTATCAGGCGTGCGCTCTAACCACCTGAGCTACAGGCCCTGAATCGGGATTGGATGTCTATGAAGGTCGACCTGTGAGCGCTTTCGGCCCGGAATGTCTCCTGGCTTACTCGCTTCGCTCCAGAAAGGAGGTGATCCAGCCGCAGGTTCCCCTACGGCTACCTTGTTACGACTTCGCCCCAGTCA
>JACDHR010000266.1 GCA_013820915.1 Gemmatimonadota bacterium
TCCGCGTCCCCATCGAGATCTGCCTCACCTCGAACGTGCAGACGCGCGCGGTGCGCAGCTTCGAGGAGCACCCGGTGCGGCTGTACTACGACGAGGGGATCGTCCTCAGCCTGAACACCGACAACCGCCTGATGAGCGCCACCACGGTGACGGAGGAGTACTGGCGGGCGCACCAGCACCTGGGCTTCACCTGGGAGGAGCTGACGGAGATCGCGCTGATGTCCTTTGGCAGCGCCTTTCTGCACTTCGAGGAGAAGCGGCAGCTGATGCAGGAGGTGCGGGAGGAGATCCAGGAGCTGGAGCGCGGGGCGTAACTGCAGGTACTCCGTGGAGCGTAGAGCGTAACCGCTACGTCCTGCGCTCCACGCTCAGCCGCTCGCGCAGACGTGCGGTGATCACCTCGATGCCCGGGGCGTTGCTCCCGCCCCGCGGGAGGATGATGTCCGCGTAGCGCTTCGAGGGCTCCACGAACTCGTAGTGCATCGGGCGCACGGTGGTGAGGTACTGGTCGATCACCGAATCGATCGTGCGCCCCCGTAGCTCCAGATCCCGCCGCAGCCGGCGGATGAAGCGCACGTCCGCCTCCGTATCCACGAAGATCTTCAGGTCGAAGAGCTCGCGCAGGCGCGCGTCCACGAAGAGCAGAATTCCCTCTACCAGGATCACGTCGCGTGGTTCGACGCGCTGCGTCTCGGGCGCACGGGTGTGGGCGGCGAAGTCGTAGAGCGGCTTCTCGATCGCCTCGCTCGCGACCAGCCGCTGCAACTGCTCGACCAGCAGGTCGTTGTCGAGCGAGTCGGGATGGTCGAAGTTGATCGTTCGGCGCTCCTCGAGCGGCAGATGATCCAGCTCACGGTAGTAGGAGTCCTGATCGAGGAAGACGGCGGAGTCCAGGTGCAGCGACTCGTAGATGCGCCGCGCCACGGTGGTCTTTCCCGAACCGGTACCGCCCGCGATGCCGATCATGAAGGGTTTCATGGGCGGGGAATATGGGCATAGGGTGCAGGGGTTGCCAGTCCACCCCGCCCCGATTACCAAAGAAAAAAGGCCGCCTCCCGTGAAGGGAGGCGGCCGAAGAAACCACGGATGCGGTTAGTTGAAGGTGTAGCGGAATCCGAGCTGGACCCGGTACACGTCGCCGACGCCAGCGGTGCGACGGAAGGAGTCGGTGATCAGCTCATTGCCGATGTTTCGCAGGCGGTAGCGCGCCCTGCCCTGGGCATCAACGCCATCCGCGATCAGTGGCTGCGTGGTGACGAAGGCATGCCCGGTTCCCCAATCGCTGTTCAGCAGGTTGCCGACGTTGAGGATGTCGGCACGGAATTCCAGTCCGTTACGCCGGCCGGCGATGTTGCCGAAGAGCTGCTGCGCGAAGGAAAAGTCCGCCCGGTACACCATCGGCAGGAACACGGCGCCACGCAACGCATAGCGGCCGCGGTTGGCGCTGAGGTAGCGGTCCTGCTGGATGAAGGCTTCCCACGCAGCCGCCTGCTGCGCAGCGCTGAAGGTATACGGACTCTGGGTGGTACCACACGGTGCTGCCGCAGAACAATCGCGGAAGTTCATCTCCGAGGCGTCCCTCGGGATGTAGATCAGGTCGTTGCTGGTCCCGCCATCACCGTTGATGTCGCCGCCGAAGACGTAGCTAGCGTTGCCTGCGGTGCGGCCCTCCCAGAAGAGCGACACGCTGGTGCTGCCGAACCGGAAGTACTCGCGCCGCGCAGAGAGCGCCGCAAATACCCGGTGGCCCGGTGAATTCGCCGAGAAGCCCAGACCCGGGTTGTTGGGGTCACCCCCGTGCGGGTTGTTGTTCCAGGAGCCGAAGGCGATCGAACCCGGATCGACCGTGTTCCTGGCTTCGCCGTAGCTGTAAGCGACCTTGGCGAAGATGCCCTCGCCGAAGGGCCGCTCGAGCGACCCTGCGACATTCCAGGAGCGGCCCTCGTTCTGATTCTTCAGAACGATTGCATTGTCGACGTTGCCATGGATGCGGTTGCCGGTCGTCCACCGGGGGCGGTCGTCAGCGCCGGTGAAGGCGGTGTTCGCGGGGGCCAGGTTCGCATTGATGTAGTACACTCCATTGACATCACGGCCGTAGAGGAACTCAGCCGTTCCAATGAGGCCGAACGGCAGCCTCTGGTCAATCGCGATGTTCGAGCGCCAGAGCTGCGGGAAGCGGAACCCGGGATCGGTCAGGGAAAGCTCGTAGCTGGATGCCGGATCACCCGTCACCGTAGTCGGCTTGTAGCGGTTCGGATCCGGGTGGAAGGGCCGGGCGGTAGCGTTGTCCAGGCGCTCGAATCCGGTCAGCACGCCGGTGTTGCCGATCTGGTTGGAGATCCAGACGTACGCCGGGCGGCCGGTGAAGACGCCCGTACCACCACGGATCTGCGTGGTACGATTGCCGCGCGCGTCCCAGTTGAAGCCGAGGCGCGGCGAGAAGAGGAGATTCGCGTCGGGAAGCTTCGCGGTCGAGTACTGTACCGGATTGCCGTTCTCGTCACGGAAGGCGAGGGCGTCCGCCTGAGCGTTCCGGAACCCTGTCTCACCGAAGAACGGAACGTCGATCCGGGCGCCGAGCGTCACGGTGAGGTCGCGGTTGGCGCGCCACTCGTTCTGGCCGTAGACGCCGGCATAGAATACCTCGAGCGGCTGCACCGGCCGGTCCTGCCCCGGAATGTTGGACCACCGCACCTGGAAGCGCCGCAGGGTCACGGGAGAGATCGTCCGGTTCGGGTTGGCGAGGAAGTCGTTCGCGTCCGTGTAGAAGTCGGCCAGAGAGTTGTAGACGTAGACGCTCTGGGAGCCCGGGAAGAAGATGTTCTCCGACTCGTACCGCTCCGCGCTGATGCCGAACGTCTGCGTATGGCTGGTGCCGAACCGGGTGAAATTGTTCTGGAACTGGAAGCTGCTGTAGCGCAGCTCGTTGTTCGGCGTGAACGGCTCGGTCCCGAACGAGGTGTAGACGGTGCTACCCTCCAGGATGTCGACGAACGGAAACAGCTCACCGGCGGACCCGCGGCTCTCGTCCTGGGAGGTGTAACCTACGATGAGGTTGTTGGCCATGTTCTCCCCGAGCTGCGAGTTCCACTCGCCCACGATCGAACGGATGTTCTCCTGGATCGTGTAGTTGGAGCTCTGGAAGTTCAGGCCGTTCAGATTGGTCCGCCGAGTGCCGAAACCGAGCGAAGAGGAGTTGGACAGCAGCACGTCCGTGTTCGAGTCCAGATGGTTGTACCGCAGACTCAACCGGTTCCGGTCGTTCACATTGAAGTCCAGCTTCGCCAGGAATCGGGTGGCGGGGGTCTCGTGCCCGTAGCCCTGGAACCCGCCGGGATCGTACCCGAAGTTGGTACGCAGGAAGTTGCTGAGCTGCGTAAGGTCGGAGGCCAGGACCCGGGTGGTGTTCCCCTCCACCGGCTGACCGCCGGCGTTGGCGGTGAAGGTCGTACCCGGCTCCGTCAGCCCTTCGTTCTCGAAATTGACGAAGAAGAAGAGCCGGTTGCGGACGATTGGGCCGGAGAGCCAGGCGCCGAACTGGTTGAAGTCGAAGGTGCCCGGATCGAAGTCTGACCGGCCCGCCCGCGTTCCGACCATGCTCTGGTCGCGGAAGTCGTACCGGAGCGCGCCGCGGAAGTCGTTGGTGCCGCTGCGGGTAACGGTGTTCACGCCCGCACCGACGAAGTTGCCCTGACGAACGTCAAAGGGAGCGATGTTCACCTGTACCTGCTCGATCGCGTCCAGCGATATGGGTGCGACGCCCGTCCGCTGGCCAGGCTGGCCCGCCAGGCCGAATGAGTTGTTGAAGTACGAGCCGTCGACCGTGATGTTGTTGAGTCGGTTGTCCTGACCGGCGAAGGAGAGGCCGCCGCCGTACTGCGGCGTGAGGCGGGCGAAGTCTTCGATGCGCCGATTCACGGTGGGCAGTACTTCCAGCGCCTCCCGCGGCACGG
This sequence comes from Gemmatimonadota bacterium, assembly GCA_013820915.1. Classification (GTDB taxonomy): domain Bacteria; phylum Gemmatimonadota; class Gemmatimonadetes; order Longimicrobiales; family Longimicrobiaceae; genus JACDHR01. The sequence goes on from JACDHR010000266.1 coordinate 3,954, forward strand.
TCGTCGCGGCACCGGTCCGGTCCGGGCTGAACACTGCGCCCCGCTCCCCCGTGACCGTGACCCCCTCGAGCGCGACAGCCGTCTCACGCAGGACGATTTCGAGACTCGTCGCTACGCCAAGATTCAGAGAGACTTCCTCGATCGCCCGGGTTTCGTAGCCCAGCAGAGATACGGTGACTCTGTAAGGGCCTCCCACCCTCATCCCCGGAATGAGGAATCTCCCGTCCGCGCGGGTGAGTCCTCCGTACCGGGTTCCAGAGGGTTCGTGCAGCGCGACCACGGTCGCGCCCGAGATCGGTCTGCCAGCCTCGCTGGCGACGATACCCGTGACGGCGGCGGTGGTGACACCCTGCCCGTGTGCCGTGGCCGTAAACCCAAGCGCCAGCAGCAGCGCGCCCAGGAACAGGCCACTTGTGGACAAACGTCGTCTCATCGTGGTTTCCTTTTGTTGGCTGTGGACTGAATGATCCCGGATGCCTATGAAGATAAGCGCCGGGCTGGCAGGTACGGAAGCATCAAGGTAACGGTCAGGCAACGATCGCAACAGACTCGTGATGCTGCCCGAATCTCCTCCCCGCGGGGCGAGCTTTGCTGCCGCTGGCCCGGCCGCGCCGGGCCTCACACGCCGTTCGTCAGGTACCGCAGCACGTCGTAGCGCGTGATGATGCCCGCGAGCACCCCGTCCCGCCGTACCAGGACCGCCGGGTTCTGACGGGTCACCAGGTTCTTGACCTGGGCAAGACCCACATGCGGCTCCACTACCGGCAGCGGCGCGTCCATGAACTCCTGCACCTGCTGGTCGAGGTGAGCCGCATCCTCCAGAGCAAGAGACATCAGTGCGCCCTCACTGACGTGACCGACGCAATCGCCATCCGAGACCACCGGCAGCTGCGAGATGTTGTGCTCGTTGATGAAGGCGAGCGCGCGGCGAACCAGGGTGTCCGGCGCGACGGAGACCAGCTCGGCGGGCGCCCCCTCCTCCTTCGAGAGCACCATGTCCGCCACCGTGAGGCGCGCTGGCTCGAGCATCCGGTTCTCCCGCATCCATTCGTCGCTGTAGAGCTTCGAGAGGTAGCGCTCGCCGGTGTCGCAGAGGAGGAAGACTACGCAGGCGTCGGGGTCATCCACCTCGCGCGCGACCTCGAGCGCCACCTGCGCGACCAGTCCGGAGGAGCCGCCGACGAAGAGCCCCTCCTCGCGCGTGAGCCGCCGCGCCAGCGCAAAGGCGGTGCGGTCATCCACCGATCTCCACTCGTCGACGACGCTCATGTCGAGCGCTCCGGGGATCTTGTCCTGCCCGATGCCCTCGATCTTGTAGGGCGAGCTCTCCCCCTTGATCCCTGTCTCGGAGTAGCCGCGCAGGATCGAGCCGACCGGGTCGCCGCCCACGATGCGGACGGCCGGGTTGCGCTCTTTGAGGAAGCGTCCCACGCCGGTGATGTTGCCGCCCGTCCCCGCGGAGGAGACGTAGTGGGTGACCCGCCCCTCCGTCTGCTCCCAGATCTCGGGGCCGGTGGTGCGGTAGTGCGCCTCCGGGTTGGCGGGGTTGTAGAACTGGTCGGCGAGGACGGCATTCGGCGTCTCGCGCGCGATCCGCTTGGCGGTCTCGAGGTAGTTGTCCGGGTGGTCGGGCGGCACCGCGGCGGGGGTGACGATCACCTCGGCGCCAAAGGCCTTGAGCAGCCGTACCTTCTCGTAGCTGAACTTGTCCGAGAGGGTGAAGATGCAGCGATAGCCCTTGATGGCCGCGGCGATCGCCAGGCCGAGGCCCGTGTTGCCGCTGGTGGCCTCGAC
>JACDHR010000267.1 GCA_013820915.1 Gemmatimonadota bacterium
CCCGGCGATCGCGCGTGTGGTCGGCCACCCCACCCAGATCTCGCGGCGCTCGTTGTCGATCGCGAAGACGATCGCATCGGCGGCGATCTCCGGCTGAAAAATCGGTGGCACCGGCTGCGACTTGTTCGGAAGTCGGCTCTTGACCCAGCGGAACTGCGGCGTGTTGATCGCCGGGAGGTGCACCGATGTAACTCGGATCTGGTTCCCGTCGTGGAGCAGTTCGGTACGCAGCGAATCGGTGAACCCCTGGATCGCGTGCTTGGCGCCGCAGTAGGCGGATTGGAGAGGGATGCCCCGGTACGCCAGCGCGGAGCCGACCTGAATGATCACACCCCGGTCGCGCGGAATCATGCGTTTCAGTGCGGCCAGGGTTCCGTGTACGTAGCCAAGGTAGGTCACTTCCGTGACGCGCCTGTACTCCGCGGGCGACGTATCTTTGACCCGTGAGAACACGGAGTTCATGGCGTTGTTGATCCAGACGTCGATCGGGCCGAACTCCTCCTCCACAGCCGCGGCGGCGGCCTCCACTGCATCGGCATCGGAGACATCGGTGGGGACGATCAGGGCACGCCCACCCAGCTCCTCCACATCCCGTTCGGCACCCTCCAGCCCTGCTCGGCCGCGGGCGAGCAGACCGATGTGCGCACCGCGCTTTGCAAGCTCCCGAACCACGGCGCGACCCACACCCGCCGAGGCGCCGGTAACGACTACGACCTCCGGCTTCCGTGCCTCACTCATTCCGCGATGCTCCTACTTTCGAGTCCGATCTGGTTCGCGTGTTCCGGCGACGGCTCCGTCCGCCCGCCGAACTGGTTGGTGTCCTGCGCCGCCCGGTTCATCAGGGTGGTGAGGGGCGAAGGGGAAACCGCCGTGGCGAGCTTCATTCCCCGAACCTGCTCTGTGTCCTCGGGGCCGGCGTCCGGCAGCACCCGGTTCACCAGGCCGAGGATGTCGGCGGTGGCGCCGGGGAAGAGATCGTGCGTGAGCCGCAGCAGCTTCGCCTGCCAGCTCAGCGTGACCTCGGCCTCGCCGCGCCTGGTGGCCTGCACGATCCGCCGGGCGGCACGCTCGGCGCTCATCGCGGTGGCCGGCGTGGCGCTCCCCAGGCTAAACCAGGTCCACTCCAGTTCGTGGCGTCCTTTGAAGAAGGCGTTTACCGGCGAGCCGACACGCATGAGCCCCGGCACGATGGTGGTCACGGAGATCCCGTCCTTCGCCAACTCGCTGCGCAGACCCTCGGAGAAGCCGAGCGCCGCGAACTTCGCACAGGCGTAGGGGAGAAGGTGCGGTATCGCGACCTTGCCGCCGATCGAGGTGATGTTCACGATCCGTCCGCTTCGGCGCTCCCGCATCTGCGGCAGAACGGCGAGTGTCGCGTAGACGCTTCCCCAGAAGTTCACCGCCATCGCGTTCTCAAAGTCCTCGTGCGTCATTGTCTCCAGTGGCCCGACCTGGATGATCCCGGCGTTGTTGACCAGCACATCGATCCGGCCGTAGTGAGCGGTCACCTGCTCGATGATCTGCTCGACCTGCCCGCGATCCGCAACATCGCACGGGATCGCCAGCACCTCGGCGCCCCGCCCCTCCAGGTCGCGCCGCGCCACTTCCAGCTCCTTCTCGTCGCGCGCGCAGATCGCGAGTCGGCACCCCTCCCGCGCGAACTCCCGCGCCATCAGCAGGCCCAGCCCGCGCGAGCTGCCCGTGACCAGAACCACCTGCCCGATCAGGTCCGCCCGGAGGGGCGATTTCAAGAGCTGCCAGCCGACGTATGTGGCAGTACCGCCTGCGAGTAGCCGTAGCACAAGGGAGTCGTTTCGCAGTGCCATGGAGCCCTCCTCGTCGTCTGAAATAGAGGGAGTAAATCCGTATCGTGGAGCTTCACCGTTACATCATACGGCTGTCATGATACCGCAGTGATCGCCGCCAAGAAGGTTTTGCACACGCCATGCCAGCATCCGGGGCTCGATTGCGTGACCAACGAAGCGACGCGACCCGCCGACCCCACCTGGGGAACGAACAAAGCACGCATATTGCATCGGGCGATAAGCACTCGATAGCAACACGCGAGATTCACCCCCGGCCGGCCTATCCGCAGCGAACGACACGGATGAACAATTCCGACGCGCCTTCCTCTTCTCCATCAGACGCGCCCGGCTCCACATCGCCCTGCCACGACGCAGGCATGTCTTCGTCGCGCCGCCGCTTTCTCAACCGCCTGGGCGTCGGGTTGGGTGGGCTGACGGCGTTGCTCGCGGGTCTGCCGGTTGTCGGCTTCCTTTTCTCTCCGGTCCGCCGGGAGGATGAACATACGTGGCGGCCGGTCGGGGCGCTCGGCGAGTTTCCAGTTGGGGAAACACGGATGGTCCGCTACCTGGACCCCGAGCCGCTGCCGTGGGCGGGCTTCGCCGCTCGGAGCGGAGCGTGGGTGCGCCGCGAAGGCGAGGACGAGTTCGTGGGGTTCTCGATGTACTGCACCCATACCGCGTGCCCGATCACCTGGTCCGAGGGAGCGAATCTGTTCATGTGTCCCTGTCACGGTGGCACCTTTCACCGCGACGGTCGCGTAGCGGGCGGTCCCCCGCCCCGCCCTCTGGACCGCTTCGACATCCGGGTCCAGGACGGGCAGGTGTGGCTCCGCACCATGGGCGCGCCGCGGACCGGGTGAGGCGATGCAGATCCTGAAGCGAGTCGGTGGCTGGTTATGGGAGCGGCTCGGGCTGCAGAGGCCCTGGGATTTTGCGGGTCGCCACCCCGTGCAACCCGAGCAGGCGACGCGGAAGGGATGGATGTACGTGTTCGGCGCCGCCACGATGACCGCATTTCTGTTGCAGGTGGTCACTGGCGTTGCGCTCGCCACCAAGTACGTCCCGTCCCCCGCATCGGCATACGAGAGCCTTATCTTCATCAATCAGGAGGTATGGCTCGGCTGGTTCGTCCGCGGCATGCACTACTTCGGCGCGTCGGCCATGGTGGTGTTCATCTCCGTGCATGTGGCCCGCGTTTTCCTCACCGGATCCTACAAGTATCCGCGCGAGATGAACTGGATCTTCGGCGTGATGCTGCTGGTTCTCACCATGCTCATGGCGGCGACCGGCCAACTGCTGCGCTGGGACCAGAATGGGATCTGGACCGTCGTGGTGGGCTCTCAGCTGCTGGGGCATGTGCCCCTGATCGGACCCCGCCTGACGGAATTTGTGCTGGCTGGCGACGCTGTCGGCGGGGCGACGCTGAGCCGCTTCTTCGCCTTCCACATTCTGATCCTGCCCGCGCTGATCTTTTTGACGGTGGGCGTCCATCTCTATCTGGTGCTTCACCACGGCGTCTCCGAGCCGCCTGAGGCGGGCAAGCCCGTCGACCCGGAGACGTACAAAGAATGGTACGACGAGCGGGCGGAGCGCGGCGGATACCGCTACTGGCCGGATGCCGCCTGGCGCGAAGTGGTCACCGCCCTGGCGATCATTGTCGGGGTGATGCTGCTGGCGTACATTTTCGGACCGAAGGGCCCCGACGCGCCACCGGACCCGACGATGATCGCCGCCGATCCCCGGCCAGACTGGTACTTCCGCTGGTACTACGCGCTGCTGGCGGTCAAGCCGCAGGGATGGGAACCTTTTTTCATGGTCTACCTCCCGCTGGGAGCCCTGATCGCGATGTTTCTCCTCCCCTTCGTGGCGCCCAAGGGGGAACGACACCCTAAGCGGCGGCCATGGGCGATCCTGATCGTCGTCGTCGTGGTCACCGCACTGGGTGTTCTCACGGAACTCGGCATGCGCGCGCCCTGGGCGATGGAATTCGAGACGGTGCCGTTGTCACCCGAGGTGGTGGGCGTCGCGGAAGGGCCGGTCTGGACCGGGGCTCAGCTCTTCCACGAGCGGGGATGCCAGTTTTGCCATGTCGCGGCGGGGCAAGGTGGGCAGTACGGTCCCGATCTCACGGACGTCACTCGGCGGCTGCCGCCCGAGATGATCGTCACCCGGACGATCAACGGCATCGGCCAGATGCCGGCGTATCGTGACATGATCACGCGGGATGAGATGGATGCGATCCTCGCCTTTCTCCGCTCGCTCGAAGCGCCGCGATGAGACGATGAGACGCGTTCCGCTCTTCCTGACAGGTGCCGCGGCGATCTTTTTTCTCGCCGCGTGTCAAGGTCCGCAGCGGATACTTGACCCCCGGAGTCCATCTGCCGCCCGCATCGCCGAGCTGTGGTGGGTGATGTTCGGTCTGGCCGCCGCGGTCACGATCGTCGTTCTCGTCATCCTCTCGTTCGCGGTCCACCGTGGTCAACAACGACAGCGCGGGGTTGACCCGGGAAGAGTGAACGGAGCCACGTTGGTGTGGGGAGGCGGGGTGATCGTTCCGGTGATGGTCATCTTTTATCTCGTAGTCTACACCGTGCGCGTGGGGGCGGATGTGTACTCGCCGCCCGACACCAACCCCGACCACCTGGTAATCGAGGTCGTCGGTCACAAGTTCTGGTGGGAAGTCCGCTACCCGCAGCATCGGATCACGACGGCGAACGAGATCTACATCCCGGCGGGCCAGACCGTACGCGTGCTGGTCACTTCGCCGGATGTGATCCATTCGTTCTGGGTGCCCCAGCTGCACGGCAAGATCGATATGATTCCGGGCAGGATCAACAACATCTGGCTCCGCGCCGACGAGCCGGGTCTGTTCCGCGGGCAGTGCGCGGAGTACTGCGGATCGGGTCACGCACTGATGGCCTTCTGGGTCGAAGCCATGCCGGAAGATAAGTTCGCTGCATGGGTCGACCGCCGCCGAGCACCGGCGCCCGAGCCGCCTCACCCGGAGATCGCCCGTGGCAGAGAGGTCTTCTTGCAGGCCGGCTGCCACGAGTGCCACGCCACGCGCGGCGCTCCGCTGCCACCCAGGCTGGGACAGGTCGGGCCAGACCTGTCGGACTTCGGCCGCCGCCGCACCATCGCGGCGGGAACGCTGCCCAACAACCGGGGCAATCTCGGTGGCTGGATTCTCGACCCGCAGCGGATCAAACCGGGCAGCCGGATGCCGGGTACCGCGCTCGCCGGCGACGATCTCCAGGCGCTACTCACCTACCTGCAAAGTCTGAGATGAGAACGGCGCGAGATGAGAAAACCGCGCGGGTGAGACGAAGCCCCGCGGCCGTCGCCGGATTCCCAGCCCACGTTCACCTGTAAGACGCGGTTCCAGTGGCCACACGTGAGCAGGACATCCGAGCCGCGAGAACCCTGCGGACCGCTCTGGAGCGTACCTGGGGCAGACCGCCGGGCTTTGTTGGCTGGGCAAGCCAGGTTAATCACAAGGCGGTCGGAACGCGGTACGTTGTTACCGGGTTCATCTTCTTTCTCATGGCCGGGCTGGATGCGCTCCGGATGCGCACCCAGTTGGCCATTCCCGAGAATACGCTGCTCGGACCCGGCGCATACGACGCCGCGTTCACCATGCACGGCACGACGATGATGTTCCTCTTCGCCGTGCCCATCCTGGAAGGCGTCGGGATCTATCTCGTGCCCCTGATGATCGGGACGCGGGATATGGCGTTCCCGCGGCTCAACGCGTTCGGGTACTGGCTCTATCTCTTCGCCGGTATCGGCCTGTGGGGGGCGTACTTCGCCGGCTCGGCTCCGAGCAGCGGGTGGTTCGCATACCCGCCACTGACGCGGAAGGAGTTCTCTCCCGGACTGGGGATGGACTTCTGGACCACGATGATCACCTTACTCGAAGTGGCGGCGCTCGTGGCCGCGG
>JACDHR010000040.1:0-15425 GCA_013820915.1 Gemmatimonadota bacterium
CCGTGCTTCTTCGGCGGGTTGCCGTCTCGCTTGTTCTGCAGCATATCGAAGGCGCTGATCACCCGCGCCCGCGTCTCGCGCGGGTCGATCACGTCGTCCACGTACCCGCGCGCCGCAGCCGCGAACGGGTTGGCGAACTTCGCCGCATACTCGTCCTGCCGCGACTGCGCCGCCGCCGCGGGATCGTCCGCGCTGGCGATCTCCCGCCGGTACAGGATCTCCGTCGCCCCCTTAGCGCCCATCACCGCGATCTCCGCCGTGGGCCAAGCATAGTTGATGTCGCCGCGGATGTGCTTGGAGCTCATCACGTCGTAGGCGCCGCCGTACGCCTTGCGGGTGATGATCGTCACCTTGGGCACCGTCGCCTCACAAAAGGCATACAGCAGCTTCGCTCCGTGGCGGATGATCCCGCCGTGCTCCTGCGCCACGCCGGGGAGGAACCCCGGCACGTCCTCGAACGTCAGTAGCGGGATGTTGAACGCATCGCAGAAGCGCACGAAACGCGCCGCCTTCACCGCCGCGTCGATGTCCAGAACGCCCGCGAGCACCGCCGGTTGATTGGCCACGATTCCGACGGAATGCCCCCCGATGTGCGCGAAGCCGCAGAGGATGTTCCCGGCGTAATCCGCGTGTACTTCGTAGAACTCCCGGTCATCGACAACACGTGAGATGACCTCGCCCATGTCGTACGGCTTGTTAGGGTTATCCGGCACCAGATCAAGTAAATCCTCATCCGCCCGATCGAACGGATCGTCCGTCGGCTTGCGCGGTGCGTCCTCCGCGTTGTTCTGCGGAATGTACTCGAAAATTTTGCGAATCTTGTGCAGGCAATCGACCTCGGTCCTGCAGGTGAAGTGCGATACGCCCGACTTCGCCGCGTGCGTCGCCGCGCCTCCCAACTCCTCCATCGTCACGTCCTCGTGCGTTACCGTCTTCACCACGTTGGGGCCGGTGACGAACATGTAACTCGTCCCCTGCACCATGTAGATGAAGTCAGTGATGGCCGGGGAGTAGACCGCCCCGCCCGCGCAGGGGCCGAGGATGGCGGAGATCTGCGGAACCACGCCGGATGCCAGCGTATTGCGCAGGAAGATGTCCGCGTAGCCGCCGAGGGAGGCGACCCCCTCCTGGATCCGCGCGCCGCCGGAATCGTTGAGACCGACGACCGGGGCCCCATTCTTGAGCGCCAGGTCCATAATTTTGACGATCTTCTCCGCGTGCGCCTCGCTGAGCGAGCCGCCGAACACCGTGAAGTCCTGGGAGAATACGTAGACCAGGCGGCCGTTGACCGCACCGTAGCCGGTCACGACTCCATCGCCGAGGTATTTCTCGTGCTCCAGGCCGAAGTCCGTGGCGCGGTGGGTGACGAAGCGGCCGAGCTCGACGAATGAGCCTTCGTCCAGAAGAACATCCAGCCGCTCGCGGGCAGAGAGCTTGCCACGCTCGTGCTGCGCCTTGATCCGCTTCTCCCCACCACCCGCCTCCGACTGGCGGCGTTTTTCCTCCAGCTGGTCCAGCTTCTCCCGCATCGACATGTAATATACCGGGGCTCTCGGTCGGGGTCTGTTTACCTGCGCTTTACGATACGCGGCTCGGCGGACGAAAATAGCACGTACCCGCCCCTTTCGCACGCGTGCGGCGCTACAGGGGCGAGAAGCGTTCGACGCTCCTTCACACCCGCTGCGGGGGAAGCGTTATCAAGCACGCACAAAAAGAGGGTGTGAAGTCGTGACTCCACACCCTCTCTCCTGCTATGCAGCGAAGCCTACACCTGGTTGGCTTCCTCGTCCTCGACGTTCTCGGCCTCAACCTTCTCGGCCTCAACTTTCTCGGCCTCAACTTTCTCGGCCTCAACTTTCTCGGCCTCGACTTCCTCGACCGCGGTAGCTTCCGCGGCCGGAGCCTCGGGCGGCTCCGTCGCTTCGGTCGTCTCTATCGTCTCTTCAGCTTCAGTCTCTTCAGCTTCAGTCGAAGCGTCGGCGGCGGCGCGGGTCGGAAGGATCGGCTCCCCGCCCTCGAACTTCGGGATGCGTGTCACGGAGAGCACGATCCGCCGGTTCTCGGCGTCCACCTCGGTGACCTCCATTTCGAGCTCGTCGCCCTCGGCGAAAACGTCCGCCGGGTTTTGCAGTCCGGTGACACCGATCTGAGAGAGCGGAACGAAGCCCTCCATCTCGTTCCCCAGGTCCACCGCCACACCCTTGTCCTGCAGGCGGACGATCGCGCCGGTAATCTCCATTCCCGGTGTGTACTGCTGAGAGATCTCGCCCCACGGATCCTCGCGGGTCTGCTTGAGGCCCAGCGAGATGCGCTTGTTCTCCGCGTCGACGCCCAGGATGAGGACGTCCACGTCGTCACCCTTGCGTACCACCTCGGAGGGATGCTGGATCCGCTTGGTCCAGCTCATGTCCGAGATGTGAACGAGCCCGTCGATTCCCGGCTCGATCTCCACGAAGGCGCCGAACGAGGTGAGGTTGCGCACCTTGCCGCTGAGTCGCGTACTCACGGGGTACTTGAGCGGCAGCGTGTGCCACGGATCCTCCTCGATCTGCTTCATTCCCAGGGAGATCTTCTCCTCCTGCGGATCGACCTTCAGCACTACGGCTTCGACCTCGTCACCCAGCGTGACGATCTTCGAGGGGTGGCGGACATTCCGGGTCCAGCTCATCTCGGAGATGTGGACGAGGCCTTCGACGCCCTTCTCCAGCTCGATGAAGGCGCCGTAGTTGGTGATCGAGACGACGCGACCCCGCACGCGCGAGCCCACCGGGTACTTGAGCTCGACATCCTGCCACGGGTACGGCTGAAGCTGTTTGAGGCCCAGCGAGAGACGCTGACGCTCCCAGTCGATGTCCAGCACCTTGACGTCCAGTTCGGCACCGATCGTCACCACCTCGCTCGGATGGCCGACGCGGCCCCAGCTCATGTCGGTGATGTGCAGTAGGCCGTCCATGCCGCCGAGGTCGATGAACGCACCGAAGTCGGTGATGTTCTTGACGACACCCTTACGAACCTGACCAACCTCGAGCTCGTCCTTGAGCTTCTCGCGCTTGACCTCGCGGTCCGCCTCGAGCAGCACACGGCGCGATACCACGATGTTGCGGCGGCGCTTGTTGAGCTTGATGATCTTGAACTCGTACGTCTCGCCGAGCAGGTCCTCGATGTTCGGAACGCGGCGTAGCGCGATCTGCGAGCCCGGGAGGAACGCGTCGACGCCCATGAGGTCGACGGTGACGCCGCCCTTGATCTTGCGGGTGAGCATACCCGGCACCGCGGTACCCGCCTCGTGCGCTTCGCGGATCTTCTCCCAGACGCGGAGGAAGTCGGCCTTCTTCTTGGAAAGGACGACGACGCCGTCCTCATCCTCGAGGTTCTCGAGGTAGACCTCGACCTCTTCGCCGACTTCGAGCGCATCGGGATCCTTGAACTCGTCGCGGTTGACGGAGCCCTCGCTCTTGAACCCGACGTCCAGGATGACGGCCTTGTCAGTGACGCGGAGGACCCGCGCCTTGACGATCTCGCCCTCGACGATATCGGTGAGCGTGTCCTCATACATCTCGAGGAGCGCCTCGTACTCTTCGATATCGTACTCGTCCTCGTCGAACAAATCGGCGCGGATATTAACCGCGCGCGCGCGCTCGGCAATCTGGGCCATCGTCAGCTCGGCACCGCGATCGATAACACCGACGGCGCTCTGGGCAGCGTCGGCAGCGAAGTCAGTCACGTCGGAGAGCTGCGATGTGTGGTCGTTGATAGTCTGATCGACCATGCGTTGGGAAACCTCCCGGGTTTTTCATGCCGGCGACTGCAAAGACGCGGCTGAACAACGGGTTCTAGAGTGAAAAGGACCGGAGCCGAGCGGCGCCGGCGGAACACTACAACGTAGGAGACGGGCGGAGTGAAGTCAACCCCCGGCGCGCGTTCTCGCGAGGCGGAGGATCGCGTCGACCTGGGAGTTGAAGGCGAGACCGGTGGTATCGAGCGTGATCGCGTCTGCGGCGCGCAGAAGCGGAGCGACCTCGCGTGAAGAGTCGAGATGGTCGCGGGTGCGGAGCCGCTCCGCCTCGGCGCGGATATCCTCAACGGAGGCGCTCGCATCGCCCTGCTCGCGGAGCCGGCGGAGCGCTCGCTCCTGCGGAGCACAGACCAGGAAGACCTTGAGCTCCGCGTCAGGGAAGACGACGGTTCCGATATCGCGTCCGTCGGCGACGAGCCCGCCCTTCGCTCCGGCAGCGCGGAGTGTTCCGAGGAGCCAGTCGCGCACCGCGGGAATGGCAGCGACGCGGGAGACGCTGGCGCTCACCGCGGGCGAGCGGATTTCCCCGGTGACCTCCTCACTCCCGATCCGGAAGAGGTACCCGCCGGCCTCGGCGACGCCGGCTACCTGAAGTTGCGCGAGATCGGAGGCGGTGAGGGAGTCCCACTCCTGCTCGGGGATACCGGAACGAAGCAGCGCGAGAGTGAGGGCCCGGTAGAAAGCTCCCGAATCGAGATGGCGATATCCGAGCGCGGCCGCCACGGCGCGCGCCGTCGAGCTCTTTCCGGAGGCGGCGGGGCCGTCGATGGCGATGACGATCCCTGCACGCGGCGAGGTGCTGCTCATCAGCGGGTCTTCTTGAGGGAGAGGGAAGAGGTTCCGGAGGAGAGCTGGCGCAGCGTCGACCAGAACCCGGGGAAGCTGACGTCGACCACATCGGGAGAATCGATCTCGATGTGGTTCCCGGGAAGTGCGCCGAGAACTCCGAATGCCATCGCGATTCGGTGGTCGGCCCGGGTGTGCACCCGTCCGGAGAGAGGACGGTCACTTCCCTGCACCACGAGCCCTTCGGGGAGCTCTTCCGCGTCCACGCCCACGGCCTGCAGGTTGCTCACCACGGCTGCGATCCTGTCGCTCTCCTTCACGCGTAGCTCGCCGGCGCCCACGACGCGCGTCTCTCCCTGTGCGCGCGCGGCGAGCACGGCCAGGATCGGGATCTCGTCGACTGCCGCGGGTATTTCCTCTGTGCTCACCGACGTGCCCCGGAGCTCGCTCGGCGCGACCGTCAGGTCGGCCACCGGCTCACCCCCTGCGAGCCGTTGGTTCTCCAGCTTGACCCGCGCGCCCATCCGCGCGAGGATGGAGAGGAACCCCGTACGCGTGGGGTTCACGCATACGTTGAGGATGCGAAGCTCGCCCGCGTCGGCGAGCAGGCAGAGCGCCACCCAGAAAGCCGCGGAAGACGGGTCGCCGGGAACGGAGAGATCGAGCGGGCGGAGCGGACCCGCGGAGGGCGTCAGCCTCACCTGCCACCCGTTCTCCGCGGAGGCGCCGCGGACATCGGCTCCCATCCCGCTCAGCATACGCTCGGTATGGTCGCGCGAGCGGCTCGGCTCCAGAACGGAGACCTCCACACCCCCACTCAGCCCGGCGAGCAGCACCGCGCTCTTGACCTGCGCGCTTGCCTTGGCGGAATGGTGGTGCAGCCCGCGCAGCGGCCCCCCGCAGATCTCGAGTGGGAGGCGGTCGGGGCCTGCGAGGTCTCGAATGCTCGCTCCCATCGCGGCGAGCGGCTCGGTGACGCGGCGCATCGGGCGGCTCCGGAGCGATTCATCGCCGGTAAGCGTGCAGCAGAACGGGCGTGAGGCGAGGAGTCCGAGCAGCAGGCGGGTCGTCGTTCCGCTGTTACCGCAGTCGATGGGTTCCGCGGGTGCGGCCCACGCGTCTACCCCGCGGCCGTTGATCCGCAGCTCCCCGCCGTCGGCGGGGATCACAGGCACCGTGCAGCCGAGCGCCCGCAGCGCCGCCGCGGTGCTCCGGCAGTCGGCACCCGGCAGGACACCCTGAAGCCGGCTCTCTCCGTGCGCGAGCGTCGCCAGCAGCAGAGCGCGGTGCGAGATGGACTTGTCTCCGGGGACTTCGATCTCCCCGTCGATACGGAGCTTCATAGAAATATGTGTCGAGGCGCGAGATGGAATCGCGTTCCAAGCTACTCGGAAGTCCGGCGGATGGGCAAGCGAGAGTGGGAACGGAAGAATTACACAGCAAGCGCTGACAGGGATGTGCAGCGAGAAAGCTTCCCGGTGAGGAGAGGGTCAGGCGAGCGTAAACGTCAGCAGCACCGCGATGTCCGTGATCGCCCACGCGTGAAGCGCCGCGTACATCCCCCGTTTATGCTCGGCGGTGTCCATCCGGGGGTAGCGGCGATACCAGGGAAGAAGCACCGCGAGCCAAGCGAGGAAGGCGAATCCGAGGCTCGGCCACCACCGTCCCGCCGGCCCCGTGAGTACGCCGGCGGCGAGCAGCGCGAAAGCGACCAGCATCGCAAGGATCGCGAGCTGCAGCGACCGGCGCATCCCGAGCACGAGTGCGAGCGTGCGATCCCCGCGCGCTCTATCCTCCTCGTACTGGTAGAGCTGCGTCAGGGGGTAGAGCGAGGTGAAGAGAGGGCAGAAGGCCAGGAGCGTCAGCACGGCCCAGGCAGGCACCGGTTGCCCCGTGATGGCCCATCCGGCCAGCGGAGTAAGGGTGCCGAATCCCCACGCATTGATCACCAGGTCCAGCCCCGCGACCGCCTTCCATCGAAACGGAGGCACGGAGTAGAGGATCGACATGAGGAAGCAGACCGCGTAGGCGATCCCGAAGAGCAGCGGGAAGAGCGCGAAGGCCAACACCTGTCCGGCGGCCATCAGCGCAAGCGAGAACACGAAGAGGTGCCGCGGAGGCGGGGGCGGGGCATCGAGGTACCCGACATCGCCTTCGTCCCTGTCGAAAGCGGAATTGATGGCGAGCGTGCCCCCGTTCAGGAGAACCACCCAGATGGCGAGCCCGCCGAGGAGCGGACCGAACCCGCCCCCCGCGGAGACATTCCAGCCCACGGCCAGAAAGAATCCGAGAGCGGTGTGCGCCACCATGATCGGCCATTCGAGAGGCCGCATGTGCAGGAGATACGAGAACCCGTCACCCGGCAGAAGCCGATATCCCCAGCGCCGAAGCGCGGTGCGGGAGCGGTAGTCGGGCCGGGCGGTGAGCGTCACGGGGCGGGCTTGTCGATGGTTGGCCGAGGCGGCGGGGCGGTTTCTCCGGGATACCTGTCGAGGTGCTCTCGCGCGAAGAGGATGCCTCGCAGGGTGAGGAACGGTTCGATGTGCTGCACCGTGCGGCAGTGCGGCGCGATGATCGCCGAGAGCCCGCCCGTGGCCACCACCCGGGGGTCGCGGCGGCCCCATTCCTCCCGGATGCGGCGCACCATTCCGTCGACGGCGTCGACCGCGCCGTAAAAGATCCCGCTCCGCAGGCAGCTTTCCGTGCGGCGGCCGATCACCTTTTCCGGCCGAGCGAGCGGCACGCGGGGCAGCTTCGCCGTTCGCGCCGTCAGCTGCTCCGCCGCGATGCGAGCCCCCGGCGCGATCGCCCCGCCGATGAATACCCCCTCGGCGGTAACGCAGTCATAGGTGGTGGCGGTGCCGAGATCCACCACGATCGTATCGCGGCCGTACAGCCGGTGGGCGGCGACGGCGTTGACGATGCGGTCCGCGCCCACGCGATCCGGCTCGTCCACATCCAGCCGGACGGGGAGCGGGTGCCTGGCGTCGATCATGACACCTTCGAGGTGCAGCACGGTCTCACAGGCGACGGCTACGGCAACCGCTACCGGTGGCATGACGGAAGCGAGCGTGGCGCGGTCGATGCCGTCCGAGGAGACGTGCTGAGCCCCGAGGAGCTGGCGGAGAAGGACCGAGAACTCGTCCGGGGTGCGGCGTGGATCGCTGGCGACCCGCCAGTGGTGCCGGATCTCATCACCATTGAACAGCCCCAGGGTGATTTCCGTACTGCCGATATCGAAGACCAGATCCATTTTCGGAGTTTCAGGAGCGGCTGTCCGGGTGAATGCGAACAGGAAGGGCTCGGGGGGGAGGCAAGCGGGAGATCCTCGCCCGCTTACGCCCCGGCCGGAACGATTCGCCGCACCGAGCCGGTGCGGATGTGGCGCAGCACGCCCGCGGGTGTGCGCAGAAGCAGGCTCCCGTCCGGCGCGACGCCGGCGGCGGTGCCGTGCAGCTCTCTGCCGGACGGCTCCCTCACGATGACCTCGCGGCCCCGCAGCGAGTCCCTGCGCGCCAGCTCCTCCAGCAGGGAGGAGTCCAGAACCGGTTCCCGGCCCGCCTCCATGACCGCGCGGGCGACCGCGCCCGCGATCTCCTCCCGGGGCGGTGCCCACCCGGACGCGATTCGGAGCGAGGTCGCGAGGTCGCGGATCCCGTCGGGAAAATCTTCCGGAGAGTGGAGCACGTTGAGGCCGATCCCCACCACCACGAAACGGGGGGAATTCCCGTCCCACGACCCTTCACAGAGGATGCCTCCCACCTTGCGGCCAGCCAGCAACACGTCGTTCGGCCACTTGATCTGCGGCACGGCGGGGCGCGCGAACGCATCGAGCGCACGAGCGACGGCGACGCCGACGACGAGAGGGAGTACACCCGGATCCCGGAGGCCGAGCGGGCGCAGGACCAGCGACATCCATACTCCCAGACCCGCGGGAGAGGACCAGCGCCGCTCTGCCCTGCCCCGCCCCGCCGTCTGCTCGTCGGCGATCACACAGGTTCCGGTGGCGCATCCCTCTTCCGCGAGACTCCGCGCCAAGTCGTTCGTCGAACCGACGCACGCATACGCGTGGACTTCGGGAACGTCCCACGAAGCGGCCAGCGAGCCGACCTCCACCCCCTCCCACCGCGCCGCTCGCACCGCCTGAACCTTCACGTTAGCGTGCGGAGATCAGGAGCGAAAGATCGAGCGCGGGCGCCGAGTGGGTCAGCGCGCCCACGGAGATGAAGTCCACACCCGTCTCCGCGACGCCGCGGACGGTCTCAAGCGAGATCCCCCCGGATGCCTCCATTTCAAGGCGCGGACCCCGATGGGAGCGGACCCGCTCGACCGCCTCGTGCAGGAGAGGCAGGGGCATGTTGTCGAAGAGGATCCGGTGCGCGACGTTGGCGAGCACCTCGTCCACCTCGGCGAGCGTCGTCGCTTCGACCTCGATCCGCAGGCCGCGGTGGTTCGCCTCGCGCACCCGGGCGACCGCGGCGGAGATCCCGCCCGCCGCGGCGATGTGGTTCTCCTTGATCAGCACCATGTCGTGCAGGCCGAAACGATGGTTCTCTCCGCCCCCTGCGCGTACCGCCCGCTTTTCGAGAGCGCGCAGGCCCGGGGTGGTCTTACGGGTATCGAGGATCCGCACGCCGGTGCCCGCCACGGCATCAACATACTGCCGCGTTATCGTGGCCACGCCCGAGAGTCGCTGTAGCAGATTGAGCGCGACGCGCTCACCCGTGAGGATCGAGCGGGCCGCGCCGTGAAGCTCCACCACCCGCTGGCCGGGCTCCACCCGCGCACCCTCTTCGAGGAGCAGGCGTACGTCGAGCCGGGCATCGACGGTGCGGAACACCTCCCGCGCCACATCGAGCCCCGAGACCACTCCGCGTGCCTTGGCGACGATCCACGCGTCCGCCGTTCGGCCGGACGGAACCGTCCAGAGCGTCGTCCAGTCGCCGGGGCCCACGTCCTCTTCGAGCGCGGTGCGGATGACCTCGTGCGCGCCGGTCATGGCAGTCACACCCCCGTCGGCACGACAAGGAGAAAGAGCCCCGCCGCCACCCAGCAGTAGTAGGCGAAGATATGGAAGTTCTGACGCTTGAGAAGTGCGACGAAGAAGCGGATCGCCAGGATCCCGCTCGCAGCCGCGCCGATGAACCCGACCGTAAGTGCGAAAAGACTCACCCCGGGATCTCCCCCGCGTAGCGCATCGGGCACCTGGAGCATGGCTGCACCGAGGATGACGGGAATGGACATCAGGAACGAGAACTCCGCGGCCGCGGCAGGATCGATCCTGCGCCACAGGGCAGCCACCACGGTGCTGCCGGACCGTGAGATGCCGGGGAAGATCGCGATGGCCTGAGCGATGCCCATGATCAGCGCTCCACCGAATGTCGGTTCCTTTTCCCTGCCGGTCTGCGACGTGGTGGCGCGGGCGATGAACATCAGAACGCTCTGCATGGCGAGCACCGCCAGGAATGGAATCGCGGTACCGGCAAGCAGCGATAGAATCGCGGCGACCGCGATCGGGATCAGCTCCAGGATCCCGATCCGATGCGTGCCGAGCGCCCAGCGGGAGCTCCACACCACGCACCCGGTGACCAGGATCATGGTACCTGCGAAGATCGGGTCGTCGAAGCGCGCCTCGAACCAATCCCGGAGTGTGAAGCCGACGATCACGGCCGGGATCGTCGCCAGCCCGATTTTGAGGATGTACGGCCAGGTGCTCTCCTCGCCACGGATGAAGGCACCGCGGATCAGCCTCGCCACGGTCCCGCGGTAGACGATCAGCACGGAGATAAGCGTTGCGACGTGGACCACCACGTCGAAGACGATGCCGGGGATGGCCAGGCCGAGTAGTTCCTGCCCGATCACCAGATGTCCCGAGCTCGACACCGGAAAGAACTCGGTCAGCCCCTGCACGATCCCGAGGATGAGTGCTTCCCACCACGTCATTCGCTTGCTGCCTTCACGAGAGGTCCTTTGGTCTGGCCGCGGGCCACGGCTCCGCTCAACACCCGCTCGTAGTAGCGCTCATACCGCGGGACTATGGTATCGACGCTGAACCGTTCGATCGCGAGAGTACGCCCAGCCGTGCTGGCGGCAAGCCAATGCTCCGCGTCCCGGAGGAGGGCGATTCCCGCCTCGGCCATCTCATCCGTTGCCCCTACGGGCGCGAGATAGCCGGTAACGCCGTGCTCCACGACTTCGGGAATTCCGCCCACGTTGGTGGCGATTACCGGCACCCCGCTGGCCATCGCCTCCAGCGCGACCAGCCCGAACGATTCGGACTCGGACGGGAGTAGGAACAGGTCCGCACAGGCAAGCAGCTCCGCCACGGAATCCTGCTTGCCGAGGAAGATCACCCGCTCCGCGATCCCGAGCCGCTGCGCCTCATCGAGAGCTTCGGGACGGTCCGGCCCGTCGCCCACCAGCACGAGCCGCGCGGGAACGCTCCGGCAGATCCCGTGGAAAGTCCGCACCACGTCCCGGATACGCTTCACGGGGCGGAAGTTGGAGATGTGAATGACGAGCTTCTCCCCGCTCCCGAGCAGGGTCCGCTTACGACACGGGTACTGGTCCCGATCGTAGCGGACGGGGTCGACGAAGTTGGGGATCACCTCGATGTCGTCGGGCGCGACCTGGAAGTGAGTTTCCGTTTCGCGTTTCAGGTAGTCGGACACCGCGGTGAGCCCGTCGGAGCGGCCGATCGAGAAGCGGGTGATCTCGCGGAAGGAGCGCTCCTGGCCCACCAGTGTGATGTCGGTGCCGTGCAGCGTGGTGACGATCTTCAGATCGTGTTCGGCGCCGAGCATCTCCTTGGCGATCCACGCCGAGGCCGCGTGCGGAATCGCGTAGTGCACATGGAGGAGGTCGAGCTCGCGACGGAGCGCGACCTCGTGCATGGTGACGGCGAGCGCCAGATCGTACGGCGGGAACTCGAACAACGGATAGCGCGCGATCTCCACCTCGTGGAAGTACACGCGCTCCATGAAGTGCGGAAGACGGAACGGGTGCGCGTACGAGATGAAATGCACCTCGTGCCCCCGTTTGGAGAGTTCCATTCCGAGCTCCGTCGCTACCGCGCCGGAACCACCGTACGTCGGGTAGCAGGTTATCCCGATTTTCACAGCAGGAAAGAGGGCAAGGGGAAGAGGGAAGAGAAACAACAACGGCTTGTGCATTCCCCCCGCCCGGTTAGCTTCGCGTCGCACTCACGCACTGATTCGTACAATCTCCTCCGCCAGCTCGCCGGCGGGCCGTGTGGCGTCGAGCCATACCGCGCCGTTTGGGAGCTGGTGACGGAACCAGGTCAGCTGACGGCGCGCATAGGCGCGTGTGTTCCGCCGCACCTGCTCCAGCGCCGCGTCCAGCGCGATCTCGCCACGCAGGAATGGCAGGAGCTCGATGTACCCGGTGGCGTTCATCCCCGGATCACCCTCGGCGTACCCCGCCTCGGTGAGGACGCGGACCTCGTCGACCAGCCCGTCTCGCACCATGTCTTCCACCCGAGCGTTGATGCTGGAGTACAGGCGCTCGCGCGGCATGTCGAGCACGAACACTCGCGGGGTGATCGGCGGCGCCTCGGGCGGAGCGTGCCGGTGCCACCACGAGAGCGGCCGCCCCGTGAGGAGCGGCAGCTCCAGAGCGCGGATCAACCTCTGTCGGCCGCCCCATGATTGCAGACGCGCGGCGGTGGGCGGATCCAGCCGTTCCAACCAGCGGCGGAGCGCCTCCGTGTCCATCGCCGCGAGCTGCCCTGCGAGCCGTTCTCGGCGCGCGGGATCGAGCGCGGGCTCGCGGAAGATAGGGTGTGTAAGAGCTCGAAGAAAGAAGCCGGTGCCACCGACGAGTAGAGGCATCCGCTTTCGCTCTTCGATCGCCACCATCCATTCGCGCGCTGCCCGCGCGAACCGGCCCGCGCCGAAGCGCTCGTCGGGGTCGGCTAGGTCGAGCCCGTAGTGGGGCACGGCCGCTCGCTGGGCGGGGCTCACCTTCGCGGTGCCGATGTCCATCCCTCGATACACCTGCCGCGAGTCCATCGAGATGATCTCCACCGGCAGGCGCTTCGCTACCTCGATGGAGAGGGCCGTCTTCCCCGAGGCCGTCGGGCCGACGATCGCCAGGGGTGAGCGGATCTCCTCACCCACCTGCTCGGAATCGCGTGTGGAGTCGGCTGGGTCACGGGTGGATCCGCTCATCCGCCGCTCCGCCCGAAACGGTTGTGCAGCTCGCGGATGGAGAGCTGGACCACGGTGGGCCGGCCATGGATGTCGTGATACGGGAGCTCGGTGGCGAAGAGCCGGTCGAAGAGCTCGCTCATCTCCTCGGGTGAGAGCTTCTGCCCCGCCTTGATCGCGGCCTTGCAGGCGAACGACAGCGCAATGCGCTCGTGCTGGTTTCGCGCTGCGTTGACCAGCGGCGATCCGGTGGCGAGTTCCGAGATCATCTCGCGCAGGCAGCGCTCCGCATCGAAATACGGGTGCGGGTTCGGCACTGCATGCACCACCACGGAGCGGCCGCCGAACGATTCGATCTCGAACCCGGCGCGCGCGAGCACTCCGCTCAGCTCTTCGACGATCCCCAGCTCTGCCGGCGAGAGCCGGAGCGTCAGAGGGAAGAGAAGGCGCTGGCTCGCGCCGCCATCCTCCCCGAATCCGCGCATCAACTCCTCGTAGAGCACGCGCTCGTGGGCGGAGTGCTGGTCTACGATGATCAGCCCGGTACGCGTCTCCGCCAGCAGGTACATGTTGTGGATCTGCCAGATGGAAGGCGCGGTGGAGCGGGATTCCGTCAGCTCGAGTGCCTCGGGTTCTTCGGGCGCAGAAGCCCGCGCGCTCGTGGATGCTGCCACGAAGAGGCTCATCTGTGGCTCCGCGGCCACCGCGAGATCCGTCATCGTCGGCTCTCCGATATTGCGATCCGCGGGACCCGAAATCTCCGCGGCTGGCGGGTCCGTGCGGCCGACTGTAGTGAACTCCGCGGAACCCGCCGCTCTGCCGACGGCTGGTGCGCTCTCCAGCTTCGACAGTGCCGAGCGCACCCCCTCCTCCACCGCCCGCTCGACCGCGAGGGAATCGCGGAATCGCACCTCGGCCTTGGTCGGGTGGACGTTGACGTCCACTCCGCCGGGAGGGACTTCGATAAAGAGGAAAACGGAGGGGTGCACTCCCGGCGGAATCGTGGTACGGTACGCACGGTTGGCGGCACGGACCAGGGCACGGTCCGTGAAGGCGCGGCCATCGACGAAGAGATAGGCGCGCCGCCCGCCCGGCGTGGCCGCGGCCGGGCGCTGCACCAGCCCCGAGAGAGTTGTGCGGTCGTCGCGGAACGAGACGGGGATCAGCTCTTCAGCCGTCTCGTCTTCCCAGATCGCGGCGATCCGGTGGCGCAGGTCCGTGGCGCTTGGGAGGTCCAGGAGCACACGCCCGTTCGACTCCAGCGCGAATGCCACCCGCGGGTGCGCCAGCGCGAGAGCCGTAACAACTTCACTGACGGCGCGCGTCTCGGCAGCCGCGGAGCGGAGAAACGCCGCGCGAGCCGGGACGTTGAAGAACAGGCTGCGGACCGTCACCGTGGTGCCGCGGCGGCGCGCGCACGGCTCGACCGCCGAGATCTGCCCACCCGAGATCACGATCCGGGTCCCGTCCGTGTCGCGCGCCGCCGTCTCGAGCGCGAGCCGTGACACGGAGGCGATCGACGGGAGCGCCTCTCCGCGGAAGCCCAGCGAGCGGAGGGTCGCGAGGTCGTCCAGCTCGCGGATCTTGCTCGTCGCGTGCCGCTCAAGGGCGAGCATCGCGTCTTCACGGATCATCCCGCAGCCGTCATCCGCCACGCGGATCTCGGTCTTGCCGCCGTTGCGGACCGCGAGGTCGATGCGCGTCGCGCCCGCATCGAGCGCATTCTCCATGAGCTCCTTGACGACGGCCGCGGGACGCTCCACCACCTCGCCCGCGGCGATCTGGTTGACGAGCCGATCCGGGAGGATCTCGATGCGACGGGCCATCGTGCTTGGGCGGTGCGCGGCGGAAATCGTGGGACTAGCGCTCAGCGAGGCGGTAGAGGGATCGGGCATTCCGAACCGTGGCGGCGGCGAACTCCGCGGGGTCCTCACCCCGCAGCTCCGCCGCGCGAGTGGCGACAAGCGGCACATGCATCGGCTCGTTGCGCTTACCCCGGTAGGGGACCGGCGCCAGGTATGGGCTATCGGTCTCCACCAGGATCCTGTCTCCGGGAACGGCGCGCAGAAGCTCCGCGTCCATGTATTTAGGGAAGGTGATCATCCCCGCGAAGGAGATGTACCAGCCGAGGTCGAGCGCGCAGTCCATCAGCTCACGCCCCGCGGTGAAACAGTGCAGCACTCCATGCGTGCCACGGCCCGCATCGCGAAGGATACCGATCACATCTTCATCGGCCTCCCGCGCGTGGACGATCACCGGCAGGTCGAGCATGCGCGCGAGCTCGAGGTGCCGCGCGAAAGCGGACTGCTGCGCCTGCCGCGGCGCGTTGTCATGGAAGTAGTCCAGCCCGGTCTCACCCAGGGCCACGACGCGCGGCTGCCTGGCGAGCTCGCGCAGCTCGCTGAAGAGCTGCTCGTCGGCAGCGTCGGCGTTGTGGGGATGAAGGCCGACGGACGCGAACACGCCAGGCAGCCGGTTAGCCAGCTCCACCGCCGCACGACTGTCTTCCAGCTTCGTCCCGACCGTCACGACGGCCTCCACGTCGGCCGCCAGCGCGCGCTCCACGACGGCGGCGGCTTCATCTACGAGCCGCTCGTCGGTGAGGTGGGCGTGGGAATCGATCACCGTCATGTCGTGTATTCCGTGTGGGAGCGCAACTTCACACTAACGAAGCG